>JBBSYR010000001.1:0-11690 GCA_038045165.1 Nanobdellota archaeon
TCTTTGGTAGCGTAAACAACTTTGACTCTTTTTTCAGGAAAATTTCTAATTGCCTCTGTTTTCTTTCCTTTTTGGACAGTGTAATTAGGCATTTCGATAGTCTCCTGAATCTGCTTGAAAGTTATAGCTCTTTCAGCCATCCTCTTTTTTGCGTGGTCGGTTAGTATTATTGTCACTTGTTTCGTAGTTTTGCTTTAGTTATAAATTTTTCTTTGCTATTCGATTTTTAGATTAAAAGTTCGTTTACAGCGTAGGATTAAACGAAAGTTAAACCTCAAGGTAAAAATAGGATTTGCTCTTTCGTTCCGTTTAAAATTCACGGACGGAATTACGCCATTCGGCGTATAATCTTTTTTAAACGCAATTTCTAAGAGGTGATAAAAAGAAGTTGTTCACCCGACCAATAGGGCACGCATACGACGGGGGGCTGACACGGACGGACGACGAAACGAAGAGATAGTCTTCGATAGTGCGAAGAAATTCTGAACAAAATAATAAAATAAAAAAGTTGTTTTATTTGTTTTCTTGAGTTTGTCTTTTGCTCAGATTACAACCTGCTGCTACCAAGAAACCTATCCCCATACAACCAAGTCCTAAACTCCCTAAATATTTTAGAGTTGCATTATAAGGTTTAATGCTTTGTGCATAATCATATTTCATCTTAGTTCTTGAATTAGACAACAATTTGTCTCTTTCAGACTCTAATTCAGTAGATAATTCTCTTGCTCGCCAATCTTTTTGTTCCAACAGAGAATTTATTGCAGTTATTTTAGTCATTTCAAGACTAGACTGTTCGGCTTGGGCGTGCGCGAAATATGCGTTAGTTGCATCAGTATTCATTTTCCATCCCCCAGTCGTTAAGGCCAATCCTAAAGTTCCAAATGTGATTGCTTTTTTTATGTTCATTTTCCATCCCCCCCTTTCATTTCTTGTAAACGAGAGGTCTGACTAAAGTCATCCTTTTCATTTGTGTCATTCTGATTTATTTTGTCTTTCATACTTTCTCTAAAATTTGTTACTATATAATTATCATTCGTATGAAATCATCTTACAATAGAAAGTATTAAAAACCATTGAAATTTAATATGCTCATGATAAATAAAGAAGTTTTGAAGCAAATTGGATTAAGTGAGTATGAAAGCGAATTGTACCTGGCGTTATTGCAATATGGCTCTTTATCTGCCTATGAATTAGCAAAAAAGACTGGAATGTACAGGCAGGCAACATATGATGCTTTGAATAGACTATCTGAGAAGGGATATGTTAATTCTGTAAAAGAAGGAAAGTCACAGAAGTATAAATCAGTTAATCCCGAGATAATTCTTGAGTACCTAAATGAAAGAACTGAAGGATTTAAGCAGATTTTACCAGAATTAACGAGTTTGGATGAGAAAGCAAAAGAGCCTTTAATGGTAGAAACCTATAAGGGCAAGAATGTAACAAGAATTGCATTAAGAGATATTATTAATAGACTCAAAGAAAAAGGAGGGGAAGTTTTATGTACCGCTGTTGATGAATCTATTCCTCTAAAAGGATACGAAACTATAATTGAGCAATATGAAAGAGACATGATTAATTATGGAATTAAAGAACGAGTTATAATTAAGGAAGGGAGTAAGGGCATTTTTAAAAATAAAACATCAAAATATAAACAAATACAAGAAAAATTCTTTAATTCTAATCCTGTTCAAATTTATGGTGACAATGTGCAGATAATAGTCTGGGGAAATCCAGATTATTTGATAATTATACGAAGCAGAGATGTTGCAGAATCTTATAAAAAACAATTTGAACTACTATGGCAAATTGCTAAAAGTTGAAAAACTTCTCAGGTTAATCCGCACTTTCTTTCTATAAATGTTCCAACATTTTCAACCGAAAGGTTTATAAAATCTACATATGTATACATTAGTATATGGAAACAATGAAAATCTCAAAGATTTTCAAGCTTCCATTTTGTTAAAATGGAAACAACAATAAGACTTAATCAAACAACAAAGCAGGAACTTGATAATTTTAAGCAATACAAAAGCGAGAGCTATGACGAATTAGTGAGAAAGCTGATATATTTGGCTAAATTGACAGAGAAAGAGCCAAAACTAAGCCAAAAAACTATTCTTGAAATAAAAGAAGCAAGAGAAAGAATTAAGAAAGGCGAATTCTATACTCAAGAAGAGGTAGAAAAAATATTCGGATTATGAAGTTTAAAGTCATCTGGGACAAAAAGCCAAAGATGCACTTGATAAATTAGAGATTGTTTTTGCTCGTAGAATAATAATAAAAGTTGGAGAATTATCTGAAAATCCGTTTTCTAAGGATATTAAGAGATTAAAAGGAGAAAGTTCATTTAGGCTAAGAGTAGGAGATTATAGAGTAATATTTGATATTGTCAGAGATGCGATAATTATTCTCCAAGTGGAGCATAGAAAGAATATTTATGAAAAGTAACTAAAAACTCCCGCCCATCCCTCCTTTTCTTTTTAGAAAAAACTCAAAATCGAAATGTTTAAATATGTGCTTACACATAATTAAGTATGACAAACATGACTCTATCAATACCAGAACCACTTTTTGAAAAGATGAAAGCAATGAGAGAAATGCGTTGGAGCGAGATAGCTAGGCAGGCATTTGAAAACAAGATAAAAGAAACTGATTTTGAGGAGAGCTTATTAAAGAAAAGTAAAATAACTGCACAGGATATTGAAGAGATAAGTGGCAAAATAAAAAGAGAAGTTGCTAAGGACTTGGGTTAAAGTGAAAATAGTTATTGATGTGAATATTTTGATATCAGTATTACTGAAAGATTCTAAAACAAGAAGCATTATAAAAAATTCAGACCTAAACTTTTATTTTCCAGAAATTGCTTTTCATAAAATTATAAAATACAAAAATTACATGATTGAAAAAGCGCAAATCACAGAAGAAGACTTTATATTGCTCTTGGCAAAGTTATTTTCTCATATAAAACTTATTTCTAGAAGAGAAATGCTCGAACAAAAGATAAAAGCCAAGGAATTAATGAAAACAATTGATGAAGAGGATTACCCATTTGTTGCGGCAGCTTTGAGTTTGGGAAATGATGGGGTGATTTGGAGTGAAGACAAACATTTTGAAAAGCAGAATCTTGTTAAAGTTATAAAAACAACTAGCATAGATAAGTTTGTTTCTTAATCAAATTATATCTATCTTGAAAGTCGAACATAGAAAGAATATTTATGAAAACTATGGGAAATCACTTTAATAATAGTATTTTTTTGAGTGATTTCCTATTTAGCAAACAACAAAAAAACTACGAAAACTAAGGTTGTTTGCTATAGCTAAAAATTTTCGCCCCGCCCCCTGCAAACAAATAGCCGACAATTACACAAAAGAAAAGATTTTCGCACAGATTTTGTAACTCTTGGCTCTTAGTTCGCATCAAGAGGTTGCTGTGCAACTCGCCTAATCACTATTGAACGGCAACTGCTTTGTTTTATCCTAAAACATTTTGCTTAGTGCAAAACCAGCAGGTCATTCTAAGTTTTATTTTTATTAATGATTGAACTATTGTGCCTGAAACTTCTCTAAACTTGTAGGATTAGATGAAAACAAAATCACCCCAAAGGGTTTTGATATAAAATATTAAGAAAAGAGAGATTTATACTTTTTCTGTGCCATAATTATCAGCAAAATTTTTTAATCTGGAGTTTAAAGAGGGGCGACCGACAATTGTTAAATATCTAGTTCTATTCAGCCCCTTATTAGGAACAACTAATGTACCTAAAGAATCTCCACCGCCATTATGAATTTTATATTCTTGGGCGCCTGTGTAAGTTGTAGCAGGTCTGCTAACAACGAATCCTTCGCCTCTAAGCGCAGATATAACTTCTCTTTTCGCTCCAGTAAATTCATAATTTCTTGTAATTCTTGTTAAGTTCATGATTATTTGAGTTAATTGTAAGTTAATAAATATTTCTTATATCTAAAATAGTTGAAGCAATTATACTTAAGCATTTTTCTAAACATAGAACGCCTTGCGTTTAATCGGGTTTAAGCGAAATTGATAGAGATAAAAAGGAGATTTGTTTTACCTAACTCGCAATCTCACTAGTAATAAATATCCAAAATTCCCTCGTGAAATTGCTCTCCTCCAATAGTGGCGCGCGCGAAAACGAAAGAATTAAAAGCATAGTGCGGACTATAAAATTATGGCAGAAATACAAGATATGGATGAAGCAAGGGTAAAAAGAATAGTGGAACTTATGCTAAAAAATGATGCCCCAATGCAATGCATGCTCGAAATTCATGATTTTTTCAGGAAGGGGTACATCGAATCTATTGAAAGTTACATTGCTTTGACTAAGCAAGCATTGTGCGTTAGAGATATTTATGCTGAAATAAAGGTTGATGATTTAGATGATGAAACTGGCAGAATCATAATTCAAGCAAACAAACCATTAATTGTAGAATATTTTAGAGAATCAATGCCTATTTGGGAGATGGCTAGAGAAGCGGGGTTTAAACCTCAAATTGTTCCAGCAAGAATAGATGAAATAGATTGTGCTGTTAATCTGAGTATTCGGAAATATCAGGGATTACTCGGATTTAAGATATACGATGAAGCTTATCACAAAATAGGTTATATAACCCATGATGTTCCACCTCATACTTCCAATATTGATTGGTTTCTTACGGGAAAACCAGTAATTTATCATTCAGAAAAACTTCCTCAATTAGTGGAGTTCGCACAAAAAACGGCGCGCACCAAATAAATCCTTCCCACCCGCAACTTCCTCAAATTGCTTGACAATTACATTCGAAATCAATTATGCAAACAAATTCGAGACTCGCGAGGATTTTCGAGATATATCTTTCTATTATAATAGAAAGATTTATAAATAACGACATCTTAAATTAGAAATAGGCTGGAGGGGTAAATGAAGAAAACAGAAGAAGTATTTAGAGAAATCCTGCATAAAGGAATTGAAGAGAAAAAGTTTAATTTAACTCAGTCGGAACTATCTAAAAAACTTGGAATTTCATTAAGTATTATTAATTCTGCAGTTAAGAGACTTGAAAATATGGGAGCAATTAAAATAAAACAAAGAGAATTTCAGATTATTGATATTAGAAAGATATTATTTCACTGGGCATCTTTGAGAAATATTAAACAGGATATCATATTTAAGGCACGAATAGAAATGCCTGCGAGAGAAATAGAAAGAATAATGCCTGACGTGACATTTACAGCATTTAGTGCTTTCAAGCTAATGTTTGATGATGTGCCTGCAGATTATTCAGAAGTTTATGTTTACGCCAGTGATAATGAGTTGAATGATATAAAAAATAGAATCTCCAGTTTAAAATTTAATGAAAATGATATAAATTCAAATTTTTTTGTTTTGAAGAAGGATAAAAATATAGATTTGTACAAATCAATTCCTTTTTCTAACTTGTTTGTTGATTTATGGAATTTAAAAGAATGGTATGCAAAAGATTTTCTAAATGCACTTGAAAATAAATTAGAAATTAACAAAGAAGGAGCTGATTAAAATGGAATTTTGGAATAATTTGCTGACTGAGAAGAGCTGGGAAGTTCTTAAGGAGATTAGAAAAAAATATCATTTTATACTCATTGGCGGATGGGCGACTTATTTATGGGCAAAACAACAAAAATCCAGAGATATTGATATAGTTGTAGATGTAAAGGAATTGCAAAAATTGAAAGAAGAGAATCTCTCAAAGAATGACAATTTAAAGAAATATGAGATAAAAAGAGGAGAGATAGATATAGATATTTATGTTGATTATTATTCTAAACTGGCAATTCCCGCAGAAGATATAAAAAATTATTATTCTGAAGTTGAAGGGTTTAATGTTATAATTCCAGAGCTATTGCTTATTTTGAAGCAGGGAGCATTGATTGATAGAGAAAATTCTGCTAAAGGAGAGAAAGATAAGATTGATATAATTTCAATTATTTTATTTTCTAATGTTGATTATAAAAAATACTATTCTATTTTAAAGAAATATCATCTGGAAAATTATCTTGCCAGACTTCTGCATTTGCTAAGAAATTTTAAAGATTTTGGAAGATTTAATTTAACTCCTAAAGAATTTAAGGTTAAAAAAGAAAAAGTTGTTGGGATATTGAAAAGTATAAAATAGTTTAATTACGAGTAAATGGAGTTGTCAAGTCGTGATAGATATCAGGGGTTGGTTCACCCAACCAATAATGGCGCGCACGAAAACGAAAGAATTAAAAGCACAACTAAATTACCAAAATAGAGGTGAACAGACCTCAGACTGAATTCTGAGAAAATCAAGATGAAGGAAACAAAACAAAAAATAGGCTATGTAATTGATAGATTTGATAATGAACTTTGGAATATGGGGGAGAAAGAGCATTGGGCTTATAGACAAAAAGCGAGAATTATTGGTTTGGGTTTTGGAGGTATTGGTTTGAATTTCTTAATTGGGGGCAGCATACTTTTTTCTAAATTAGGAGTTCCAGAAGGAAGAAGAGCATTTGTTGCAGCATACTTAACTGCGGCTGCCTATGCTTTAGCTGATGGAGTTTATACGTTTATTAAAGGAGAAAGACCTCTTCATCTTACAAGTAATTTATTAGAAAAAATAGGCATCCCGGTTAATGCGGTAAACCCAACAGCAACAGAATTGTATGCTACAAATACAGATGGTACAAGAAAACTTGTTTCCGGAACTGTTCGAATAGGAGATACTTGTTTGGCCGAAAGGATGGGACCAAATCCTTTTGTTCAAGAAAGTTGTAGAGTAATAAGTGTTGATAAGAAAGGATTTGACTTTCAGTCTCAATATGGCGCAATAGGCCGACACACCTATGGATCGTCAGGCGCGATTCTTTTGAGAAATGAGAACAATCAGCAAATAGTTTATTCTTAATTAGAGATTACAAAAGAAGAGAGCGCGAAAACGAAAGACTTAAAAATAAGACAAAACCTATAAAATTGAGGTGATAGCACCTCAGAGCTTTTTCTGAGAAAATCAAGATGACAAAGGCAAAGAAAAGTAAATCATATCCATGTTGGATTACAGAATTAACCGAAAGCGGAGCAAGATTTAGTTATACTTTAGAGGAAGGAATGCAACTACGAGGAGAATTAAATACATCTGATATGAATAGATTTGGATTAAAAGATGCAGGCGACACATTTAGGTGGACACCTACAGAAAATGGTAAACTACATGGTAGAAGTATTCATGGGGTGAGAAATTATTCAGATTTGCTTCCAGATAAAAAAGCTGAAGTAGATTACCATATTGCAGAAGAAAGATTCCAAAGACTTGATAGCTGCTTGAATGGAATCATTGAAGATTGTAGAAAGGGAACATTTTCAAGAAGACTCACCGACAAAAATGTTGATGAGAAGAGACTAGCAATTGTTAATACTCTAGAAAAAATTTGCCAAAGACTTAAAAAAAGTCTTGGTGACGAGTGTTATCCTTTGAGAGACTCTTATATGGGTTAAAACCTGAATGCTATTTAGCGCGCGCCGAATTAATCCTTTCCAACTCGCCCACAACTCCATGAATTAAGATAGCAAGCAATCAAATTCTAAAACAACTTAGTCTGCTTGGATTTTTGAGTCAGCTCTTCGAAGCTTTTGTTGAAAAGGCTGAGAATTTGATTGGCAATAGGCTTTATCTGCTTTTCAATATAATGCTCATAATCTATTTTATGCTTTAATTTTTGAATTGGCTCTGGACCAGCAGAAGTCATGTAGTATTCTATGACATTTGAGTCCAAATGGTCGAGCTGGCGGGCAGCTTTTACGTGCGGAGGAGTTGTTTTCGTGTATTCATTAAGAGCTTTTCTGATTGATTTTCTGTAAACCAGCTTATCATCAACTTTTCCTCCGAGAATTTTTTTTATGTAAGATTTTATGAATTGTTCAATAGATTCTTTATGAAATACTTTCATTAATAATTCTTTTTGGAATTCCTGTGCGGCATCTGTCCAGTCTCCGCGTATTGCTTCAAGGCCGACAATTTCTAATTCTTCTTTATTATTTTCTTCTATCAACCCCGCATAGCGTTTTTTAGCCGCTTTCTCTGATTCTGAATCTTGGCGCAGACTTGGAATCATCAAAGAAAGATATTGCTTGTCAAATTCCAGCTCAAGGGCAGAGGTTCTATTAAAATTTGTTTTTACATACTCTTTGTAGAAGCTGTTAATATAGTCTTGCAGTTCTAATCCAAGAGCATTTGCTTTTTCTTTATTTAGAGAAGTTTCTACAAAAGCAGCATCTGTGTCAATGTAGATAACTTTGTAGCCTTTTTCTTCTATTTTTTTTGCTGTCAGCTGAATTGCCCAGCGGCAAAAAGAAGTTATTGCATTTGCCATTTCAAAGTTGAAATATCGGCAGTTTGGAGAAGCCAAGACGCCCCAGAATGAGTTCATTATTATTTTTATTGCATAATTAGAGAGCTCTCTTTTTTCTCTTTTTGCCTTTTCTCTTGCCTGATGAAGCTTTTCAATAATTTTCGGAAGAATTCCATCTTTATTTTTGAAGTATTCTTTGTTGGGAGATTCTACAGCATCTTTCTCTTTTTTTTCCAGATGTGATGAAGGGTCAATGTTAAATGTTCTTATAACTGATGGATAAAGAGATTTAAAATCCAGAACTAAAACATTGTGATAGATTCCGGGCTTTGAAGAATAGACATACGCTCCTTTTATTTTTGTTTCTTTTAATCCATAGGCGGTTGAAGGCGAGACAAGGCCCGCTTTTCTCGCTTCTCGAATATATAAAGAATCAAAAGCAATTATTGAAGAGGTGATCTTATCCAGAGATATGCCTGTTAAATGCGACCTTTCAACTGCCAGCTCAATCATTTTTGTTTTTTCAATTATTTCATAAGCAAGCTCGCAGTCTAATAGGTTATAATCTACAAGTTTCTGCTGATTTGTTTTGTATAATTTTTCTATTTCTTCATGCCTTCCCCCGCCCTTTAGAATTTTTCCTTTGCCAAGAATTGCCTGTGCGACATCTTCAAGGGTGTATGATTCAAACTCTGCTTTTTTTATTGAAGGTGCTTCCTGAATAAATGGGTCTCTGATAAGATTTAAGCCGTCGAGAACCTGCCGTCCTGGAATATCTGCTGAAGATTGCCTGAAGAATTCTGATTCTATTCTTAGCCTGACTGGCTCATTGCTTCTGCCCAAGTCAAATGGAATCTTGTGTTTTTTGAATAATCCTGATAAATAGGCAAAATCAAAATCAATAACATTCCAGCCAGTTATTATATCAGGGTCTAATTTTAAAAATTCTTTTTTGAATTTTTCCAAGCAATCAGATTCCGAACTGCAGCTGACTGCATTTTCTAATTCATTTTCTGTAACCATAAAATTTTTCTGATAATTTTCGCCAGAGAGGCCGATGCAGAACAATTTATTTTTTTTATCAGATTCTATGTCCAATGAGATAACTTTTAGTTTTGGCTTTGATTCTGCAGGGCTTATTTTTGCTTCATTGTAAACTCGGTCAATTCTTTCAGAGGATTCGTAGTCGCCTTCGATTTCTATTGAGCCCAGCAGATTATTATCAATGATAAATCGGTAGTGCGGCTTTATATCTGCTTCATAGGTATGAATTCCTGAGTTGTGAATTTCTTTAGCTAATTTGTTTAATTCTTGCTGATTTTTTAAAGATATTTTTACAACTCTCTCGCCTTTGAAGTTTGTCAGGGGAACTTTTTCTGTTTTGCACTGCTTGAGCATCTTTGAAATCTTTTCAAAATCTTTTTCGGTGATAAAAAAATAAGGGTTCAATTTGTTAAGTGCGACAAATGATTGATTGTTTTCAAGTCTTCCAAATAGGCGAATTGATGTTTGATCTTCTAAGGTTATATAATCCTGGTATACTATAAAGCCTTTCATAGCATATTTAAGAGATAGCGAGTTTTTAAGCTATCTTTTTTTAGGAAGTTACTTTGAAGGAGTCACAATAGAAAAATTTAAATATTCTGCTTTTGCTTATATAATATGCCCCAATCACATGAAAAAAGAAGATTTGAAAGAGAAGAGCTGTTTCAAGAAGCGATAGAAGAAGAATTGCGAAACCCGAGATATAAGCATTATTTACTATCTGGAGGGATTTCTTCTTCGGTATATGGCGGAGATGAATATTCTGCAAGGTTGTCTATGAATTTTTTTCCGCTTCTTCATGGAGAACAATATCAGTCTGCTTTAGCTTCTTTTTATCTTGGGCAAATTATTAGAGATACTGACAGAAGAAAATTGAGCGATAATCTTGTTAGTGAAAGAGTTAATCGTTTGGCTGAAAGTTTAGTTGGGAATGTTTTGCATTTAGAGATTGACAAATCAGGTCATAGATGGGTTAGTTTTGATACTCATAGGTCAGAGTTTTCATTGGGCGAAAGATTAGTTTCTTCAAGGGATGTTAAAGAAGGGTTTGCTCATCTTAGAGAAGAATTGGCAAAAGTAGCTTAGGAATCTGGCTGCGAAATATATTTATAGAGAATTCTCTTAGTTATTAAATGGGTTTGCAGATAGGGGAAATTATTTCAAAGAGAGAAGTTCACTTTTCTGATTTTAGGGGAAAAGTTATAGCTGTTGATGCGTTTAATGCTCTTTATCAGTTTTTGACTTCAATTAGACAGCCAGATGGAACTCCTTTAATGGATTCAAAAGGCAGGGTTACTTCGCATCTTTCAGGGCTTTTCTATAGAAATATGGCTTTGTTTGCTGAAGGAATAAAACTTATTTATGTTTTTGATGGGGAATATAATGTTTTGAAGGGCAAAACTCATGAAGCGCGCGAAGAGGCGAAAGATGTCGCTAAAGAAAAGTATCTTGCTGCTGTTGAGGAAGAAGATGTAGATACAATGGCTAAATATGCGAGAGGCTTCACTAAACTTACGCCTGAGATGATTGCTGAAAGCAAAGAGCTTTTGGAGGCGATGGGTGCTGCTGTTTTTCAGGCGCCAGGCGAGGGAGAGATGCAGTGCGCTGAATTTGTAAAAATGGGGGAGGCAGATGCTGTCGGAAGCCAGGATTATGATGCTTTGGTTGTTGGAGGGAAAAAATTAATACAAAATTTAACGCTGTCAAGAACAAGAAAAACCCGAGGAGGCATTGTTAATATATCCCCAGAGATAATTGAATATGAAAAAGTTTTAAATGAGCTGGGAATTGATGCTGACCAGTTTATCTGCCTTGCAATTTTAGTCGGGACAGATTTTAATCCTGGGGGTGTTAAGGGCATTGGACCTAAGAAAGCGCTGGCTTTAGTCCGCGAGAAAAAATATCCCGTTTCAATTTTCAAAGCTATTGAAGAAAGGCTTGACTTTAACTGGCAGGAAGTCTTTGAGATTTTCAAGAAGCCGAATGTCCGCCGGGAGAAAGTAGATTTTCCAAAATTCGATCCTGAAAAAATCAGGAAAATTTTAGTTGAGCAGCATGATTTTTCTTTGGAGAGAATAAACAATCAGTTTTTGAAAATGGATGAGTTTAAAAAAAAGAGCGCGCAGAAGACGCTGTTTTGATGTTGTTATGTCGAGAATCTTGAAAACCACGCTCTTCAGAGCGTGGTGATTCTCGAGCACAAGAAAATCCAGAGGATTTTCTGTTCCGTAAAAAGTCTTCAAAGACTTTTTAGGGCATTCCAAAAAACGAGCGCCTCTCAAACCACGGCTTTCAAGCCGTG
>JBBSYR010000002.1:0-16632 GCA_038045165.1 Nanobdellota archaeon
AGATTCTTTTATGAAGACCATGAAGGAAAAACGATAAGAAAGGTAATGAAAGTGTTTGATTTCATTTCTGCAATAATTCAGCATATTCCCGATAAACATTTTAGGCTTGTAAGATATTATGGTGCATGTGCAAGGAAAAAGACTGGAATTGTAAAGAGTTTTATTCAGCAGTCAATTATAGCATCTTCAAATCAAGTGCAGAATAGCAATAAAAGACATTCGCTATGCCCAAAATGCCATGGCGAGATGGAATTTATCATATATTGCAAGAAACCTCCACCAATTGACAGATCAAAGATAACTGTTTGGTTAGAAATGCAGCGATTATCTTAACGGAGTTGCCCGAAGGGCATTATCTTGTAATGGATTGTTTTTGATCTTCTTGAGTAGTCCATCAAATCCCATTCTGTTTTATAGAGTCTTGCAATCCATCTTCTAAGTGTTCTTATCATAGTTTTAAATCCATAAAGTACAAGAATGATTTTTCTGCATTGATTATTTGAATGTCCTTTATTTCTGAGCTTGAAATATTCTTTTCTAATCTCATCTTTATCCATCTAATTTATGGTTTTTTATTACAAAACTATTTTTCGGTGCTATAGGACATATGTCTATGGATTGCACACAGCCCAAAAATGAGATACGTTTATAAACCCTCAATATTTATTGAAATTGTTAAGAGATAGCAGAGATTGCATCAAATCTGTTTCTTGGCAAGAATAAGTGTAAGGAGCGTTGAGAAGATGAGCAAAAAACTTTATGTCGGAAATCTTTCGTACAGTATTGACAGCGAGAAATTAGGCGCGCTTTTCTCTGAGTATGGTGAAAGAGAAGAAGCAACTATTATTTCTTTCAAAGATACTGGAAAGTCCAAGGGCTTTGGTTTTGTCACACTAAAAGACGAACTGCAAGCTGATAAAGCTATTTCAGAAATGAATGGCAAGGAAGTAGACGGAAGAAAGATTGTAGTCAACGAGGCAAAACCTCTTGATGAAAACAGACCAAAGAGAAGCTTTGGCGGAAGCTTTGGCGGAAGCCGTGGCGGATTTGGCGGCGGAAACAGAAGATTCTAAAATTTCTGAATAAACAATCAAAAAATCTAATTTTATTTTTTTTATTTTTACTAATTATTTTTTTTATTTTTTAGAATTAATACTGCCTAATCTTTAGGGAATTTAGGAATTTATATTTATGGAGACTATGTGACTAATGTGCTTTGGCTTGAAAAACCAATTGCATTCGTAATAAAGCATAAAACTTTGTCTAATAATTATAGGAAATACTTTAACTATCTCTGGAAAGTTGCTGGGAAATAATCTGTATGGGCTAAGAAGCTCAAAGCCCGTAAACATATTTATTACAAAACAACTGCATTTGTCAGCCCGCGAAAATCATTATCCTTTGTATAAACTTTCATGTTTTTTGACAAGGATGTGGCATAAATCATTGAATCTATAGAGGGCATGTCTTTCTCAATGGAGATATCGACTGCTTTGTCAGCTATTTCTTCTGTCAAATCCAAGATTATGCTTTTCCCGCGCATCAAAAGAACTCCTTTTTCTATATCTTCTTTTCTTAAGCTAGTTTTGTTCAGCTTTTTTTGCACTTCAAATAAAGAGAGCACCGAAAGATACAGAAAATCTTCTTTTTCAATTATTTCTGAAAATTCGCCATAAAGAAAATAGCCGAGCCATATAGAAGAATCAAGAAGCTTAGAATCTTTCTGAATCCCTTCTGTCATCGTGCATTATTTCCCCCTTTTCTTTTTTTGATAAAAGATTTCCCAGATATCCTGCGAGAGATTTATTTTTTTGGTTATTGTTCAGAGTTTTAACTATCACTTCGCCATAGGAAGAGGCCTTGTATTCCTGCTTTAGCTTCTTGAGCAAGGCGAGAACATTTTCATCTACTTGGATTGTTGTTATTGCCATACCTATAGACTATAGACTATAGTATTTAAACTTTTCGCTAGGGTCCATAAACATATTCATTGCAGAAATCGCAGTTCTTCTCAATTGGGCAGGGCTTAAAGCCTTTCTTGTAAGCTTCTTGAATTGCCTTTGCTGTGTCAATCAATTCCTGCTCAACTTCATAAATATTAAAGCCTTCAATAAATTTAGAAGATGCGCAAACCGCATTTCCTGACTCATCAATTTCAAATTCTAAAGGTTTATCCTGCCTTAGCATATCTAAAATAACTTTTCGAACACGCCCATATTTTTCCTGCGCAGCGAGGGCATAGAAGCCAAGCTGCAAGTCTCTTTCGCGGGGAGGAATATATGCTTTCCCTGTTTTATAATCAATTATTTCTACTCCATTATCAGAAAAATCAATCCGGTCTGCAAAGCCTATAAAGTTCAAGCCAGCTAATGTCAAAGGCAAAAACTCTTCAGTTCTGCTTTTTTCATTATACTTATATTTATTTCTTTCAAAAAACACTCGAATTAAAGTTTCTGCCTCAGAGATTTCAACACCCCCCCATTCTTCTTCTGCACTCATCTCTCTTGCAATCTGCAGGAAATCCTCAGCTCGTTTAAATCTGCTGCATACTCCTTTCTCCAAAACAGCATGCACAAAACTGCCTAAGCGCATGGCTTCCCAAGAAATTGTCTTTCTTTCAGGCATATTATAAATATATTTGTATTCAAATTCTTTCTGGCAGCTATTGAATAAAAGAAGGGCAGAAGGTGAAAATCTTTTATGCTCTTTTTTCTTTTCTTTTGCTTTCTCAGATTCAGAAACCATCTGTTCAAGAAGTTCATTGAAGTTATTAGAGCCAAGAACTTTAGAAAACTCTAAAGAATCTTTTATCTCAGTTTGCTGCTCAGCAGATTTTTCCTCAAAATCTGCTTCAAAAATAATATCTGGATTTTCTTTATATGCAATTTCATTGAGAAAAATAGAAGGCAAAGCCTTCTTGCTGCTATATTCGCCAGCAAATGTCAGGATTAATCTCTCCTTAGTGCGTGTGAAAGAAACATAAGCAAGCCTTCTTTCTTCAAGCATCTGGTTGCGCTTTTCATAGTTCATAACAAACTCTTCTTTTTCCTCTTCATTTAGCCCCTTTATTTCATCTTTGACTTCTGGCAGAAGTGCAGTAGGAATTAAATTAGGGCTTGTATACCGTTCAATTGGAAATCTTCCCTGAGCCATATTAGTTATTATAACCGTTTTATATTCCAGCCCTTTAGTCGCGTGGGAGGTCATCAGCCTCACTCCATTCTCTTCAAGTTTTGCTGCGTCAATCTCAATTTCAAGAGCCTGCAGGACTTCTAAATAATAAAGAAAATTAGCTAAATCAGAGTCATAGAGTGTTTCATGAGCTTTAGCGGTTTCATAAAACTTATTCAAATTAAGAATTTCCTCTTTGTTCTCGTAGGTTCTTTGAGCATCTGTCAAACCAGAAATTCTATAAACTTCCTGCAATAATTCAGATATTGGCTTGTCCAAAAAACCGAGCATTAATTTTATTTTCTCAATTAAAATCTTTGCCGCAGATTTTCCAGCACTGGAAAGCTCAAGCTTGTCTAAATTATTGAATAAATAAACAGACAAAATTTCTTTTCCATTTAGGCGTTCATTTTCAGTTTTCTTTTCATATGCTTTTCTAGAAAAATCTTTTATGACTTTTCCAATTTTTATTAAATCACTCTGCTGAAAATCAAGCCGATAAATCAAGTCCCACCATGCCTGCTCTCCACCCCTTTCCTTTTTTTTCAGCTTGTTTAGAATAACTAAATAATCATGAGCGGTTTTTACTGACTTCTGCTTCATTAAAGAAGCTTTTGAAACTGCACAATATTTAATTCCTGCCTGCTCCAATGCCTTTTTTATTATTCTGCCATATTGGTGCGTTCTGAATATCACGCATATTTCTTCTAAAGGAACTTTTTTTATTTCATCCTGAATAATTTCAACAACTTTTCTCGCTTCCTCGCGGGCATTTTTCAGCTCGAAAACTCTTATATCCTCTCCTTCGCGATTGTCGAAACTCTCAACAAGAAAGCACTCAGCTTTATTTTGATAATTATTTAATATTAATTTATGCGAAGTTCTTAGGACCTTGTCAGAAGAGCGCCGGGATTTAGAGAGCTCAAAAAAATCACCTTCAGAAACAGAAAAAGCATTTTTAAACAAATTCAAATTTTCTTTATATGCACCTCTAAATCTATAAATCGACTGATTCATATCTCCAACTACGCTGATATTTTTATGAGGGACCAGATTAATCAGCAGTTCCAGCTGCACTTTATTAGTGTCTTGAAATTCATCTACGACAAAATAATCAAAATCATTTGCTATTTCTGGAAATTTTTCAAGCAAAACCAATGCATTTTTATTTAAATCTGAATAGTCCTGATAATTTCCTTTTTGTTTCAATTTTTCATAGGCATTCCAAGCAAGAGCAAATTTCTTTATGTCTAAAATCTTTTTAATCTTTTTTAGTTCTGAAATAAGCTCTTTTTTTTTCCAAAATTCCTTTTTTAAATGCAAAGTCTGAAGTTCAAAATTCAAATTTTCAAGTCTCTTCTCCAAATCAACACCATCATATTTTAACAAGCTATTAGTTAAAAAACCCTGAAAATCCTCAAGTTTTATGCCCAAATCCTTTGCAGTGCCTATTGTGCTTGTATATCTTCTGCAGTTTAAGGGATTAACTTTAAAATTCCTATTAAAAACAACCATTGCCTGCTCAGGTTCGAGAATTTTGAAATCTTTTGAAATGCCTATCTTATCCCCATATTTGCGCAGCAAGTCTGCAGAAAAACCATGAAAAGTTCTCACGATAGGAAATTCATTTTCTTCTAAAGATTTCTGCACCCTCAACAATAGATTATTCGCTGCTTCATTTGAGAAAGTAATGCACACAATCCTCTTAGCAGGATAAATTTTATTCTTAATCAGGTGCTTTATTTTTTCAACAATCGCATATGTCTTCCCAGTTCCAGCTCCTGCCAAAATTAAACACGGTCCAGTAACTTTTTCAATAGGATTCATAAAAGAGCAAATACCCCAAGCATTAAAAATGTTCGTGTGATGAAGCTCCCATGGCAAGATAATCGGCATCTGATAAAAAACATAATCATTATATGCAATCACATATCTTTTATTGAATAGCCCTAACAGATGATTTATTTTTTACCACTTAGGTAATTTTCCAATATTTTCATTCTAAAAGGGTATTTAATTATTAATCAAGAACATTTCGCTGCCTTACCTATGCCTTTTCTTCGGGGAATGTTTGTGCTTTGAACTGAATATCCTGCTAAAACCTCTGCTGTTCTTTCTCGCACGATAAACATAAAAGATAATTATTCCTGCAATAATTGCTATAATTAAGATATGCAGAATTGAGATTTTCCAGAATACGAGAACATTTGCTTTTTTCAAAAGCATAGATAAAAAGTTATTGTTATTTTCATTCTTTTGTTCAGAAGAAGCTGCTAAATCACCGCTAGTTTTTGCAATAGTCTCATTAATTCTTGCAATTAATATGTGTGGTCTGTCATTTTCAGTAATGTTCTTAAATCCAATAAGCAGGTCATAATAACCATCAACATCTGTGTCAATTTTTCTTTGCTCTCCCAAGCCGAGAGATATATTAATAGGATCAGAATAAACTACTATGGTCACGCTATAATTCGATACATTTCTAACAAATTTCTCAAGAATAACTGTGTGATTTTCAGCTGTGGAATTGATGAATATTGTATCTCCTTCATCCATTTCCTGCTCATATCCTCCTTCTAATTGTAAGTCCGTGATATTATAATATGAAATGCGGCTGCCCCCAGAATTCCGATTTGTTTCAGTTGTTTGTGTAGTGGTTGTCGTAGTTGTGTTCGTATTGGTTGTCGTAGTTGTGTTCGTATTGGTTGTCGTAGTTGTTGTGTTTGTCGTGTTCGTAGTATTTGCAGCACTTGCAGTTGTAATATTAAAAGTCAAGAAATCATTTAAATTATTGTCTAACAAATTGAAAGTATGGTTAGCAGATGAGCTGGCATTTGAAGCAATAACCCAATAACTTCTATTAATTTGCGCGCCATTATTCAAGTAAGAAATTAATTCCTGCGATGAAATCAGACCGCTGCTGTCAGTTAAAGCATAGGCAACAAAACCATTGGAAGAATTATATATAGTAACATTTGCATTGGATACAAGACCTCCTCTGCTGGTATTCACAAGAACGCGATAATACCACTTTCTTATAAGCTCGTTTCCAGAACTGACAAACTCTTTGCTTGAAAGGTAGCTAACATTTACAAAAGAATTATTCACGCTTGCATCTGAAACCTTTACCACGTTGACTTGATAGCCAGTTGCACCGGAAAGAATTAAATTCTTAAACAAATTGTTGCTAGAACTAAATCCTGCAGAATCATACAAAAATACCAAATCTCCAGAAGAAACATTGATTTCTCCCAGCGTGACAAAATTACTTGAGGAGCCAATAAAAGACAAGCAGCCCTCGCTATCAGATGGCGTGCAATTCCAAATATGATTGCTATTAAGAATATTGCTTGAAGATTTCAGAATATAAACTGCTAATTTATTTGAATTCAGCGTATTACTTTGTATTGTATTACCAGAGCCAGATTCAATAAGCAATCCTTTGTTTGAATTTTCATTAATAATATTGCTTATTATCTGATTACTATATCCAGATTTAATATAAACTCCAATATTATTAGAACTAAGATTGCAATTCAGAATAGATGAATCATTAACCCCTGAAAAATAAATTCCATAGCCTCCCAAAGAGTCAGACATTTCAATGTTGCAATTTTTTATACTAATATTTTTTACATTTTCAGCATAAACACCTGCCTGAGCAATAGTCATATTTCTAATAACGTGCCCGGCACAGTCCAGTTCAACATCAGATACAATTATATTAAAACATCCCGAAGAGCTCACATTTTCATTTAACACATCAGTATTAAGAATATAAGAGCCCGAAGTATTGAGTTGCTGGCAAATTGATGTGTTATCGCTCGGATAGGAGGTTATCTCAAATGTAACATTGCCCATGGGTCTTAAAAAAGACAATCCCAAAAGCATGATAATCAATAATAACACCAAAACAACTACCCTTTTTACCTGTGCCATCATGCATTTATGGAGAAGAAATTGTTTATAAATCTTGCTGAATTTTAGGCATTAGATTTATTTTATTGACTATTAATATCCAAGTCTTGCTTCGGGAATAAAAGGATTGCAATTCAGAAGTAAAAGATGATAAGTTGTCATCTAATGTTCAAACAGCAAGTCAGCGCAGAAGATAATAATTGATTTTTTCTTCTGATACACTATGCTCTTAGCGCGGGAAATTTCACTACGAACAGAGCATAGCTTCTAAAAACCCATAGCTTTTAAAATCCTCTCTTCTTTCTAAAAAGTATGAATGAAGAATTAGAGACACTTAACATAGGCATTGTAGGCCACATAGACCATGGCAAAACAACTTTGCTGCACAAACTAAGCGGCAAATGGACAGATACTCATTCTCAAGAATTAAAGAGAGGCATCACTCTAAAACTCGGCTATGCAGATATAACAATATATAAAGATAAAGAACATTACAACAAAGAAAAAGGCGTGCCTGTTTTGCATGTATCTTTTGTTGACTCACCAGGACATGAAATGCTAATGGCTACGATGCTGTCAGGAGCGGCAATAATTGACGCAGCTATTTTAGTTATAGCTGCAAATGAAGGCATAAAACCTCAAACGCGGGAGCATTTAATTGCCCTGCAAGCAAAAAAAGTAAAGCATCTTATTGTAGCCCAAAATAAAATTGACCTTGTAACACTGGAACAATCAAAAAAAAATTATGCTGAGATAAAACAACTTTTAAAAGGCAGATATGACCAGGCGCCAATAATTCCTGTTTCAGCGCAGCAGGAAGTAAATATTGAAGAAATATACAAAGCAATCGCGGAAATTCCAATTCCTTCAAGAAATAAAACGGGGGCTCCTTTATTTATAGTCGCAAGAAGCTTTGATATAAATAAACCAGGAATAACGCCAAAGCAACTGCACGGCGCAGTCCTTGGCGGAACACTTAAGCAAGGAACATTAAAAGTGAGCGATGAAATTGAAATTAAGCCAGGGAGAGTAATAAAAGAATCAAACCAATATTATTACAAAACTATTAAAACAAAAATAATCAGTTTATTTAACGGCTCAAGAAAAGTTGAACAGCTTTCTCCAGGCGGCAGCATGTCAATTGAGACTGAATTAGACATGGCCCTTGGAAAATCAGATGGTTTCGCAGGATGCATTGCCTCAAAACCCGGCGCTCTTCCAGAAATAACTTCCAACATTAAAATAAAATTCACACTCTTTCCAGAAGTTTTTGGCATCAGCAACGTTGCAAAAGTTGAGCCTTTGAAAGTTTCTGAAATGTTAATGTTAAGCATAAACACTTCTATGACTGTCGGAGTTGCAAAAAAGATAAAAGGCAATGAAACAGAGCTTTCATTGAAAATTCCAATTGTTCCACAGAGAGGCGAAAATGTAGGCATAGCAAGAAACATTAATAATCACTGGCGCCTGATTGGGTATGGGGAGATAATATAATTTAGTATTCTTTTATAGTTATAAGAATTAGATTGTTAAGCAGAAATTATTTAATTTGATATCTTTTATTAAGACTACTTAGTTTCTTCGGCTTTAGGCTCGTCTTTCTTCTCAGCTTTTTTTTCCTTTGGATTGTTCTGCTCTGGAAAGATTTCGACAAGTGGTTTTTTTCCCACTTTAAGAACTGCGATATTAATTTGTGCAACCTTATTTGAAATTGATTTTCCTCTCACGGTTTTTCTCAAGCGAAGACCTTCGCCTTTTGTTCTCATTCCCCAGCCTCTTTTTAAAAGCACTCTTTTTAAGCCAATGCCTTCTGCATCTTTTGATAAAGGAAATCCAGAGATATCAGAACCGCCTGTAATTTGCAGTTCATAGCCTTCTAAATCAGCCATTAATTCTTTGCCTTCAAATTTATCTCCAACAGATTTTCCAACCAGCACCTCATCTTCTCTTTCAATTTTCCAGGCTTTTCCTTTCTCTGAGATATTATATTTAACCATAACACACAAAAATAAAAGGGGTTTTTAAAGGTATCTTCAGCTATGAATTTATTTCAACAATCTTGTTTCTTGAACTGGGTGTCTTTATCTTTATTTTTTTATAAGAAACTTCGAATTCTTTAGCGAGTAGATTTATGAGACAGATATTTGCTTTTCCTGCTTCAGCTCGCTCTTTTAAGCTCACTTTGTATTCTGCTTCGCCAGCTTTTTCTATTTTCTCCTCTTTGGAATTGGGCTTGACTTTAACTTTAATGAACATTTCAAATCAAGAAAAACATTTTCTATTTAAAAAGTCTTGGAATTTTGTTTCGTCGCCTATAGAAAATGTCAAAGCAATTATTATTCTTCATGAAAACTTTCTAAACCTGAGAATCTAATGCCGAATTCGCCCCACATATGATCGCATGAATGCCCGCCGAAATAAACTTCTCTTATATCTAAAAAATAATTCACTCCCTTTGAGAGAAATGCGGGGTTTTCCATTGGTTTTAATATCCCACGAGCCCAAAAATTAGAAGGGGATTCTTTATAGTTTGGTAGACTATAGCCATAATATTGACTACAAGCAGAAATCCCATCCCTAAGAATTCCTTTATTATCTAAACACAAAAGATATCCTTCAGGTATTTTATCCAAATCAAATAGAGGAACATTTAATGTTATATTCCTATCAACTAATCTTTCATCATAAGCCCAAAAAATATCAGGATGTTGAGGTGTTCTTTGTTCATCCAGAAAATGGTGCATATTGGAGAATCCAACAGGATTAGTCGCTTCAGACAAAGGTCTTGAGCCTAACCAATTACAACCTTTATGCATATAGTCGCTTACTGCAACAATTTGGTCATATATATCCCTTCGTCCTGATGAAACTTTTGTTAAATCAAAAAAAGCCTCTGCTTCTTCAATGGTCATATTGGCATTCTTTCCGTGCTTTACTATTCCATTTCTTACCCACCTTATCAGATCATCTGCGTTAGGGTGTATTCCAACGTGTGTCCTATAACCATTGGGGTCACGGATTTGAACCTCTAATTTACTTTCGCAGCAAGGCAAGTCGCACATATCCCTAACAACCTCTCCAGGCACCCATTCAGATATATCAACAAAAGTAAACTCGCCTTGCCTGCCTCTAACTTTTTCTCCTGTTGCAATTATTCTTGCTTCTTCAACAAGATAAGGGCATTTCGAGTCTAAATGGTATGGATCTTTCCACTGAGTTCCTAAAAGGACAGCATGGTAATCTGGAATACTTGGAACAA
This sequence comes from Nanobdellota archaeon, assembly GCA_038045165.1. Taxonomy (GTDB): domain Archaea; phylum Nanobdellota; class Nanobdellia; order Pacearchaeales; family GW2011-AR1; genus VGKP01. The sequence goes on from JBBSYR010000002.1 coordinate 10,349, forward strand.
CTACCCCTTCTGGCAAAGGTTTGGAAGCATATGCATCACAAACCATTCGGGGAGAAATATTCTCGCTCTCACCTTTTTCACCCCAAAAGCCCTCATGATATTGTGCTATTTTTATTCTTCTTAATCTTTCTTGATGTTGGCATAAAGCTGTCTCCTCGGGTTTTACTCCGCCGAACATATTAGCACATGAAACGCAAGCGACTAATCCTTCCTTGCGTGCTTCTCGAAATCTAAACTTTGCGTTAAATTCATTCTTATTTAATCTTTTTTCTTGATTTTCAGTTATCGAAAGGACTTTTGTTTCGAGCATAAGATAAATCAAGATTATTAGTTTATAAAGAATATTGTTGTAATTAACATACTTGGATAATCGCCTTAGTTTATCTCAAAAACCCAGTCATTGGCAACAACACTTTTGCGCTTAAAAATGATGTTTTTTTGAGAAACCCCCATTTGCCTTGATAAAATCTCAATCAAGATGGGCAAAGAATCTTCATCTTCTGGAAAAGGCAGATAGATGAGATATTTATTTCTGCCATATGTTTCGAAACGCTCGCGAGAGCTGTTGAAACGAGCTTTCACCAGGATTTCCATGTATTAAGATAGTGAATGAAGTTTATATTTTTAACTATGCTATAGAATCTATTTTGTCATTATCTCCAAACCATCGCCGCTTTTTAAAAGATAATCTTTTCCTACTGCCTGCTTTGTTCTTACATCTATTGCTTTCACAAAATTTTTCCCAATATCAGTGTGCAATCTATAAGCAAAATTCAAGGCAGTAGAGCCGGGAGGCATCAAAAAGCAATCAGGTAGAACATTTCCTTTGCTGTCAGAGAGCTTCGCGCCAGCAGGGTATATTGCTACGTATTTCAAAATATCAAAAACCGTCTTGTTAAGAATTTCTTGGATGCCCGTTGAGCCAAATTTTTCCATGATTTCTTTTATTTTATCAAGCGCTAATTTTTGCTTTTCATTCAAATTTCCTTTTAACTCAAATGTTTTCTCTCCAGGAAGGTATTCAATTAAGCCAATTTTATCAGCTTGCCGCAAGCTTAGCTCCCCGTCTGCAAAGCACGGAACAATCGGATAATCAAATTCACTCTTAATTTTTTCAAAATTTGCAGGCCCATTCAGAGTATCAATTTTATTTGCCGCAATAATCATTGGTTTAGTGTATTTTCTAAGCATTCGCGCAAATTTAGAAAGATCTTCGTTTGTCCATTTTGCCGGATGCTCGACATCAAGACCTGATTTTAAAATTATATGCTTCACATCATCTGCAGTTACTTTTAATCCTGAGAATTGCTTTGCAACAGAATCTGCAAATTGTGTGTGCTGAATTTCAATTGCTCTGGCAAGAGGACCCCATGCTTTTTTGAAGATTCCAAGATACCATAAATCCAGCTCTTTTTCAATTACTTTAATGTCTAAAGAAGGCTCATAGTTTTTAGCAGGCTTTCCTTGACCATCGAACTCGCCGGAGATATCAACAACATGAATAAATGCATCTGCTGTAGACAAGTCATTTAAAAATTCATTTCCTAATCCTTTCCCTTCACTTGCTCCTTCAACCAAACCAGCAGCATCCATCAGCTCAAATGGCACAAATCTTATTCCTTTTTTCACATATCCATCTCTCGGATTGCTGACTTTGCCGAATTCAGCAGCGAGGTCTTTTATTTTGACATAAGCTATACCATGATTTGGTTTTATTGTTGCGAATGGATAGGGAGCTATTAGAACATCTGCAAGCGTTGCTGCCTTAAAGAAAGTTGATTTCCCGCTGTTAGGGCGACCCACTAAGCCAATTAACATATTTCTTTCGAGAAAGTAAAGATTATAAATTTATGCAAGATGAATTGATATCAATTTTTCTTTTTAATCTTTTATGATTCATCACAATTCTAGCTTTGCAGAAAGTACAACTACCCATAACATAATGAATAGTCACTTCATTAATCTCTATCTTACGGGGAGCTTCACATTGGGTGCATAAAAAATTAATGGTTTTCATAATGGTTTAAAAATTATAAATGCCTGCAAAACAGATGATAATTTCTAATTATCATGGGAAAGAAGACTATATAGAAGTATGTATTTTTTAGAGAATGGGACACTCACTATTTTTTGAGCTGTAAAGTAAACGTCAGGCAATAATAATATCTTTCATAAAACCTCTTGCTATTTTTATAAATTGATGATTAAGGTTGTGATTTTTCAACCTTATAGATTATACTCTGACCGCCATTACATTGCCATTTCCACAAAATAAAATTATTTTTATAATAAATTGTAACAGTTTCTCCAAGCTTAGAAAACTCCGTTAGTTGATTCTTAATAGAATTATCATTTACGCAATAAGTTTCCTCTTGTGATGTTGTCTGACTAGTCTTAATATAAGCAAGATTAGCACCCCAGATTATGTTGGAATTATACTCAACTGCCGTAATTATTCCTCTTTGATTTCCTTCTGAAGCACCAATTACACCAAAAAATAGGAAAAAGGCAATCGCCAAAATAGCAATAAGCCAGAATATCCAAAAGCTCTTTGACAACTTTTTATTTTTATAAGCCATATTTAATTTTTTTCAATATATACATAGAATAAGTAAATATTAAAATATTAAAAATCATCACTAAATAATTATCACTCAATATCTGAAAGATAGATGATTCTAAGAATGAAGTTCCAAAAGTGAAAGTAATACCAACAACATAAGCCAAAGCAGTTAAAAGAGAATATAAAAGAGGAACTAGGGCATACTTAAAAGAAACCTTTTTGAGTAAAAGAAAGATAAATACGAAAATACCAAGAAACGCACCTATAGTGTAAGTTATTAAATTAAAAGGAAACAGGAGAAAAATATTAATATTATTACCTAAACTATGCAGTAAAAGATTTTGTGAATATGTTAAAGCTATACCTAAAAACCGTATTAAAGACAAAAATCCGAAAATCAATATTATCCAAAATACATATTTCTTAGTCTGTTTAATAATCATTATACTGAGTAACCTTAGAGCTATTTAATCCTTTTGCTTACTGATTACCTAGAACAGAAGATAATTTGATTAGTCCTAACCACCTATTTCTCCCAAATCTAGCTCTTGTCCTGCTCTATTGCAAGGAACTTCTTCTATTGTTGTGTGTGCTTCTATGAAGTTATGTTGAATAATCAAAGCATTCATTAGAATAGGGGCAGACCATAAAGCTTTAAGTCCTCTAAAATCATCTACTCCGTCTTTAATCTTCATAAAGAAGGTTTCTATCCTATAGTTATAGCATCAGACTTGAATAATTGAACGCGGACACCGATGTTATATTCGTGAAACATAAAAGTAACGTTCAATTATTTAGTTCCGTGACTATATGCATCTTTGTAACACTTGTATTTTGTATTTTATGTTCAACTGTTAAACCACAAATCTTATTAAAATTACGAAGAGACTGCATCAGGATAATGCAAAGAAAGCATTACTTTGCATTTATTATAGACGAATTTTAAATGGTTTTTAACTTTTAACATTCAGCATCCAAGCTCATCAACAAGCTGTTCTGCTTTTTCCCTTAAATCTTCCAGAGTTGTATTATTAAAAATGTGCCTGTCAGCCATCTGAAAACATGCCTCGCTTTGCTGCCCGGAAACATCTTCACCAACACCTCTGTCGCGTGCATCCATTGCTTTGATGCCTGCTAAGTTTTTAGGGTCGCTGTCTTTATCGCGCGCAAGAATCCATCTTAGCCTGTGTTCAATAGGTGCATCAACTCCAATAAGAACAAAATTCCTCAATTTTCTTAATTCTTCAATCTCTCCGGGATTTCTGATTCCCACAATGACATAATTTTTTCCTTTTTCTGTTTTCGCAAGAAGGCGCTTTGCCCAATATCCATTTCCATATTTAACTCTCATTTCATTGCCAAGATTCTGCAATGCTTTTCTCTCAATGAGCAATCCTTTTCTGCGCGCTTCTTCACGAACCTCTTCCGATAAAGTCAAGCGAATAAATCTCCTATCCTCCAGCATTTCAGCAAGAAGGCTTTTTCCAGAAGCAATTGGTCCAGTTAAACCGATAATCATAATCTGTTTTTTAAAACTTAGTATAAATAACTATGCTATCACGAAAAGGTACTCAATTAAAAATTCATACTGCAGTAAGCAGGAAATTTTCAAGCTGTGCAGAATAATAACAGATAATCAAAATCAAAAAACGAGAGCATCATAGTTTTTATAACGCTTTCAATTAATAAGTTTTTGAGGTCTCGAAAATTAAGTTTGCTTCATCAAAAACAAGGTTTTTGAATGCACGAGAATTTTCAATTCTCGTTGTCTCTCGAACTAAAGTAGGAAGTTTGCGCAAACTTAATTTTCTTAGTATGGATAACTGCATTACTTGTAGCTCTCTGCGTTGCAGTTCTCCAGACAGAAGCGTACAAAATGTGCTACAAGCTACGCAGTTTTCTGTATCAAGACTTTTAAAAAACATGAGTGAATAAGCGTGCAAAACCGCAGATGATTGTTCTGCCTGATTCCCGAAAAGCAGCACATCCAGATATGGATAATTCTGTTGGTTATATGACTTTCTTCCAGAATTATCCAGATAGAAAATTCTGTGCAAATTGCGATGTATCCTACAGAATTTTCTATATTAGAAACCTATAAAAACTTTGTTTTTTATTTTAAATTATGATAGAAAAGAGGGTAGCGGGAGTTTTTGCACTTGCAGTTATTTTTGCTGTCTTTTTATGCTCAAATGTTTATGCTTCCGTAGGTATAAGCCCGGGAATTTATGAAATTAATTTTAAACCAAATCTTAAGCAGGATTTTAGCTTTGAAATTATTGGTGATGCAAATATGAAGTTTAAGATTGCTGCTGAGGGAGATTTAGCTGAATACACAACTCTAAGCGTCAAAACCTTAAATCAGCCTGGAAAAGTAACTGCTTCACTTTCACTTCCAAAAAATATTGAACTGCCGGGAGTTCATGTTTTGTATATTAGCGCTCAGCAGCAATCGAATAATAAGCAGGGAATTTCTCTTCTTGGGACTGTTAAGGGAGTTATAAAAGTAAGAGTTCCATATCCCGACGAATACGCCTCTGTCTCCCTTAGTGCAAATAATGCAAATGCTGGAAAGCCAATTAATTTCAAAGTTAAAATAAATAATCTCGGAAAAAACGAAATTTCTGCAAAAACAACTATTAAAATTTATGATTCTTCTAACAAATCGGTCTCTTCTTTGCCTTTAGGGACTCGCTTAATAGAGAGCCTTCAGTCTGTTGAGTTTGAATCAGAATTAAATACTGCGGGCTATGCTTCAGGATTTTACAGAGCAGAGGTAATTGTTGAATATGGAAATAAGATCGCAAGAGCTGAAGCCAAATTCAGGCTTGGAGAGTTTTTTATTAATATCACTTCATATTCTAATGATTTTTTGAGAGATAGGCTAAATCGCATAGATATTGGAATTGAGAGTTTTTGGAGCGATTCAATTGAAGATGTGTATGCTAATGTTTCAATTTTGAATTACAGCATTAATTTTCAGACTGCTCTTTCAAATGTATAAGGATTTCAAAAAGCAGTGCTTACTGGATATTTTGATACAACTGGCATAAAAGAAGATGAATTTTCAGCAAAAATAAATCTGTTTTATAAAGAAAAAACAACTGAAAAAACAGTCCTGCTATGGTTTAAAAAAGGGACTAATTATCTGCTTTATGGGTTAATTGCTCTATTTGTTTTGATAGTGCTCTTGTTGCTTGTTCTTTTCATACTTAAGAAAATAAAGAAAAAAAATAAATATGGCTGAAAAAAATAAAAGAAAACATAATTCCAGATTATTTTTTGTTATAATATCCATTATTTTGCTCTTAATTATTATATTTTTCTTTCTATTTTATTTTAAGCCCTTGGAGACAAGAGTTATCGAGGTTAAATTTAGCGTTGCAGACCATCCAGCTTTTGATTTAGACAGCAGCAAGCTGGTGTTTGGAAAAGTTCTGCCAGGAAGCAATGCAATTAGAAATATTGTCTTGGAGAACAAATATGACTTTCCAATTGAAGTAAAAGTCTTAGCAAGCAAGAATATTGTTCAATTCTTGCAAGCAGACTCTTCTTTTGTCATTGAAGCTTTTAATACTGCAAAATTTCCTGTTAATTTGAGAATTCCCAATAATGCAGATTTTGGCGATTATTCCGGCAAGATTCTATTTGAGATAAGAAAGAAGCTAGTATCTCCGAAATGAATTTCTAAACTATCGAGTAATACCGATAAACTTAAATA
>JBBSYR010000003.1:0-1024 GCA_038045165.1 Nanobdellota archaeon
AAGCTGAAAAGTGAATTCATATCTCAAACCGAGATTTCTGCCTGCACGGTCTTTTAAGCGAAATCTATCTGAAACAGCTGCGTCTTCACTTTCCAGAACATCCGGCTTCATGAGTTCATCAAATTCTATAACTGGCGTCTCAATTGGAAGAAAACCATAAAGCTTAAAATATCTCTCTATGACCTTTTGCACTGCTTCTCTCTTCAATGATTCAGGAGGCAGAAAATCCTGAAATCCTTTTACTGTGCCTATATCAATTTGCATTTTGTTCTCCTAAATTACACTGCCAACAGCGTTTATAACTTTTTCTTTTTTTATTTTGCAGCCTTTTCATTTTATTGCACGCTCCAAAATTGATTTTCTTAGTATCGAGTCTTTCGCCAAACATTGCAAGGCAAGGATTATATCCAAATCCCATAAATACTCTTTGCGGAACTCTGCTTGTTTCAATCCCATTCCCAGAAACCTCCAGTTCAGAATAGTCACGAACAGTGAATAGAATCAGCATTCATATTGCCTTAGCTCCTGTTTTAATTGCGGAAAAGCAGTAGAAGGGAATCGAACCCTCTCCTGAAGCGCCACAGGCTCCTGCGCGGCCATTACGCTACTACTGCCTATGATTGTCGATAAAAGAGGGTTAGAGATGAATAAAACCAGCGCTATTCGCGCCAATTGCTCCGATTTTTAAAATTTCATTAGAGATTAAAGATAAATTCAAAATTTTGAAGTTAGAACTAAAAAGATTGCCTTCTTTTGCTTCAATGCCGAAAACTCCTAATTGTTTTCATAGTATTTATAGAAATTCAGGGTTTTTAAAGTCTTTGGATTTTCGTAATAGCTTAGCTTTCTGAAGCTATCGTCGGGCGGGCGACCAACGTTATTAAGTTAAGATTTAACTTTCTTTTTTGTAATAATCACATAAACTATTTTTCCTAAATATCTTTTTGGAAATAGTATCAAGAAATAAAAATATAGTATAAGAACTAATTAATTGAGCAAAATATATAAAGGGTAACAACTTTAT
>JBBSYR010000004.1:0-7703 GCA_038045165.1 Nanobdellota archaeon
AAACTCAACCTTTCAGGCACAATGTGCTCAATTATTTAGTTCCATGACTATAACTGAAACAGGAAATTCCCTAAAAGCAAACAATCTTCGCGTTATAGAAACCATACTGGAGTCAACTACGAGATTAATAGCAAATAAAGAAAGTTACAAAGATAGATGGAAAAAAGAGAAAATAGATAATTTAGCAATGCTATTGGTTGGGGCTATTAATGCTGCTGATAAGGTTGGTTTAATGATGGATGTTCCTCGTGAAAAACTTAAACAGATTAAAAGTATGCTCCCAAAAGATCAGGATCCGACTATTTCTGAATTAGTTAGTGGCGGATTCGACCTCTTTATAATTATAGATAAAAAAGCATCAAGAGAATTAATTCCCAAGTTAAAAAGAGCAGGGGCTAAAGATATACTTGAATTTCAATTAACTAATTTAGTAAACTGAATATGGTCTGCATAGAAACAGCAAAGGGATTTTACGATTTTACAGGCGAGGAAGCCCAAAAGAGGGAGTGAATAAAAGAAATAGCTAAAGAGGGTAAAAAAAGATTAGAAGCAAGAGGTATTAAAGAATCAGACATACCCAGATAAAAAAGACTCTGCCTTTAAGTTTGTTTAGTCTGAAAAAGAGAAATTGGCAGTATTCTAGAAAACTCAGATGGTTAAGCCAACTACCAGTTACAAATTAATCTTTCTTCTTTGCTTTTTCTTTCTCAAGCTTTTTGTCAATTAAAGGCCCAGTAATCTTAACTAAAAGCCCAGGCAAGCCTGTTCCGACTGGAATTGCTTGATTCAAAAGAATATTTTCAATTACCGAGGACAATTCATCTCTGCCGCCCTGTATTGTTGCGTTTATAAACTGCTTGTCTGGAGTTTCAAAAGTTGCTCTTGCAAAAATGCTCGCTTTGTCAGATATTATTCCCATTCTGGTAACGCCTTTTACGACACCTGAACAGGTCATTGCATCGGCAATAAGCTTAAGATGCCTTTCATTAATATCCAATCCCTGTGTCTCAAGAACTTTCTTAATTTCAGTAATTATTGTATTTCTTGCAGTTTCTATTCCAAGGACTTCGGACGTATTAAAAATATCATTTGACACAGTCTTATCAAAATTAATTTCTTTAATTTCCTTTATTTCTCTTAAATTGGAGCCGGAAGTCAAAATAACATAATCTCCGTCTCTATTTGCCACAACAACTTGTGAAATGTCCTTGATGCCTGAAATAATTGTTTCTTTTATTTTTTCTTTAATCTTATATATCGCTTTGTAATCCAGTTCAGAAACATTAACATTCAATTTAAATTCATTGCCTTTAACTTTGAAGCCTTTTTCATTTAATCGTTCAATAATTTTCTGCGCTCCAGAATGAATGCTCTTCAATGCTTTAGGGTCAATTAAAATTTCTATTTTTTTGTTAGCAAAATCTATCTTTATTTCAGAAGCGATTTCTTTAAGTGTAACTTCTTTAATTTTTTCTGCAAGGTTTTTTGCATCTTTTTCGTTGTTATATTCTTTGTCAAGATGAATTTCCATCATAGGAGTAGAAGGCTTCTTTCTTGCATCAAGAATTTCTATCAATCTTGGCAGTCCCTGAGTAATTTGCATTTGCGCAACTCCAGCGTGATGGAATACATTTAATACCATCTGCGTTGAAGCTTCCCCAAAGCTTTGCGCGGTGATAACTCCTACTGCTTCTCCGGGGGCAACCTTGCTCTCTTTCAAATGAAGTTTTGAAACATCTTTGCCGTCATCACCATAAATAAATTGAACTACATTTTCAGATGCGTCCCTGACTGTGCCGTCATATTCAACTTTTAAATCCTGCAATGCGCTCACAAGTCTTCTATACAAATAACCTGACTTTGGAGTCCTGAGAGCAGTATCCATTAAACTATCTCTGCCAGTCATAGCTCCAAAAAAATATTCGCTGGGCTTTAATCCGTTAAAATAGGAAGACCTTACGAACCCTTTAGCTTCAGGACCAAGGTCTTTTTGTTTGAAGAAGGATAACGTTCTATCTTTATATCCTATACTGATTCTTTTGTTCCACATTATTTGCTGGCCAAAACAGCATCCAATCTGGGTAATATTAAGAATGCTTCCGCCTGCTCCAGGAAGAATCATTTTTGCAACATTGCTGTCGCTAGAGACATTTGCCTTGACAATTCCAGCAATATCTGTTCTTATCTCATTTAGCGTTTGCGCTATTTTTGTTTCTCTTGTTTCTTCAAGATTTTTTCCATGCATTACGACCAGCTTTCCAGATTTATAATCTTCAATTATACCTTGAGTTTTCTTTTCAGCTTCAACTATAATTTCTTCTGCTAATCTTTTTACTTTGTCAGAGACATTTAGGTCTCTTACTGATAAAGTATATCCAATTCTTGAGAGATATACTGCTCCCAATAAAAATGCTTTATTCAAAGAATTCAGCGCAGCTTGCCTGCCAAATTCCTTATCAAGTTCTTTGACCATTTCACCATCTTCAGTTCCAAAAGTTTTAGTTCCTGTAAGATCGCTAGGAATTTTTATGTTTGAACCATTTGGCAAAATCTCTGCAAAAATATCTTTTCCAGTTATTTCTTTGCCTTTTAGAGTGCTCATAGTTCCTGAAGCAAAAAGCAGCTGATCAGCATCAGCTTTAGTGAATGTGCTTTTATTCAAGAGGTAAATTCCAGTTATTGAATCGTCTATTGTGCCAACGAGATTTATATTATTCTTGGAAGAAATAATATTGTTGTTTACATCCAGAAGAATTTTCGATTCAGCGAGGGCTTCTTCATTCTGCGGGCTGTGAATATTCATTTCATCACCGTCAAAATCAGCATTATATGGGAAAGAGGCTGCAGGGTGCAGTCTAAATGTTCTATTTGGCAAAACTCTTACAAAATGAGCCATCAAGCTTTGTTTATGCAATGAAGGATGTCTATTGAACAGAACAATATCGCCGTCTCTTAAATGCCTTTCAATCTTATATCCAGGAATTAATTCAGCGCATAATTCTTTTTTTAGGTCTTCAGTAATTCTTTTTCTCTTTCCATCAGTTCTTATAACATAATTTGCTCCAGGATATTTTTCTCCTTGATTTATAAGATCTTTCATCGCTTCTATGTTTGTGCTTGTGACAGTTTCAGCTACAGTAATAATTTTTGCGACTTCAAACGGAACTCCGACTTCATTAATCTTTATATACGGGTCTGGAGAAATAACGCTTCTTGCAGAATAATTTACTCTCTTTCCAGCGAGATTGTGCCTTATTCTTCCTTCTTTTCCTTTTATTCTTTCCACTATTGTTTTTAATGGCTGTCCAGACCTATGTCTTGCAGGCGGAATTCTTGCTACATTATTATCAAAGAAAGTTGTTATGTGATATTGCAACAAGTCCCACAAATCCTCGACAATTACTTCTGGTGCGCCGGCATTTAAGTTTTCCCACAATCTCTGATTTGACCTTATAATATCTGAAAGCTTATGCGTTACATCATCCTCGCTTCTTTCGCCTGAATCCAGCGTAATTGAAGGCCTTACAGTAACGGATGGCACAAGAAGCAAAGAAAGAATAGCCCATTCTGGCCTGCAGGTTTTGGAATTAATTCCAACTTTTTTAATCTCTTCATCCTTTATAGAAACTAATCTTTCCCTCAATTCAGTAGGAGTTAGTCTTTTCTTGTTAATCATAAATGTGCTTGGCTTTTCAAGTTTTACTCTTTCAATAACTTCAGAGCAATGAGGGCATTTCTTAGCATCCCGCGCTTTTTTAGCTCTCAGGGCAGGAGGATATTCTTTTTGCTTCTCTTCACTAAGAGTAAGCTTTCCGCATTTAGGGCAGAAACTTCTCAAGCATAATTCAATTAGCGGAATATATTTTATATGAAGCACGGGTCTCGCTAATTCAATGCTTCCGGGATGACCTGGGCATTCCTTAACTCTTTTTCCGCAGGTTCGGCATCTAACTCCAGGGTCTATTGCGCCCAGGCGCAAGTCCATTAAGCCGCCATCAACAGGAAATCCATCAATATCATAGAGTTCAGGAGTTACTATTTTTGCAACACTCATCTTTTTAATTTCTTCCGGGCTGATAAAATTGAATTTTACTGCCTTTATTTGTTTTCTGAAGTATTGTGCTGCCATTTTATTGTTCGTATTTATTCTTCAACTCAAATTTAGTTTGAACTCCAAGCCCGAGCAATTCGTCTATAAGCAATTTGAAAGCATATGAAACTTCAATTGGCTCTACTTCATTGCTTCCGCAGACATTGCAGATTATTTTGTTTCTTATTATATCTTCATAGGTCATGTTTCCGCAGTCTTTGCAAATATAAACAACTGTTTTGTCAGAGTCATATCTTTCTTTAAGCAGCAACGCTGCTCCGTGGCCTGCAAGCGCCTGCTGCTCCATTTCTCCAAGCCTTAAACCTCCGCCTCTTGCTCTGCCTTCAATTGGCTGTCTTGTGAGCAGTGCAACTTTACCTGAAGCTCTCGCGTGGAGCAAGTTTTTTACCATGCGCCTCAATTTCAAATAATACATATTTCCAATATAAATTTTAGTGCTCATTTTCTTGCCAGTGATACCATTGTACATTGTTTCTTTTCCGTCATAACTGAAACCCATACTTGTTAATTGAGCTTCCAGTTCTTCAACACTCTGCCCAGTAAATGGAGTTCCGTCGATAATTTTTCCAGTAATAGCTCCGGTTTTGCCTGCTAAAAGTTCTATCATGTAACCCATGCTCATTCTGCTAGGAACACCATGAGGGTTGAATAATAAATCTGGTTTTACTCCTTTGGATGTAAAAGGAATATCCTCTGCGTTTGCAATTAAGCCGACAACTCCTTTCTGTCCGTGCGGGGCAGAAAATTTATCTCCTGGCTCTGGAAGCCGAGAATCTCTTATTCGAACCTGTGCAACTCTGTTTCCTTCGCCATCAAGAGTTATAAAAACGCCGTCTACAGTTCCTCTTTCTTCCTGCCTGATTGCCAAGCTTGCTTCTTTCTTTGCTTGAATGCTCAAATCTTTTGCCTCGCTCAAGAACTTTGGAGGTGTTGTTTTTCCGATTACTACTTCTCCTTCACTCATATCAGCTTCAGGGTAAGCAATGCCATCATCTTCTAAAAATCTATAAGATGCTTCTGTTCTATAGCCTGAAACATCTTTGCTTGGAATAGTTATTTCATCTGAAAGACCCCCAGCATACTGAAGCTCTGTAACAGTGTAAGGTCTGAAATATGTGCTTCTTCCCATTCCTCTATCAACACTTCCCTTGTTTAAAACAATTGCATCAGACATATTATATCCTTCAAATGGCATTATTGCTATGACAAGATTCTGGCCAGAAGGGTAGATATTTAAAGAATCATAAACAAAACTTCTTACAATGGGTTTTTGTGGATAGTGAAGTATGGAAACATCTGTGTCAAGTCTGACTAAATAATTTGCAGCATAAATTCCTAAGCTTTGCTTCAAAGTCTTGCTTCCTTTATTTAGTCTTGGTGCATGGTCGTGATTGCAGAAAGGAACAAGCGAAGTGACAACACCAAACAAGTCAATAGGATGCACTTCCAAATGCGTGTGTTCAGCAGTTATTGCTTCTGGTTTCATTGCAACCAAAGCATTTTCCTCTTCAGCAGCGTCTAGATATTCTATTACACCCTCATTTACCAAATCTGTCCATTTTATCTTATCATTTTCCAAAAGAATAAGATGCTCGTTTTTGAGCTTGCTGGCACCATTTTCTACAATAAGCAAAGGCCTTAGAACTCTTCCAACTTCAATTGACATTATGATGTGCTTTAGCAAAGAGTCATAGCGTATGCTTAATTCCTTTGGCACTTGCCCTTCTCTTCTTATTTTTCTTACACTATTAGCAAATTCTACTGGAGATTTGGCATATCCTATAAATCTTCCGTTGAAAAATACATCTTCGCCTTCTTCTTTGCTTAATCCAAATTCAATAAGTTTTTTGAAAAAAGAATTTTCATCAAATGAAACTGCTGTTGAAATTTTGCTTAAAATAGCCAAGTTCTTTCTTAATCCTATTTCAGTTCCTTCAGGAGTTTCTGTTGGGCAGAATCTTCCATAGTGCGTTGGATGCAGAGTTCTTGCTGCAAAATTTTCCTGCTCCCCTGCCAAGACAGAAGAAACTCTCTGCAATTGGGAAATTATCGCCAAGCAGTTTGTCTTGTCCATATTCTGCGTAACTCCAGACCTCTCGCCTATCCAAGCGCCAGTTGCGATTGCGCTTTCAACTCTTTGCGTGAATAAAGTAGATTTTGCAAGAGTTTTTATAGAATAGAATTTTTTTCTTTTGGCAACTTTCTGCAGTGAATATTGAATATCTCTTATCAGAATTCCGAGATTAACCCTGAACAAATCAGACATCAAGTCGCCGGATAATTTTACTCTTTTATTTGCATAGTGGTCTTTATCAGTTCTTATCTCTTTATTTTCCTTTGCGTGCAAGTAGGTATTTAAAAGCCTGCACAAAGTGATTGCTTTTTCTTTTCTGGCTTCTTTATCAAGCCCGATGTGCGGCAGGAAAAATGAGTCTATTCTTTGCTTTACTCTGTCCAATATCTCTTTTTTTGTTCCCAGAATTCCTGCTTTTTCAGCAATTGCCATCATAGCATCTTCTGAATTCTGAATCGCCGCATATTCGTATAAATTAACAATCAGGCAATCATTTTCATACCCTATATGCTTTGCAATCTCTGCTTCTTTGATAATTCCAAGCATCTTCAGCAATAGAACTGATGGGATATCTCTTAGTCTGCTGAATGTAACTTCCAATATTCCTTCATTTGTTTCAGAAATTGTCGTCGGAATTCTGTAAGAGCCTCTCTGCGAAAATACCCTTAAAGTCAAGCCAAGCCTTCCCTCTTCAATAAAAGGTTGATTTGCAGCTAAGTCTTCATTCATAACCATTACTCTTTCATTTCCATTAACAACAAAGTACCCCCCAAAATCCATTGGGTCCATGAAGTTTTCTCTTAATTGTTCTTTGTTCATTCCATAGGTATTGCATGCAGAGCTTTTTACAATAATTGGAATTCTTCCGATTTCAACTTCTGCGCTGTCAGTTTGCTTGCCATATCTCACAGTAAGTTCGATATAAACAGGCGCAGAATATGTTAAATTCCTTAGGCGCGCAATTGCAGGAGTCACAAGATTAATGCTTCCGTCAGATTCGATAATGTTTGGCTTTTCGACTCTGACTTTTCCAAGCTTTATTTCAACTTCTTCATTATTAATTGTTTCATTAATTTCATTTACAATCTGCTGCATTTTGTTGTTCACAAAATCATTAAAAGAAAGGATATTTGATTCAACTAAAGAGTGCTGTTCCAGATATTTTTTGATTAAGATGTCTCTTTGCTTATCCATCAGACAACCACCCTGTAATAAACATTTATTTTGTCCCCTTCTTTTCGCTCTACCTTGATGACATCTCCCCTGATGCACCCTTGCGGAATCGCAGGGTCAGTTGATTTTATCTTCGGCAGTTGAGACAAAGAGATATTATATTTAGCAAGTAGATTTTTAGCCTCTTCCGCTTTCAGCTTTAGTTGTTTTGGTTGTGAGATGTGCATGGAAAGTATAATTAATCAGGGACAATAAAAGAGTATAAAAGTGGCTTTTTAAACTTTACTAAAATTACAGTATCTCCTAACCGAATAAAAAACAGATATTTCTAACTAAAAAAACTAA
>JBBSYR010000005.1:0-1189 GCA_038045165.1 Nanobdellota archaeon
AAACCTTTCTAAAATGATATATTTTGTAACTTTTCATTATGTCGAGAATCTTGAAAACCGCGCTCTTCAGAGCGCGGTGATTCTCGAGCACAGGAAAATCCTTTAGATTTTCTGTTCCGTAAAAAGTCTTCAAAAACTTTTTAGGGCATTCCAAACCTCAAGAATGCTTATTTGCATTCTTGATGGCATCCAAGAACCAGAGGTTCTTGGTGAAACGAGAGCCTCGTCGTTTTTTTGATGGTGTTTGTACTATAGTATTATATCTTAGATGACATAAATAGGCTTTTCAATAGTTTCTAAAATTGCTATCTGGTACGGTTTATTACAGATTTTATAAGTTTTAATGCATAATACGATTTTTAGTATGAATATATTTTTCTTCCCATTACAAATAGAATATTAAATGTAGGGATAATATATCTATAAAGCCCCTCAATAATGAATTCCTTAGAGCATTTAACAACTTATTATAGATAATTCTGTTAATTAGATTACACAAAACAGAATTGTCTATCACGAGACTGAGAAAACCTTTGGTTTTCGAGGCCATCAAGAATTGAAAATTCTTGAGGATTCTGGACAAATATCTGCTCTAATTACCAGAATTCACCATATATCTCTTTTTACTTCCGAAGAAGAAAGTCCCTAAATTAGTATTTATATCATTCGTTTATTAGGCAGGATCATCGTTTTTTTGATTTATAACTCCTAATTTTATACGCCCTTATTTTTATCAATGCGAAAAGTCATAATCTCCTTCAGACATCATGCAACTTTAAACACCAAACTTGCTTCTCTGAATATTATAAATGCGATTAATTTCATCATTAGTTAAAACCTGATTGTAAATCATAAACTCATCAAGATTGCCTTTGAAAATCCAATCTGCTGGAAATGATGAACCTGTGTTGTCGAATTTCGCTTTTCCGATATATAAACCAGTTAATTCCATGTTTGGATGGTCTGCAGAATTTTTTTCTGTAAGCGCTTGCCCATTAATATAAACATTCATTTTTGTGCTTCCATCAGAAACCAAGACTATATGAGTCCATTCATTTAAACAATCATTGTCGCCTTGGCAAGCTGACGAGGGTATAGCTGAATAAAATAAGCTATATCTCCCATTTAAATTTGCATTACCATAATCCCAAACAAGAAGATTCTGTTCAGTATAAAGAAAATGCGCTGA
>JBBSYR010000006.1:0-18970 GCA_038045165.1 Nanobdellota archaeon
CAAGGATTAGTAAAAATCTTTAAGAGAGCAGGCTCAGATGCAATAGCTCTTACTAGTTTAAACACTCTCCCAATGATTGCAATAGAAACTCTATGCGCTGGCATGAGCTTGCAGGATTCTGCAAATGTAAGGGTCGCAGTTTCAGCCACCAACCCTGTTTTTGGTTTAGCAAGAGATTTACTTCAAACTAAAGTTGGAAAGGTTTTGCCTCAACTGAATAAAAGCCCAATAATGGATGTATTATTTGGAATTGCTGCCGGCGCAACAGAATTTGCAGTAAGCTTTACAAAATATTATGCAATTAGATTATTAAACGGGCAGGATTTTAGTTTTCAAGATGCCACCGCTTCTTTGCTCGCGTCAGGATATGCTTCACTTTATACTATGTGTTTTGGAGGATTAATGGGGACAGCAATAGACACATATAGAGACGGATTAGGAATTGAGAGAAAAGAAAATTCTCGAAGTCTCTTTCCAGTAAATATGAATTCCTCTGCCAAAAAAACAATTACTTACGCATTAAGTGCAGCAGCCTTAGTCGGCTTAGAAGAATTTTACAGAAGAACAAGATAAAGTTATTATTTAATCGCATCATCAAGTTTAATTGAACCTCTGCATCTTTGGCACATCCAATCTGAGTGCATTCTTTCAAGAACATCATCCAAACCTGCATCATATCTTCTTTCTTCCCCTAATTGCATAAAGCCCTCTTCTCGAGGAGGAGCGCGAATATCAACTATTTCATACATTAAACATTTATTGTCCGTGCAATGAGGACCAAGAGGCATTATATGCCCAGTTTTTGCATTCACCCATGTCGCTTCCTTATAATGCTGAGCATGAATAACCTTATGACCTATTTCATGGAGAGCAACTGCAGTTATCCTTTTCAAATAAAGCTCTTCTGGAATACATATTGATTGACTTGGTTGGCTATCAAATCTTTTCATTCTTGCATCTGATACAACCATCAAATTTCCCCATTTATAACCAAAAGCCCAATCATCATTTTTACTTGTATTGTTCCAATAAATATCTCTTGGAGTAATTATCATTACTGTTTTTTTCATTAAATCGCCTAAATTATTTGCCAATTGAAGATTAGATTCATAAAAACCATCAAATTCAGGCAGAGATAAAAAAACGCCATCAAAATTTTTCACTTCTATTTTGCTTTTTATCCCATAAACTTTTTCAGCAGCAGTTGAAATTGCAAGAGTTGCTTCTTCCAAATTTTCATGTAGAATTAACATATTAACTATTTCTTCAAAGCCATTCTCTGCGGATGAGTTATTTTATCTACTTTAGTAATATGCTTCTCCGCTTTTGCCTGCTGCTCTGCCTGTTTAATGTTTTGCTGTTCAACTGCTTTTTCCTTTTCACTTTCATCCTTTTTTTGCTCTTCTGTTTTTTCCTCTTTTTTCTCTTCTTTCTTAGGCTCTTCCTTCTTTGCAGATTCCTTGCGGAATTTCTCATTTTTCTTCTTCAAGAAATCAAGATGTTTTGAAGTTTCAGCAAGCTCTACTCTTACAATTTCTCCCTCTTTAATAGCGCGAACTTTTACCTTCGCAGGCGGACTCGCCCTCCCCCTAAACCAGATTTCATTATTAAAATAAACATCTACTTTGACTTTATCTAAATCTCTTTCAGCAACTTTCATATGCTTTGCTATGAATTGTTTTATAGCTTTCACAGCTTTTCCAGCTCTTTTGTATTCAGGCACTCTAAGCCAGACTCTTCTAAGTGGAATTATATATTCTCTTATTAGCGTTTTTGTTTGTGCTTCTGTCATTTTATTTTACTTCTATTAATTTAATTCTTGTTATCTCTTCTAATAAAGATTTTGCCTGTTCAATTTGGTTATTATTAAGTCTCGTGACATTAGCAGTTATCCCTACCATTATAGGTTGTGAGGGCAGTCTTACAAAAATTGTTGCATCTAAGATATGATATATTAATTCTCTATTTATTCTTTGAGCCATCGAATCTTCTGCGTTGAAACTTGCCGTTTCAGTGCTATACTTTGACCATCTTATTTTTATATTTTGTCTGAATTTTTCCCTGTTTACTGGCTCATAAAATATTGTTCTTATCATTTTATCCTAAATGACTCTTAGGAGTCCTTCTCGGTTTAATTTTTAATTTAGTTCTTCTCCAATGCCTTCTGTTTTTAGTCATCTGAGAAGGGTGCACTTTTTTTCCTTTTCCAAATTTTCTAAGCACAGCCCAGAATGGCGCCCATTTTGTCTGCCTTTCAAAAACAGAAAGCTTAACTTTTTTTTGATATTCTTTTTTCATCTTGTTTTCCTTCTTTCTGGTAGAAATTGTAATTGCCCCCGTGGACCCACAGCATATAAAGGTAGTTCAGATAATCTCTCTTGTAAAGCATCAAAATCAGATGAATCGCGATAAAATTTTCGTTGATTGTCACAATAAATACAATTTCCTGCAGTTGTCCCAGGTGTCCCGATAATGATTGTTTTTATAACTGGGGATATATAAGGTTTTTCCTTTGGCATTGCTCGGGCTAAAATCAAATGTCGCGCGCTCATTTTGCCAATTCCTCTAAAAAGTCTTTTCCTTTAATGGTCAATTGTCTTCCTGCTTTTTTTCCTTTGGCTTTTTCAAGATATCCTGCTTTTTCAGCCTGTTGCAATAATGTTCTTATGATTTTTCCTCCAGATTTTACAAAGCGCGGAGGCTTAGCTCCTCGATCTTTTCTACCGCCATACCGCGTTCTTAATCTCTCAACTCCGACAATTTTTCGTATGTAAATTTGCCTAAGTATGCTCGCAGCCCGCACAAACCAAAAATCTTCTCCAAAAATAGGCCTTTGCTTGTGGGGTCCAGTTTTAACAAAATTCACCCATTCAGGCGCTTCAAAATCTCCAGATTTCTTAAGTTTCTCAGCTAATAATTTGTTAAATTTCCCTGCTTCAATGCTTCTTATGTCTGTCATGTTTGCAATTTTACTTAAAAAAGTAGCCTTATAAACCTTACTTCTTTGCTCCGCTTTTTATTAAAATAATAGTAAAACCAATAATTCTATAGTCATACTTCCCCTTAGTCAAAACTGACAGTCCCCCGCAAAGGTGATTCCCCATTGCTTTGATATTTTCTCTGTTTCTGCCAGATGATTTTAAAGCAGAAATTCTAACTTGCTTATGATTTTTAAATGCTAAAGCTAAAGATTCAATAACTCCTTTCGTTACGCCAGATTTCCCTATCTGAAATTTAGTTATGTTCATATGATTCTAAAGCCCCCCGAAGGGATTGCAGAAGCAAGTTCCGCGCCATTTAAAGAGGTTCCTGTTTTATCTTTTATTTTTTCAGCTAAGTTTGCTTTCTCAATTTTTCCAGGTGCAAGTTTTGCCAAAACTTCTTCATTTTTAACGCTTTTTTCAGGAACAGCTCTTAAAACTTTATTTTGATAAGTCAATGCTAATTTTAACGCAACATTCATTTTTTCAACTTTTCCTAAAACACCCCAAGTGCCTGCTTTCATTCTTTCTCCTTTTGAAATCTCTGATTTTTTAAAAATATGAATTTCAGTATTATCTTTGCCAGAGCGCCAAGCTCTGCTAAAACATCCAGTAAAAATCGCGCACTCTTCCAAGTCTTTTTTTGATACTTTCTTAACATCTGCCATAATCACAGAAAATGGGCTGCCGGGCTCTGCAGTATGCATAACTATCAAATTCTCCTTTACGTTTTTTATTCTATTAAGCAGCTCATCATTTTGCTCAGCGCTTTTTCCGCCAACAACAAGCTTTTCAGATGCAGTAAAAAACCAGCGGTATTTTTTATATTCTTCAAATTCCATTTTAATTACAGAACAGATTAGTTTTTAATTGTTTTTAATGTAATTGTGTCAATTTCCTTCAGAGCTTCAAGCCAATTATTCACTCGGATTATATTTTTGTTTTCAACTCCTTGATTCCATGGCTTGTCAAAAAGAATGACTTTCAGACCTCCATTTGCACATTCAAGGGCGTATTTTCCTGCATCTTCAACTATTAACTTAATGCCGAGTTCTTTGCAAATGCTCAATTTAGTTTTTCCCTGCCCAGTATGAAAGTCTCCCGAATAAACCACTATTGGCGATTTCCCAAGATGTTTTTTAATCCATCTCTCAGTTTTTTCTTTAAAAGAAATTGGTCTTGAAGTAATTATAAAAACTTCGTTTTTATCTAATAAATAATTAACAGATTGGACTGCTTTTTCAATAGGCATTATTTCATCAAATAGAGCAGAATCATGAAATTCATCAACAATTTGTATAGCCTCCTCTCTTGTTGCTCCAATTCCAACTTCCCAGAAATCATATGAATGAAAATTTTTCTTTTCAATTTTCTTTCCAGTTTTTAAATGATAAAATCTCAATATCTGCTCTATAAATTCAACGATTACTTCATCAAAATCCAATCCAATTTTCATAAATCTCTCAGAATAGAAGAGTTTTAAAATTTAACTTAAATTGTCTTTTCATATCCAAAATGCTCTAATGCCGCTTTCAATTCTTTATTGTCTTTGTGATTTGCCGCTTTTTCTATCTCCTCGCCCTTTATGGAAGCATCTATCGCCTGCCTTAATGCCTTTGCCCCTGCCCTAATTCCATTAGGATGCCCGCCAATTCCCCCTCCAAGCTGCAGCAGGCAGTCATTTCCAAGCATATTTAAAACATAAGGCACAAGTCCAGGATGTAAACCTCCAGAACTGCACGCCAATATAGGCTTAATATTATACCAATCCTGCTGTAAAATTTTTTGTTTGAAAGACTCTTCGATTTCTTGGCATTCAATTTCTCTTTCAATAGCGAGAACCTCTTGTCTAGGCGAAACTAATTTTCCAACTGCGGTTCCAATATGCAAGTTATCAACACCAACCAAACGAGCAGATTTTGCCAAGGCAAGCATCGATAATCCATGTTTCGGATTTCTCGTGAAAGTTGCATGCATCGCCCTATGCGCATGAATTGCCTGCTTGCTATCCTCGCAATACTCTCTCAAACTCTGCAATCCTGCCCATCCAGCAGTTACCATATCAATCATCACATATTTGAAGCCATAATTTGCAGCAATTTTCGCGCGCCGCAGCATCTCATGAGTTTCAGCAGTAATGTTAATAAAATAATCTTTGCTCTCTCCAGTTTCTTTTTCAGCTTTATTTCGCATCTTAGCGCAGAGCTTTGCTCTTTCTTCAAATCTATTGAATTTTTGGTTTGTCAAATTTTCATCATCTTTCAAAAAATCAATTCCCCCCACCCATGCCTCATAGCCCACTTTTGTATGTTCTTCTGTAGTCATTCCAACTTTTGGTTTAGGCACTGTTGCAGTAAAAGGCCTCTTGAAAACTTTCATAAATTTTCTTATTCCATTAATTCCAAATTGCGGTCCTCTAAAACTCCTAATCATTTTCTCTGGAAAATCAATATCTTCCAATCTCAGATTTTCAACAGCTTTCATTCCGAATATATTTCCAGCAACAGCAGAATAAATCTGAGGCATGCTTCCGAGCTCAAAAAGCTCCAAAGGATAGGCAATTTTTACTAAATTTCCAGAAATAAAAAACGCGCGCCCCCTTATTTTGCGAATATGCTCTTTTAAAGTTGTTAGTTTTGTCCAAGTTCCATTGCTTGATTCAGAAGCGACTCTGCCAATCGCCTCGTTCATGCTGATTCCTGTTCGCGGTTCAACTCTAAAAAGGCAGACCAAATCACTTTTATTTGGTTTATATTTAAAATCTACAAAATCTAAATATTGGCTCATTTTAGCAGTTCAACACATCGCTGATTTAACAAAGCCCACGCGGGTTATTTTAAAATTTAGATCTTCAGATAGTATAGTTGTTTCTACTGTCTCACCTTTAATTTTCTTCTTGGCTTCTATCTTAAAACTAAGGCTGCCTTCAGGAGCATTTTTTGGAATGCTTAAAGTAATTGGGGCTTTTGGTTTGTTGTCATTTGGAACAACTCCCCAGCTGTCCTTTTCCTTTTTTATCCAACTTTTAATTGTACTTTTTGATAAGCTTCCAACAGTTGTGCTATAATCAACAAGCGAGATTGTATAAACAGCTTCCTCTGGCGCTTTTATACTGCACCAAATATAGCTTGTTCCCCCAGGCACGATATTTGATTCTCCTTTTTCACCAATGCATACAATTTCATCCCCCGTCTCGCCAAAATATCTCTCTAATTCAGAGCTTAATTTCGTATTTATATCACTGGTAAGCCCAAGAGCGCTGCACATTACTCCTCTGACTAAAATCATTCCAAGAATTAGCATAGTTACTCCAAGCACAATAATAACAATCGTGCCCATAGACAATTCTATTGATGCTCTCTTTTTCATGCTATTTATTAAGCAAGGGGTTTTATAAAGATTATGGATATCGAAGGATTAGATGTATGCTAAAAACATTTAAAAGTCATTCATATTTAGCAATATTGAGGGAGTGTAGCTCAGTGGGAGAGCATACGACTGAAGCTCGTAGTGTCGGGGGTTCGATTCCCCCCACTCCCATCATTTGATTATATTTAATCAAATTTCGATTATTCTTTGAGCCTATCATTTCGTAAAAAGATTTTACATTTTTTAATCCGCTTATTTGTAATTTATTAATTGTTAAAGTCTTTTTATATCTTGCACTTTTGTCAACGCTGGTGCCCAAATATGAAGTTATTTTATATTTGGACAAATAGTCTTGAATAGAACTTAATAATAATCTGCTTATTGAAGAAATTCCTATAACTGGATATTTCTTTCCTTCTTTATTTTTTAAGCATAGATAACCATCAGTGTCAAAAACCCCTCTAATAAATCTTTTAAAAAACACTTCATTGTTAGTAATCCATTTTGGAGAAGTTATCCCTTTTTTACGGCCCAAAGGAAATCCTAATTTTTTCAAATGATTTAATATCATCTTAGAACGCAATATTAGCCGAATAGTATTTTGGTCTTTAGAATAGTTTAAACTGGGCTCCAGATTGTATAAACTTTTGATTAGTGAACGCACGTAAAGATTAAGATAATTTAAATCTTTTAATTTATTTCCGCTGATTTCAATTAGATAAGCTTGTCTTTTTTCATAGAAATTAATGTATCCATCACCAGTTAAAATTCCATAAAGTTCAGCCAAATCAGATTTTTTGTCAGGTAATATTATCTTTCTTCTTAAGTCGCTTGCATTTTCATTATTCATCTTTTAATCTTCTCAATTTCAACTCTTAGAAAATTGCCTTCCCTTATTTTAAGAAGCTCTGCAACTTCAGAAGGTATTGTAACAACCAAGCTGTCGCCGTTTTTCCTAATCGCCTTAACAAATTTTTCTTTCATAATATTTTATTGTATTTTATATTATTTAAATGTTGCGTTTTTGCTTTTTCTGCAAAAATCTAAATTTCGCGGAAAAAAGAAATGTTTATATAAAAGTTTGTTTTGTAATATTCATAAAGTGAGGTCTAAAAATGGCAAAAAAAAGAGCTGCGAAGAGAGCGAAAAAGACGCATACTAAGAAAAAGAAAAGAAAATAGTATAGTCTTCATTTAAAAGACTTTATTTTTTATTTTATCCTTTTTTTATCGGTTAAGCAAATTTTCCTTAAAAAATATAAAAATGTGAGCTAGACATAGGCCAGATTCTGTCGAACTTCGTTTTGCCGAACAGTTCGTGCTGACATCAGTCTACAGAAAAACAGAGTTTTTCTGTCTGTTCAACACTTTCGTGATTGAACATAAGCAAGCGGCTAAGGCTCTTGCATCAGCGAAGGCAGTCGTTTCATCAAATCCTTTGCGTCGTAACTCCCCGCAGGTTCATTGTTCAGCAAAGGCTGTGTCGTTTCTATTCTGGAGCTCAACCTCGCAGCTGTCTGCGTTTCCGCAGCTCGCTTTTTCTTCTTTCTTGTGAAAGAAGGATGTCCGGACCTTCCTCAAAAATAGAATTCATAATCAATTCTTGCCAATCTAATGGCTATTTCCGAAGTCAGCTGTCCAGCTCACAAAAATTATTCTCAAGAGATGTTTTTAAATCTGCCGATTGTTTCATAATCAATTGTTAGATTATTTTTCATTCTTTTGAAGTCTTGGTCATATGTCTCGAGGAGTTTGGAGAAGAAAAGAATTGTGTGCTTGCAATTCTGGCAGATTCGACCGATTGGAGTAGTGTCTTTTTTGTCTTTCATAAAGGGCTTTCCGCAGACATCGCATAGAGATGTGTTTTTCAACGAGGGCTTTAGGGCGCCTGTTTCTTTGGAAACTAACTCGTCAATTCCTTCAATGTTGTATTTAATTGAGCGAATATAATTTCTCAGGGCTGTTTCAATGAAGTTTTTCACGCTGGGAAAGTCAATAGGGCTTGCATCTGCTATGCTTTTTGCTTCTGCGTATAATTCGGAGTCTATTTTCACAAGAGAGACTTTGCTTTCTTTGACCTTTTTTTCCATAAGTATACTAAAAGGATACTATTTATATACTTTGCGATAAGACCTAAAATATGAATGAATGCATTTAATCAATTACTTTATTTTCCTATTTATGCTTATTAGAATTATCTGCAAACTTCTTAGTGATTTCAATGATTCGCAGGTAATCCTGCATACTGGGATTTAAGACTGCCTTGTTTATGCTTGAAATCGCCTTGTAATAATATTTTAATTCTGTGTTTGTCAGCTTTTCGTGGTTGAATATTTTCTCCATTATTCTTATTTTTGCAGGAGAGAATAAAACTGTGAGGCTTTTGTTTAAATCAAGGTTTAGCCTGAGCTTGGATTGCTTTTCAATTATTTTCTGCTCATTGCACTTTAATCTGGACTGGCTTTCCTTAAATGAATTATAGCACTCTTGAAATTCCTGCTTTGAGAAAACAGCTTTTATCTTGTTTTTTTTGATAATTTCTTTCAGATTGCTTTGGATATCTTCTTTCTTATAAATCTCTTTAGAAATGAGAACTGCCTTATCAAGCTCTTTTTTTTGGACAGCGCTTAATTTAGATATTATTTTTTTATAAGCTATCTCCTCTTTTAGAAATAGGGGCAGGCTTAAGCTCAATCGGGAATTTTTCTCCCTGATTATATCTATAATAATCTCTTCTTTGGATTCATAATCTGGAAACTCCAAAAAAAATCCTTCTTTTTCAAGATTTTTAATCAGTTTTGCGCTGGGCATATTTTTTCTCCAGATGTTTAAATTTATAGTCAAATTCTGAAATGATTGCTGTTTCTGCAATAGAATAATATCTTTCCTTTATAAGATTAAAATTTAGGTTCTGGCTCTTTATTATTGCGATTGCATCTTCAATATCTCTTTTTTCTGCTCTTGAGATCTTAGTAATTATGATATCATACCAATTCAGAATATATAATTTAATTTTTCCAATTTCCTTTATTTTTTCAGATAGTTCAATCCAATCTTTTGGGAACGGAATACCCATTATAAAGCCATCATAAAAGATGTCGATTCTTATGTCGTTTAATCTCCAGATATTGCAGATTTTATTGGGGCTTTCTTCTTTTAATCCAGCTACTCTGAACAGCTTTTTTATTTTTTCATATTTCTCAATTGTTAAAAAATCTATATCTTTTGTTGCTTCTTTTATTTTCTTTAAAACCATTGCTGTCCCGCCTATTGCAAAGAGCTCTATGGGCTCGTCTAAATCGGCAAGGAGATTCAGAAGATTATCTAAATCTTCAATTGCAGTTGTGTTTTTGTTCTTATATTTATCTTCATACATATTCATACACCTTTTCATATATAAATATATGAATATTTAAATGTTTCGGTTATTGCCCGTATTGCCTGCAAAAGCCTTTAACAATATCCTCAAACTCATGTTTTGTGAGTTTTCTTCCAAGGGTGCGTTCTTTTTCAATAATAAACTGACAAATAATGCACGGCTGAATAGCTGTAAAGTTAATGCCGCAGACATTGCATCGACTAAGGTCTCCTTTTACGTTTTTATTCAGAATTACTATTCTGTTTATGCTGCTTAAATCATCACTCATTTTTGTAAACAATCTTTCTGAAAAAAAACTCCTCAAACTCGCTGCCAAACTTTTCTGCTTATTAGTCTATAATGATCCCATCCGTAATGCCGAGTGTTAAATCCATCATGAATATTGGATAATTTTTTTAAAGCTGTTAAATAATCAACTTGCCTTTCCAATTCTTTATAATCTCGGACAAGAAAAAGATTAGTATCTGGCCACGATAACTCTTTTCTTATTGGATGAATTAAAGCAAAAGCATAAGACAGAGAATCCATTATGCATCTATCCCGTGTAGCTGCTATAACATCTGCGTCTTTAGATTTTAATAAAGCTAAGGCACAATACTCAATATCTGTGCGAGACAAAGGGGATTTATTCAATAAACTTCCTAGATTTTTTCCGATTTCTCTTAAATTCTTTCTAAAAAGGTCTAAAAAGTATTCTTGTCTTAAATCAGTTTCTTTCCATTCTCTTACACGATTAAGGCTTTCTATCGCTTCAGCAACATCAGGGTCTTGAGCATGGCTATTCAGTCTATGTTTTACTTCTTAGCGTATATTATCAACAACACGAAGTCTCTTTCTTTTTAGTTTCCTCAACTCAAGGCAATTTTCAATAAATATCTCTTTGTCAAAATAATCACCTGAAAGAGCGTCTGCTAGCACAAATGAAGAATCTACTATTATATATGAGCATATCTTTTCCTGCAATACTTTTTCATTATTCATATTTACATAAAGACATAAAGAAGAGCGTATTTAAATTTAATTATAAAGTGGTAACAACTTTAAGATTAATCATCCTGTTCAATTCTTGGCGCAAGGATAAAAGAGAGAAGAATGTTTCCAGTGGCGAAGTTAATCCTCAAAGGATGGTTGTCTGAGAAATTAAGCGAGACTTTTGCTGAGACTTTTGCTCCTTTGGTGAACTTAGTTAGATATTCCAGGGAGAAGCGGGCAGAGCTGTGGTCTGAATAAATCTCAATTTCATCTGATGAAAATTCAGCGCGTGCGGAATTTAGGGCACCGTGAGCTTCAACTACAAATTTGCTTGGCTCTGCGATAAATGTGCATGCATCTGATACAATAGAGCAGTCTTCTATTACTTCAACAAACGACTCTGAATCCATTTTTATAACTGATTTAAATTCCCATTGAGGCAGTTCTTTTTCTTCGCCTTCAATATCTAAGAGAGCAAGTGTGAAATCTCTTTTTATTCTGTCTTGGATTCCCAGCTTAAGCAGGTTGTCTTCTTTGCTGATTAATAGGGAACTGCCAAGCTTGCACCTTCTAAGAACAGATTTTAAATTTTCAAGATTAATACCTAAAATTTCGTCCTTGTCAACTTCAAATTGAGAGAAAAGGTCTTGAGGAATTTTAAAATATACCATTGCCACATTTGCAGGGTCTATTGCTGTGAGATTAAGACCTTCTTTTGTTACCTTGAGCCGCACTTCTGTCACAAGCTCTGAAATAATAGCAACTATATCAGCAAGAATTTTCGGGCTTTCGAGTTTCAATAACATTTTTTTATTAGATAAGGGAAGCTTTTAAGGTTTATTGTGATAGAAATTGAATAGCTGGAAAATCAAAATAGAGCAAATAATATATAATAGGAGTTCTTGTATTGAGAATGGAAGAAACAAATGTAAAAGAAGGTATGGGGGAGAAAGAAAAAAGAGTGCGGGCAATAACAAAGATTTATTACTCAAATCCGAAAGTGCAAGAAGCTATCTTGAAGTTTTCAGCAGAAAGAGAGACAGTTCCAAGGTATTTTGAAGGATTTGGAAAAAGACCGGACATGCTGCAGTATCCTTCAGATATTATGGGCTTGGTGAATAAGGGCGCAACTTCATTTCATTGCTCTGAAGAGATTTGGCTTGACCCGCTAAAAATAAACTCTGATATGGGTGCTGAGCAGATAGGCGAGCTGAGAAAATCATGGGATTTGCTGATTGATATTGATTCTAAATATCTTGACATGACCAGAGAAGCTGCAAAACTTGTGATAGAATTTTTAGAAAACATGGGCATTAAAAATTATGGCCTGAAGTTTTCTGGCAGCAAAGGTTTTCATATAATTGTTTCTGGAAAAGCTTTTCCTGAAGAATACGATGGCAGAAAGATGAAAGAGATGTTTCCAGAATGGCCGCGAGCAATAACCGAATATATTTTTTACAAGATAAAACCAGAGTTCAGGAAAAGGGTCGGAGCTAAAATGAGCCTCAGTTCTCTGGATAAAAACAAAGGCAGAGCTGCGGGAGTTTGCTGCAAACAATGCCAGAATTTAGCAGTTAAGGGAACTCTTGTTAAATTCAGATGCCCTGTTTGCAACATGACTGCAGAAAGAAGGGATTTTAAATTGACAAAAAGAAGGATTAGGTGCTTAAATGAAAAATGCGCAGGCGTTTTAGAAGTGATTGATAGTTTAGATTATTATTATTGCGAAAAATGCGCAGACCCAGATAATGAGAAAATGCATTTATCCTCTAATAAATACCCAGAGCATTTTGAGCGAGTTGAGGTTCCTGATGAAGACACTGAGCTTGACTTGGTTCTTGTTGCGCCGCGGCATTTGTTCAGAGCGCCATATTCTTTGCATGAAAAAACCGCACTCGCAAGCATTGTTTTAAGAAAAGAGCAATTGGATGGTTTTTCGCCGCGAGATGCCGACCCTTTGAAAGTCCGGATATCTAATTTTATGCCTGCAAACGCGCCTGACGAAGCGAAAAAAATTCTTGCGGATGCACTTGAATGGAAGAAGAGCCAGATTTCTGAAGATGAAAAAGTTGAAAAAGGAAAATACAAAAAATATCAAAATTACAGCAAAATAGAGATTAAAAATGTAACCGAAGCGATGTTTCCAAAGCCAATAAAAAAACTGCTGAAAGGATTGAAAGAAGGAAGAAAAAGAGGATTGTTTATATTAATTACATTTTTGAAGTCTTTAAATTTCTCCCCCGAATTTATAAATGCGAGAATAAGGGAATGGAATAAATTAAATGAGCCGCAGTTAAAAGAAGGGTATATTAAAGGGCAGATTGACTGGCATTTAAAACAGAAAAGGCAAATTCTTCCTCCGAATTACAACAATGAAAGTTTCTATAAAGATATTGGGCTGCTTGATGAAAAACCGCAGACGAAAAATCCAATTGTTGATGTGATGCGGGTGCTGAGAAAAAATAGCTAATGCGGGCGATTGAAGAGTTTTTATGCTATATTCTGCAGGGTTTTCAAAACTCCAGCATCATAATTTTGATTACGTTCTATGCATAGCTATGGATAATTGCATTACTTGTAGCTCTCTGCGTTGCAGTTCTCCAGACAGAAGCGTACAAAATGTGCTACAAGCTACGCAGTTTTCTGTATTTGAAATAATTTATTTTTTTGTGATTAACTTTACCTCACGCACTTGGCATTAAGAACATTTTTAAATAACTCCTGCGTTAATTTGGCATGGAAAAAAGAGTGTTAAAAATAGGGGGAGTTTTCGCATTCGTTATATGCCTCGCCTTATTTTTGAGTTTTGCTTTGGCTGCTGATTCTCTGCCAGTTAATTCTGCTAGCAGGCAGGCAGCAGTTGATAAAGCTTATCAGTGCTTAAACAACGAGATAAATAACAAAACAAGCATGGCTCTAGAGCAGGCAATATTTGCAG
The DNA here is from genome assembly GCA_038045165.1 of Nanobdellota archaeon. Classification (GTDB taxonomy): domain Archaea; phylum Nanobdellota; class Nanobdellia; order Pacearchaeales; family GW2011-AR1; genus VGKP01. The sequence goes on from JBBSYR010000006.1 coordinate 13,639, forward strand.
GCCTTGCAATTGGCTCAAAAAAAGCAGAGGTTAAGATTAATAATGAGAAAAGCAGCAGCAGTGATTGCTGGCCAAAGGACAATTGCAGGCTGAAAGAAACTGCACAAGTAGGTCTTGCTTTAAAAAGAATGGGAAAAGATACAAGCAAAATAGAAAAATGGCTTTTGTCTAAAAATGCAACTCCAACTGAACTAATATGGTATTTGGAAATTGATATTTCTGACAGGTCTTCTGCAAAGTGCTCAATTAAATATGGTAAGAGCAGAAGCATAAGAATCTTAGATGACATGACTTTGTCAGAAAATTCTGCTGATGACTGCTTGTCAATATCTAACTCTGGATACTGGCTGAAAATTAATCCGACTTGCTTAAACAAAGAATTTGAAGTTTCATGCAATAAGGATTTCGTAACTGCACTGCTGTATGAGAAGAGAATTGGGGAAACTGTTTATGTTTCTTCTGAGTCGCATAAGTCTGCGGCTAATGGAAGCACAAAGGAGCAAGTAAAAGCAAAGTGCTTTAAGACTGGAAATACTTGTGATTATGAAGGAAGCCTATGGGCAGCATTCACACTTAATAAGTTTGGCGAGGATATTAATGCATTTATTCCATATTTGACTGCGCTTGCAGAAGATAATTTAAAATACTTTCCAAGTGCATTTTTGTATTCTCTTAGCGCGAGTTCCATAAGCAATGAATTTTATAGTGATATTGTGCAAAAACAAAATAGGAACAACCTTTGGGAAATCTCAGGAAGCTTGTATAAAAAATATTATGATACAAGTTTAGCTATGCTTGCGTTGAGCAATAGCAATGCTGCAGAATTTGAGAATGCCCGAGTTGCTTTATTGGCTGAGCAAAAGAGCAATGGATGCTGGAGTGAAAGAGATTCAATTGTTGATACATCTTTTATTTTATATTCTGGATGGTCGAGGCCTGTTTCCGGAGCAGGAGGAAGCGGAACTAGCGGGGATGCGAGATGCGCATCTGTTGATGCACAATCTTGTGAGAATAAGCAGGCCTGCTTAGGAGCAGGAGGGCTGGAAAAAGCAAATTTTGAATGCACTGGAGGAACAATTTGCTGTTCAATAAAAGTTCCTCAAACAAGCTGCAAAGTTCAAAATGGAACTTTGTGCAAAACTGATGAAGAATGCACTGAAATAGAAGCAGCTAGTTCTGATGGAAGCTGCTGCTTAGGAAGCTGCGTTAAAAAAACAACAGCTCAAAGCTATACTTGCAGTGCAGATGTTGGAAACTGCAAAGTTTCGTGCAACAGTGATGAGCAGGAAGATGACAGCAAAACATGCGAAATTACAGACTATAAATGCTGCAGGGCGCCGGAGTCAACTGGCGGAATAAGCTGGTTTTGGATAATCTTATTATTAATACTTATAATCTTAATTATATTAGCGATTATTTATAGAGATAAACTGAGAGTGTGGTGGTATAAATTTAGAGGCAATGCAAAAGTCTCTCCAATAGTAAAGCCAGGTGTGCCGCCCTTTGGTGGAAGCAGAGGCATGGAAGATTTCAGACCCTCGCCTAAATTTGCGCCTGTCCCAGGCAGAAGAATGATGCCTCCTGGAAGATTGCAGCCGCAGATGAGAAGATCTGTTTCGCCGAAAGACAAAGAGCTTGAAGAAACTCTTAAGAAATTGAAAGAGATGAGCAAGTAATTCTTATAGAGAATTTTGGAGATATTTGAAATCTTGACAAAAATATTAATATTTTCTGCGATGCAGATTTTCATAAGGATTGTGTTAGAGAAATTTCTCAAATTCTTCACGAGTCATTTGAAGATCTTTTTTAATAATTTTAAGCAAGAGTCCGCGCCCAATATCTTCACCAGCATGATATGGAATGATCGTAGTCCTCCCATCTGAATGTCTAAAGAACATATGACTTCCTTCTTGACGAACAAACTTAAATTCCATTTTGTCAAGAATTTTTGTAAGCTCTTTTGCACTCAAAAGCCGCAACTTTGCCATTTATACCTCTATTTGTTGTAGCCCTATAAATTTTTCTTTCATATGTATTTCTTTTGGCTCAGCGCACTTTAAATAAAGAATAATTGCTTCTTTAGTACGCTCTATAAGAGAGTCCATGCTTTTAGCTTGTGTATGGCACCCCGGAAGTTCAACTACATCCGAGATGAAATATCCATCATCATCTTTTTCAATTAATACATTAAATATTTCCATTTAAAGTAGAAGAATAATATCCTTAAAAACCCTTCGGAAATTTATTGAAATACCTGTCTTTTAACTTGCAGTTCGCATATTCGCTATATTTATATAACTCCGGAATTTAGTTAAAACATGGAAAAAAAGATGATGCGAGTGCTGATAATTATTCTTACTTTGACTATAATGCCCTTTGCAAGTGCGATAAGCACAGACATGAAGAAAGAATATTCTTCTGGCGAGACCATAATTGCCGAGATATCTGGCAATATTCTTGAGCCTTTGAGCGCAGATAATGTGAAACTGAAAAGAATAAATTCCGAGGTGCCTATTGAATATGATTTAAAACGGATTGGCGAGCGATATTATCTCTGGATGATTGCGCCATCTACTCCTGATAATTACACGCTCATAATAAAAAACATTGCAACAACTATTTTAGGGCAGGCAGAAAAAATAGATTTTACTCAAAATTTCACAGTATTGACTAATTTAAGCGATTATTCTATTCGCCCAGGATTTATTTTCACTCAGGAGGACTTTTCTGTAAAAGTCCAATTAAATGAGGATGCTGATAAAACAATTTCTGCGGACTTTCCTGATAAAAGAGAAGTTGTATTAAAGCCTGGCGAGAATAAGATATCTTTCTCAATTAAGGATTTTGGAAATGTGGGATTTATAAAAATTAATATTGGCAAGTATGTTTTGCCTGCAGATATTATAAATAAAAACAAGCAGGTTTCTATTAAGAGAGGTTTTGCTTTTTCTCCTGAAATAGTTGAAAGTGAGATGCTTTTAGCAGAAAATGAGAAAATCTCTGCCGTTGGATTAAAGAGCTTGGAAAAAAATGGAACTGAAATTATCCGCTTGAAGTATGACAAAGATAAATTCAGCCTGAGTCCGGACAGCAATATTACTATTGGACCAAATGAAACTATTTATTTTAATTTGACTATAAAAAATTTTAAAACAGGCGAATTATATGACGAGGTTTATGCTATTTCATCTAATTTTTCAGCTTTGCTTGTTGTTAAAGCGAGAATTATTGAGAATAGAACTCTGCCTGTTGTTGTGGACAATGTGGAAAATAAAACTGACGTGAAAAAAAATTACAGATGCTCTGAAATAAGCAATGGAAGATTTTGCTCTTCGAATGAGCTTTGCTCTGGGCAAAGTCTAAATGCGCTTGATGGAAACTGCTGTGTTGGGGTGTGCGCTGCAAAATCGAGCGGCGGCAGTTCTTGGATAGGATATCTGATTGCTGCAATAGTTATAGTTGCAGTTGCAATTGTTTATGTGAAATATAAGAAAACGCATGCTGAAAAAAATCCCCTGCAGAAAAAGCTCGCCGAAAGCGCGAAAAAGGCCCCTTAGAGATTAAATACTTTTTTGATTTTTATAATGCTATAGGTCTTACTTGTGAAGATAAGGTAATGCATGATTTTGATAACGCAAAAATACAAATAATTAACTGATGTTTGAATGGTAAGTCACGGCAGGATTTAATAATCGGTTTTGTCTTCTGATGCTTTGCAGTATCGGGAAAACTATTTCATAGCGCCTTTTTTTACATTCTTTGATTTTACCTTTAACTTTTTAGAAGGCTTTTTCTTTTGCGAGGACAAGACTTGCTGCTGTGCTTGCTGCGGCTCTTGGGGAAACAGATGAGGAGCGACTTCTTTTAATTTGCCAAGCAGAATTTCATTTTCTGCAACTAATTTTTTTGCTAAAGCATCATATTCGTGAAGCCTGTGAACTAAAGCATTCCCAACTTCATTGAGAACAGAATTTCGAATTTTTAACTCTTCGGGAGAAATAATTTCTATATTTGCAGGAAAGTAAGAAAATATAATCCCGAAGTAATTAGCGAGGGAGTCTAATTCTGCATTTATTTCAGCAAAGGCTGTGAAAAGGTCTTTTGTATCCTTGACAGGAATTGGCTTGTGAACAATTTTATTTATAATTTTTATACCTTTTTCATTGCTCATTTTCTGCAGCATCGTATTCAGCGCTTCAGTAATGTGCGCGGGAGGTCTGCCGAGAATTTCAATTATAAACTGAACTTCTATTTTTTCCATTTAATTTGATGGATAAAATTACTTTTAAATGTTGCTTTATAATATGCGATATTTATTAATGGTATTGGGCATGAAATATCTACAATAATTCATAAGCGAAAAGTTTAAATAAGTAACTTTACTTAATTTACTTATAATATAAAATGACAAATATGACTTTATCAATACCTGAAGACTTACACGAAATAATAAAAAAGCATAATGAAATAAAATGGAGCGAGATAGCTAGGCAAGCACTTTGGAGTCATGCTAAAAAAATTGAATTGATGAATAAGATTCTTTCTAAAAGCAAATTGACTGAAGAAGATGCGGAAGAAATAGGCAATAAGATCAAGCGCGAGATAGCAAAAAAGCACGGGCTGGGATAATGAAACTTATCATAGACACAAATAGAATAATTGCATCTCTTATTAAACCGCAAACGTCTCGAGCGATTTTATTTAATAAAAATTTCAAGTTCATAACTCCAAATTTTACTCTTTCAGAAATCATGAAATACAAAGAAGAAATAATTCGAAAAGGCAATCTTATTCCTGCTGAATTTGACCTTCTTTTGTTTATTATCTTTGAATATTTGGAGATTATACCTATAGAAGAATACACTTCTTATGTAGATGAAGCTTCCAAATTGATGACTGACATAAAAGATGTTCCATTTTTGGCTTTAGCAATTGCATATAAAGCAGATGGAATTTGGAGTGATGACTCCGATTTTAAAAAACAAAATAAAGTTAAAGTTTACACCACTAGCGATTTGGCAAATTTTTTTCTTTAGATTTGTTGCATTTGTTAATTATGTCGAGAATCTTGAAAACCACGCTCTTCAGAGCGTGATGATTCTCGAGCACAAGAAAATCCTTTGGATTTTCTGTTCCGTAAAAAGTCCTTAAAGACTTTTTAGGGCATTCCAAACCTCAAGAATGCTTTACATTCTTGACGGCACCCAAGAACCATAGGTTCTTGGTGAAACGAGCGCCTCATCGTTTTTTTGATTTTATAGAGCATGAAAACCCTAAGTATAGATAAGTGCATGGGATAGATTACACTAAACAATTAAAAAAAAGAAAGAAT
>JBBSYR010000007.1:0-2485 GCA_038045165.1 Nanobdellota archaeon
GGTTATATCTTGGTAATGCCTCCAAATATCAAATAGGAAAGAATAAAAAGCGTTTTCTTCTATTATAATTCTATGGAAGAATCGGAAAAGCCTATTGAAGAAAGAAAAGAAAAAATAAAAAGATGGTTAAAAAGTTCAGATAATCTTTTAATCTTTGGGTTAATAGGATTTATTACTTTAGTATATCTCTATTTTTTCTTCAAAATAGGGCCTCAGCCAATATGGTTTGATGAGGGCGATTATTTGTCCATTGCAAGAGTCTGGGGAAATAATATGGCGAAGCCCGAATGGTGGCCGCACTTTACTTTAATTAGGCCGCTGCTTATGCCATTAGTTTGGAGTATATTTTTGAAATTTGGTTTTTCCGAGATGTTTCTTAGATTTGCAACTTTATTAATTCCTTCTTTATTTGCCTCTTTTGTTACATTCAAGCTGGCAGAATCATTATTTAATAAAAAAGTTGCTCTGATAGCAACAATTGCTTTTGCTTTAAATTGGGTTTGGATGTTTTATACTTTTAGAATACTAACTGATATACCTAGCGCTCTATTCGGTATTCTCTCACTATACTTTTTTTGGGAGTTTTACGAGAAGAAACAAAAGAATTATGGTCTTTACTTGTCTGTAGCATTTGGCATTCTCGCTTTTTTAGCAAGATATATTGGAGGAATTATTCTTGCGTCCATAGCAGTTTACATTTTAATAACCAGAAGGTTGAAAGTCATCAAGCAAAAGGAATTATACTTTTCTGTAATCGTGGTCTTGCTCTGTCTATCACCATTTTTTATTTATAATTACTCTCATTTCGATAAGCAAGTCTTTCCAGCCCTTTCATTTTATCAGGGCTCAGAATCTACAGCCGTGCAAAGACCAGTTTATATTAAAGCACTAACAGAGCATATTCCTAATTTATTAGGCGCATCATTCAATAACCTCGGTTTGTTATTAATTGTATTTTTTATAATTGGCTTTATATTGATTTTAGAGTTTGTTTTGTACGCAGATAAATTATTTAAAGGAGAAATTAATTCTAAGAATAATTTAATATTTATATTCGTAATTTTAGTAGTTCCCTTTTTATATCTTATATTTGGGATTAGAACAGCAGATACAAGATATCTCTTAACTAACTTCTCAATTCTTTGTATAGTTTTAGCTTATGGAGCAGATTTTATTATCTCAAAATTACAAAATGTACTTAAAATAAGAAATCTTAGTCTTATCATTTTAATTATTCTCAGTATATCTATGGTTTACTGGCAGGTATCCGCGTCTAATGCATTTATAAAGAATAAATATGGAAGTTATGGTGAGGTTAAAGAAGCAGGCATCTGGCTGAGAGATAATACTGAAATAGATGCGAAAATAATAACTGCTTCTCTAACTCAGAATCAATATTATTCCGAAAGGCAGAGTTATGATTTCTATAATTCTCAAAATAAACTAACCAATGATGCGGGATGCTATAGCACAAGCTTATATGAATTAAATGAGAGCTGCAAGAATATCACTGAAATTGCTTTCAACGAAAAGATAGCTCAGCTAAAGCCAGATTATTTAGTTATCTCCGTTTTTGAACCCGCATACACACCGATATGGGCTTATACTTATCCTCAAAGATATAATATGACTTTTATGAAGGCATTTGGAAATAATAACGGCCAGCCATTAGCAATTATATTCAAGTTTTAATCTGCTAAGCCTAATAAAACCATTTCATTCTTTAAGCACTTGTTCAGCCAATTTTTTTTAAAATTAAGTTTCTTTCCTTTTTTCACGCCGTATGTAAATTTAACTGCAGTTAAAACATCATGATAATCTTCATCCAGAATTTTTAGACCTGCCTTTATATAAATATCTTCTAATTTTGAGCGAGTTAGTGGTTTTTCATAGCCAAATGGCCATCCCTGTTTTGCTATTGTGATTAGTGTGCGCATAATCCAATAAGGGGGAGTGCTTATTGGCGCCTGTGTCAGCACGTAATTAGATACTCTTTTTTTCTCTTCGATTATTCTTTGCATATTTAGATTATTAAAGTGTTCAATAAGCCCACCAGATATGGTCAAATTAAAAGATTTATCTTTAAAAGGCAAATTTAATGCATCGCCGCAGACAAAAATTGCTTTCTCATTATATTTTTTAAAAAGCTTTTTTGCCATATTCAATGATTCATCAGACCAGTCTAAGAGATACACTTTTTTTGTAAAACCTAATTTTTTTAAAATCAAACTATATGCTCCAGTGCCAGAACCAACTTCAAGGCAGGTATCAATTTTAAGATTATTTCTTCTCAAAATATCCAACCAAGGATAATACTGAAAAATATCTTTCTTTATTTTTAAACTATAGTCTATTCTCTTAACCATATGTTCAAAATCAGTTTTCGAATAAAGGTCTTCCCAAGTTTTTTTTATATTTTCTTTCATATTAAATGGCATAGCAGAATTAAGGTTGGAGCCATTTTAAACCTTTTCTGCAATAACGA
>JBBSYR010000008.1:0-2372 GCA_038045165.1 Nanobdellota archaeon
TTTTGTCTGCATTCCTGAAAAAGAAACATCCATGCCTTTTATTGAATAGGGAAGTTCGAGATATTTTCCGTTCTTTGCCAGCTCCTCAATTTTTGGACCGCCGGGAAATCCTAATTTTGCATGTCTTGCAAACTTGTCAATAAAATTTCCAACACCGATATCCAGTGTTTCCCCAAAAATTCTGTATTTTCCCGCAGCATATGCAATTATCTGAGTATTGGCTCCAGAAGCATAAAGCAAAACAGGATCACTCGCTCCTGCTGTTTTGCCAATTTCAAGATGAGCGATGCAGTGATTAACTGGCACAATCGGAATTTTTATTTTTTCTGCAAGAGATTTAGCAAATTTCATTCCAGCAAGCAAACAAGGCGCAAGTCCCGGCGCATTTGATAAAGCAATCGCTTTGATGTCTATTTCATTGATGCCTGCTTTCTTCAATGCCTCTTTGTAAATAACTTCGGCAACGCGAGTATGGTGTTTTGCACTTTCAAGAGGGATTATCCCGCCGCTTTCTGTTGTGAGCATGTCTTTTACATTCGCTAATATCTTCCCTTTTTCAACAACTCCAACGCCAAAAGTATGCGCAGTGCATTCTATGCCTAAAATCATAGACAAGAAAATAATAAGATGTTTATAAGGTTAATGAAAAAAATAAGCCTGAAAATAAAAATAAAAAAAATAAAAATCGACACGGTCTCAATGCGATAAGCACTGAGTATGATTATCTCTTCTTTTTTCTTCCGCCGCGGGCCATTTTGGCTTCGCAGACATTTCCCTTGCCATCTACATAATAAAGATAGCCGGGCTTTCTCTTAACAACACCTTTAGCAATTATTGATCCCATATTATACCTCCTTTTGATTAATTTAAGTTTATCAATTTATTTTAGTCAACGTGATATTTAAATCTTTCCTTTTCCGACGAAAAAAGCAATTATCTGTTTGTTACCCTCGTTAAAAGGTATTTCTATCAATTTTCGGGATTTTTTCTTGGGTTGGACGTGAAAACGAAAAGGCCTCACGACTGCAAAATCCACGATGATATTTTTAGAATCAAGCCAGATTGCGAGAAAAGAAAATCTTACAAAAAAAGAATGAATCGCACAATTATTTTCATTTTTAAATTCAAACAATAAGTTATTTGTTTTGGAACTTTTAAACATCAATCCTCTGATTTTTCCAAAAACAGAGACTTTTTCAGCATGAACTTCGATGTGCCTGCCTTTATGAAAAATTTTCACTTTATCCATACTCCATTAAAAAAGAGAATCTTTAATAATATTGCGAATTGAGTTTAATAAGATTTTTATAGGCAAAACATCTATTACTCTTATGGTTAAAGAGGGGGTCTAAATGATTCAATTGCTATTTAATTTTAATTTTATAAAAAAGAAAAAGAGCAAAAAAACGGAATTTGTAAATTTATCTGAAGAAGATGAATCTGCAGATGTCAGTTATATTGCTGAAATTAAAAAATTGAAAACATTGAAAGAACCACCAGAAACAGTTCTGGAAGTAATTGATGCCCTTGCCAGAGATTTTTTAAGAAAAAAGTTTCATATCAGAAGAAATGCTGAATACTCTGAAATTACTGAAATTTTCATTGAAAAAAATAAACCCTTGATAGTTGAATTTTGTAGAAGAATGACTGAGGCTTTATATTCTGGAGAAGAAATAACGCATGGTCTTGTTGAAGATCTCACGGCAGATTTTGAAAGTATAATAAACCGAGAGGGATTGGGAGAAGAGCTTGGAGCAAAAGAAGACATTTTTACATCCATGATTAACAAAATCAAGATACTTGACTACGGCGAAAAAAAAGAAGGGAAAAAAGGGAAAGAAAACTATGTCGGAAAGAACACTAGAAAAGTTATAAAATCGAGGATACTTGGAAAAAAACAGGCAATCCCTGAAAAATTAGATTTTTCCATGGATGTTGAAAAATCTGCGCCAAAAGAAAATTCAAATAGCACTGCTCTTTCTTTTTTGCAGGACCAAACTCCTGAAATAAGCGAAGAAGAAGAAAGGCATATAGCGAGCATAGATGATTTAGACAGAATAAGAAGCAGAATACAGCAGAGGAAGAGAGCAGTTGAAACCCCGAGCAGCGGATGAAAGAGGGGTGAATAGAAAGCAGGGGATAAAGTTGGGAGCGTCATTAAAGTGCCTGTCGCTGATGTTTCCCTTCTTTCAGAAAAGCCCGAAGACGGACAGGCAATTACAGATGAGAAGAAGTAAACAGGGGGATACACAATTTATTTGTATTATTTTATTTCGTCATCTTTAATTCCAAAGTATAAATTTTTGTATATAAAGTATAATCAATTTTGATAAAGGGGTTAAACGTATTAAGGTCTAACCCCTTGTATTGTT
>JBBSYR010000009.1:0-4175 GCA_038045165.1 Nanobdellota archaeon
TTAAAACTGCTTTCTTATAAAATTACTTTTTTGCCTCGGATTAATAGAAAAAGTATCTGTAATCGAGCCCTGATTTAAATCCCCGCTGTCTCGTGCTTTCTCCATGCTTTCTTTTATCGCTTGAAACATTTTTTCACCCCATACTCCAACTCCGCAGCTTTCACAGAAATCAATAACAGATTCTTCATCAATATTTTTTTTACAATAAATGCATTTTTTCGTCATTTTCTTTTTTTTCAAATTTATAAAGTAGATTTGAAAGGTTAGTATTTAAATATTAGTATTGCAAAAATTGTATTTCGCATTTTGCATATTCGCTTTACAAAAAATGCTTTTACAAAGACTTTTAAATTATCTCATTCTCCTAAATCCGAGCGGGGATGCCGGAGTGGCTAAACGGGCAGGACTTAAGATCCTGTTGCTTAGTGCATACCTAGGTTCGAATCCTAGTCCCCGCATACTCGAAGAGTTGCGGGTACTGGGATGCAAAATCCCTCAACCCGCATTTTTCTTGCGGGCAGGATTCGAAAGGTTCGAATCACTTCAATCTCGTAAGAGTTGAAGTCGAGAAACAAAGTTTCTCGAGTACTAGTCCCCGCATTTTTTTTCTTACAATAGTTACTAATTCACCTCGCCTACAGGAGTTCGGCTTGTTCACCCATTGCTAACCATCCCCCGCCCCTTCTCTCAAGGGAAGGGGGTTGTTATTATCTCCATAAAACGAGGGGTAGTTTATGATTCTCTTTATTTCTGACATCTAAATCTTAAAATCTTAGATTCTCATATTAAACAAAAGATTTATAAATATCATTAATTACTCAGATATTAAGTAAATCGTGATAATAATACAATGGTGGAGATAAAAGGACTTTCAAGTAAAGAAACGACAATTATAGCTTGGCTTGAATCCTATGAAAAATATTTCTTTACAATAGAAGATGTAAAACATTTTTTTAAGAATAAAAAACAGCAGTATAACTATATTCAAAGACTTCTTCAAAAGAAAAGGATAGTCAAGATTAACAAAGAGAAATATTATCTTATTCCGATAAAGGCCAGAAGTGGCGGATGGGCAGAAGACCCTTTTATTCTTGCAGATGAAATAATGAATAGTAAAGATTACTATATTGGCGGATTTAGTGCGGCCAATCACTATCATCTTACTGACCAAATACCTTTTTGGATTGAAGTCTATACCACTAAGAAATATGGAAGAAAGAAGATTTTCAACACTGGATTTATATTTAGAAGAACAACACCTGAAAGAATAAAAAAGGCAGTAATTAGAAAAGTAAATAAACATCCATTTAGAATAATGAATAAGAGGGAAATGAAAAAATGGATGAAATTAAGAGAATCTCTAGTATAGATTTCAATGGAATTGTTTCGGAACATAACTTTCAAAGAGCTCTGCTTCTCAAGGATTACTATCTTACTAGAATTCTTTATTCGTTAAAAGATGTTGATGGAATTTACTTTAAGGGTGGAACGGCATTAAATAAAATATTCTTGAGTCATGCTCGTTTATCTGAGGATATTGATTTTACGTTAACCAGAAACGAGAAAGAGGTTAGAAACGATATTCTAGAAATAGTAAAGAAGTTGGACTTCTTTAAGGAATATAAAGAAGGTAAAAGTGTTGAGGGTTTCATAAGAATAATAGTAAAGTGTAGCTCTGAACTAGGAGATAGCGAGTTATTTATCGACCTAAATCAGAGAGGAAAACTTATTCTTCCTTCAGAAGTTTATAAAATCAATCATTTTTATTCTTCCTTTATTCCCGAGTTCTCTGTGAAGACTTTGGCAAAAGAAGAACTGATTGCTGAAAAGGTAAGAGCAGCTATAACAAGAAATAAGCCAAGAGATCATTTTGATGTTTATCATATAATTCATGCAGGCATTCCCATAAATATTGAACTTGTCAAAAAGAAATGTCTTTCTTCTGGCAATGACTTCTCTATTCTCAAGATGTTCAATAAAGCTCAAACACTAAAGAATAGATGGGATAAAGATATGGGTTCTCTTATTGCAAAGCCTATCTCTTTCCAAGAAGTCATTAAATTCTTAGCTAAACACTTCAAGCTTAAAGAAGAGAAAGAGGCAATTAAGAAAACTAAATGATTAGCGATTTTTAAATAAATGTCTTAATGTATATATACGGGTCTGCGCATATTTCTAAAAATTATTTAATTTTCTTAGGATAAAAGTCAATTCCATGATCATCTATTATTTGTATAATTTCGTAATCTTCAATTAGGGAATACTTATTTCTTAATCCAATTATATATTCCTGCAGCTCCCTAATATCTTTTGCGTGTATTTCAATATCGAGATTCCAACTACCAAGAAACTTAAGTATATTTAATATTTTAGGAGTTTGTCTAATCTCTTCAAGAAGTTGTTTTTCTTGCTCCATTTTGGAACTATTATATTTAATCAATATTTTAAACGACTGATTACCAAAATGATTGAAGTTTACGATTATCTTATATCCCGCAATAATCCTCTTTTGTTCTAACTTTTTAATTCTATTTTTTATTGAATTTCTTGTTATTCCTACATATTCAGCAACTTCTTCATAAGCTATTCTTGAATTGTCTTTAATTTTATGCAATATTTTCTTGTCTATATCATCAATCTTAGTGATTCCTTCATTTTTATGGACTGCAACAGCCATTCTGTTATGATTATTCTGAAAGAAATATCCATACTCAAATAGATCTAATTCCAAAATTTGTAAGACTTCATAGCTCTGTATGAGATTTTTATGTTTTTTTAATACTTCAGATATAATTCTTTCAAAATCATTTGGGTTTTTAGCAAATATATCGGCGATAATATCAAACTTTCCAGATATAAATCCTACCCAGAAGGTTGGATAGTTATCAAATAAATCTTTTGCAAAGTTGGAGTATTTTTCCTTATCAACATTTTTAATTCGAATATGAACTCTAAATGAGGAATAACCCATTCTACCCACATCAATAAGAGTATAAAATTGATAAATGGTCTTCTGCAATAATAATTTTTTTAGCCTGTATTCGGCTACTTGTCTGCTAACACCAACTTTTTTAGATAATCGTGAAAGAGGTATATTTGCATTTTTATCTAATGCTTCCAAAATTCTTTCGTCCTTTGTAGTTAATTTAACTTTTTCCATATTTTGCTTAATGTAATTAAAAGTATATAAATATTGCCATTATGCAAAATATCTAATCAGATATTTTATTAACTCTAAATACTACTAAAAAGTTATGAAAAACAAATTAGCTATTGCTGTAAATGAATCTGAATGGAAAGACTGGAAATGGCAACAACGGAATAGCCTTCACTCTGCAAAACAAATTAAAAGATTTTTCCCAAATTTTCCAGAAGAAGAGTTATCTCAAATAAACGAGTATGACCAGAAAAGGAGATGGGGAATTACACCCTATACCCTATCTTTAATGAGCAGAGACAAGGAAGGAAACCCCTCACATTCAGATCCCTTAGTAAAACAAACTTTTCCTTTAAGGGGCTTTAGAATCGATGTATCTAAAGACAGTTATGATGGCAGTAACGAATCAAATTGGGAACTTCCACACGATATGGTAACCCCAATAATGCAACATAAGTATACTAACAAGGTGATAATTAGAGCTCCAAATTCTTGTCTGGGATATTGTGGATTTTGTTTTGAAGTTGCCAGAGTTGAAGATAAAACAACTAAAAAAGGATCAGTTAATGATCAGCTATGGAAACAATCTATGGACTATGTAAGAACACACTTGGAGGTAATAGAAGTAATTCTAAGCGGGGGTGATCCTCTTTTATCAAATAACGATACTTTAGAAGGAAGACTTTCTGATATTCGATCTATCCAACATGTAAAAGCAGTAAGGGTTCATACACGAGCTTTAACATTTAATCCATTCAGAATTGATGAAAAACTTATAGGACTATTCAAAAAATATAGGGTTAATGCTCTGGGAGTGCATGTTTGTCATCCTAATGAACTGACTGAAGAAATGAACAGGGCATTAAATCTATTTGATAATCTAGGTTATGGGAGTATAATTAAGTTAGGACAAACTCCACTTCTAAGGGGAATAAATGATGATTCTGAAGTTCTTAAAGAGCTATTTATGAAAATGTATTCTGGCTTTAACATAAAACCTTATTATTTATTTCATAGT
>JBBSYR010000010.1:0-1696 GCA_038045165.1 Nanobdellota archaeon
TCTTAGTTTTTTTAGTTAGAAATATCTGTTTTTTATTCGGTTAGGAGATACTGTTGAATTTAGAAACATTTAAAAATATCAACAATCTGTATATCTTATGGAAACATCAGATCAGAATTCTGTGGCTCCTCCTCTAATGAATAATGCGATTCCAGGAATCCTTCCACGTGAGTCCTTTCTTAAACGTTTTAGCAAGGTAAGTTTTAGCAGATATTGTCTTCTCTTTATTGCTGCAGGAGCTATCCCATTCGCAGTAATTGACTATAATTATAAAGAGCAAGCCCAAGAGATTAATCTTATTTATACTACAAAAGTAAAACATCACTCTGACGACATCGCTTTACGCCTTACAGTTAATGAAGAATTACGCGTCTTACAAATGCAAGGATATACTCCTAAGAGCTGGGCCGTAGATTTCAACAAATTTATGAGGGCAGCAGATTACTATGTTACTCCTGATGGACTTGAAAGGAAAAGATAAAAAGTAAATCATCTGAATATTTATTCTTTAAAATACCTCGTGGTCTTGCCACAAAGGCAAAGCACTGCAGGATTAAAAAAAAGATTAAAGTTAGTTATTCATAGAGATAGAAAGATTTAAATAGTTCTATTTAATAACATATGTTATATGATGAAACCAGCTGTCCCTAATAAATACCTTAAGTTATATGAAGAAACTGCTAAAAATAAAATAATGGGGATAATGTTTAAGTATCCTGAAAAAGAATTTAGCTTAAGTGACTTGGCTAAAGAAGCAGGGGTAGCAAAAGCCAATATTGGCGATATTCTTGGAGAATTTCAAGAAGCGGGATTGATAAATATAGAAAAATTAAGCAAGATCTGGAGAATTAAAGCAAATCATGCAAATTGGCTTTTTGTAAAGAGTAAAATAGTTTATAATTTGAATTTTGTTTATAAGTCAGGATTAGTAGAATTTTTAACTGATTATTTCAAAAATCCAAAAGCGATAGTTCTGTTTGGCAGTTTTAGAAAAGGCGAGGATTTATCAAATTCCGATATAGATATTGCAATTGAGTCTGGCGAAGCTAAAGATTATCAGGTAAATGGGTTAAGAGAACTAACTGAGTTTGAGAAGAGTATTGGGAGAAAGATACAAATACATTTATTTAATAGAGAAAATATAGACATTAATGTGTTTAATAATATTGCAAATGGCATTTTGCTATGGGGATTTTTAGAGGTGAAAAAATGAAAAAAGAAGCTATAGAAATTTGGCTTAAAACTGGAGCATTGAGAAATAAACAGAAAGATACTGAAAAGATTAAGGCGATGATAAATTCTGCTGAAATAAACGCCAAAGTTGTTAAAACAATTAAATTAAACGAGGATACAGCAACTTTAATTTTTAGAGAGATTTATGAGTCAATTAGGCAATTAGGCGATGCAAAGTGGGGATTTCTTGGATTTGAGCCCGGCAATCATGAAGTTAGCATGGAGGTGCTTAAAGAGTTTGACATAAAAGATAAAATTAAATTGAATTCGCTTGATAGATTTAAGAAGACAAGACATGATATTAATTATAGAGGATTTAGGACATCAGTTTTTCAAGCAGAAGAAATCTTAGATTTTTGGAACAAGTCTGGAGAAGAAATAGCCAGGATTTTAAGAAAAGAGATCAGTTAGCTAAGGATTTGTCTTGCTTATTCTTAACACTCTCTTATCTTTCAGGAAACAG
>JBBSYR010000011.1:0-3266 GCA_038045165.1 Nanobdellota archaeon
ACAGAAGTCATTTTCGTCTAATCCTACTTAACCGAACTACTAAAATAAATACTCTAATTTGCGAGACTTTTTTATCTAAAAATCAAAGTCCAAAAATCTTTTTCCACCAAGATTTCTTCTTCTCAACTATTGCGTCTTTTGGCTCCACAACTTCATAAGTAATTTCTGGTTTTGTCTTGAGAATCGGGGCTTCACGAGCAAGCTCTTCATCAGCTTTTTTAATTGCCTTATCAACTTCCATTTTAGAATGACCTTGGCTTACCAATGCCCATTTAAGAGATTCTTTAGTGTATCCTTTTCGAAGATTTTTTTTAAGATATTCTGACAGCTCATCGACATAATTTGCTTTCTTATCCATTATGTATTTATGAATCACTTGTATTTAAATTTAATTATATCTTGCGTTGACGTGTTCTAATTGCCGTATAAATGTTTTTCTTAAAAATGGGGTTTGCTTGGGAATTCTTCCAAATATAACTCTGTTGCTTCTTTCACATTAGCTATGGCTATCTATTGTTCTGCCTTGGCTTACTGCTCCAACTTTCAGGTACTTAGCTACAAAGATATCTTTTTCTTTATTTATTATTAATGTAAATGATGCTGATTTCATACAACGATTTATTCTTATACGTTTATATGGGTTTAGAGAGCGAGATAATAGAAATTGGCTTTGAAGAATTGTAAAATTTTAAAGCTTCCTGGAGTTTTGATTTTGATTCTGAATAAAACGTTAGAATTTTTTCGTTTTTGGATATTGGGAAATTAGTATGCTTATAAAGATAGATTCCTGAAGATTTATCAACTGGACAGCCAAGCAGTTTCGCCAAGTGATTTATCGTTTTGTTGTTTATGCTTTTTATTTTTCCGCTTCTTTTTGATTTTATATCTTTTTTATATCTGGCAAGATTCAAATTATCTTTTTTTCTTCCCTGCGCGTCAATAATTTCATTAAATTTTTTCAAGGCTTTGCCAGAATTGAGAATTTGCATGGCTAAATTCGCTCCTTCTCCTTTTTTTGATTTGCCGAGCATTTCCAAGATTATGCCTGC
Source organism: Nanobdellota archaeon (assembly GCA_038045165.1). GTDB lineage: Archaea > Nanobdellota > Nanobdellia > Pacearchaeales > GW2011-AR1 > VGKP01. The sequence goes on from JBBSYR010000011.1 coordinate 1,050, forward strand.
CAGCATAACGGATTTTCTTTCAAGGTCTTTGGGAGGGTTATCTCTTTTAAGAACTTTTAGAACATCACGCATTTCCAAAACAGGACCAATGCCGTTGCCAATCGGCTGACTGCCATCTGTCAGCATTATCTTCAGATTAATATTAAAATGCTTTCCAACTAGCAAGAATTTTTTTTTCAAATCTTCTGCTTTTGCTTTAGTAACTTTTGCATCTTTGCCATATGGAATATCTATGAGAACATACTTGCTTCCAACTGCAAGTTTTTTTGCGATAATAGAAGCAATTAGCTGCGCTTCGGGGTCTACATCTAAAAGCCTTTCCACTCTAATTAGCTTATCATCGGCAGGAGCAAGACCTAATGAACCGCCCCAAGCCAAGCAAGCGCCAGTTTTATTAACTATTCTTTGCAATTCTTTTGCTGGAAAGTCAATTTTAGCGATGGTTTCAATAATGTCTGCTGTGCCTGCTGCACTGGTTATTACCCTAGAAGAAGTTTTAGGCATTATTATTCCTGCAGCTGCTGATATTGAAACTACAATTGGAGTAGTTCTATTGCCTGCTATGCCGCCTATAGAATGTTTATCAGCGATTTTGTTGCTTGACCAATGCAAAACCTGCCCTGTTTTATAAATGGCTTCGGTAAGATTAATAGTTTCTGCTAAAGTCATGCCATTTTTATAGACTCCTGAAACAAAATAGGCGATTTCTGCTTCTGTTAGGGTATTATTAACTATATCTACTACAATCGAATGGATTTCATCTTTTGTTAAAACTTCCCCATTTAATTTTTTTAAAATTGGATCTAAACTTGCTGGATGAGGCATTGAAAAAATCTTAACTTCTTCATTTTGAAAGGCGTTTAGATATTCTAATGCTTCTTTTGAAATAGATATTTCACCTTCACGCAGAAATTGATGAGTGATGTCTACTTCGCTAACTATTTTTTTGCCTTTATGCGAAATAATGATCCTATCTCCAGTATGGACGGCAAGAACTTTTGCAGCATCCTGCCTGATTAGCGCAAGTATTTTATCTGAATCAAATGCAAGTTCTCGAATTTTAAGCTTCATTTTGCCACTCTTTTAACTTAAATGCTATGAACCATTAGAGAATAGGCTGTAAACTGTTTTATCTCTAAAAGATTCTAGCAAAGTGATAAGATAAGCAAGGATAAGTGGTCCGAGTATTAGCCCAATAATATTAAACAGATATACGCCGCCAATCATCCCTACGATAACTACTGCTGGAGAGATGTTTGTTTTCTTTGAAATGAGATGCGAGCGAATTATATTATCTATAATTGAGACAATAAGCACATTATACATAAGGTATGCTATTCCTAAGCCTATTTTTCCTGAAGCAAATAAGTAAATATTGACTGGCCCCCAAATTATGCTTGGACCGACAAAAGGAATAATTGAAAACAATATTGCCAACAATGTTAATATTAGAGAGTTCTGAATTCCAAAAAGCGCAAAGCCTATGCCTGCACAAATTCCCTGAACTATTCCCACAATAACCTGGCCATAAATTATTGCATCAGTCATATCCTTGAATTGTTTTACTAAAATCTTTTCATTTGATTCACTTAAAGGAGAAATTGACTTTACGAATTCTTTGAGTTTATCGCTGTCACGCAAGCTGTAGAAGAAAACAAATGCTATGATAAAAACGTGAACTAATAAAGAAGGAACATTCAAAATAAAATCAAACATTGACTTTGAAACATATAAGGTGATTGTATTGACTAAATTATTCAAAGTTAATGTTATCTGTGATAGAAATTTTTCAGAAGTTGGGGGCAAAATAGACCTAACTAAGAGAGAAGTATCTATTGTTTGATAATATGCAAAAAGTTCGAAAATCTGCTCAACTATTAAAGGCATAATAAACCATAATGGAATAAAAATTATAGCGAGTATTAATATTGAAATAATCGCAGCTGCGAGGCTTTTATTTGTTATGGTCTTATTTACTTTTTTATAAACTGGCGTGAAGATATAGGCAAGAATCAGGCCTGAAATTGCAGCAATTAAAACTGGTCTGACAACAAAGAAGGCAAGAAAGCAGAGAATTATAATTAAGATAAGCGTTGACAGTCTCCTTATGTCTTTTTCTCCAAGATTCATGTTTTTATATAAATGAAAGGATATATAAATTTCACTGATTTTAATTAAATAGGAAAAATTTAGTTTTGGAACTGCATTAAGCTCTAC
>JBBSYR010000011.1:3366-8872 GCA_038045165.1 Nanobdellota archaeon
AAAAATATTTATAAAGCAACTTTTTGTTAAGTCTGTTAGACACAATGAATATAATAAAGGATATTTTCGAGGGAAATGCAACTTCAGAAAACCATGGGGAGTTTATCAAATTCAGCAAAGGTCTTTTTAATTATAGATATTTAATTGAAGCAAAAAAACAGAAAGATTCGTGGGCGATAAAAACGGGTCCGGAATTTGTAAACTCTATTGTTAAAATGTGCCTGCAAAAAATAACTGATGAAGTTGAGGTTACAGGAGTTATTGTGTCGACTTTTAAAATTGAAAATTCTGATTTGCCAATTGAAAGAATAAAGCAATTTATGGGCGTCAAGCAGGCAGTGATAAATGCGAAAATTGCGCCAGCTAAAATTCTGGCTGCTATGGAAAAATATCCGCGAGCGTTTTTTGCTCTTTCGTTTTCTACTCTGCTTTTTCAGCTTAAAGTTAAAGCAAAGGCGCCAAAAAGTGCGAAGCCCACATCAGCAGGCGATAAAGAACCAAAAGCTGAATTTTGCTCTCTAAAAACTTCGGATGCGAGCATTGTCAGGGATATTTTATTTGATGTGCAGGAATTCAAAGAAGTTAAGGTAAAACATTCAATTACAATCAATGAAATAATCCTGCCTACAGAAGTAAGCGATCCTGTGCAATTGCGCGAACTTTCAAAAAGAAAGGGCGTCTTAAAGCGCGAAGTTGAAGTTGACGGCAGGAAAAGCGTGAAAGAAGCGAATTTTGAAGTTTGATTGATTTATAATTTGCCGGAAGAATCGAAGTATTTATAAGGCTAATTCTAATCCAAAAAATATGAAGAAGTTTACAAAGGCAGAAATTGAAGGCGCAAGAAACTATTTTAGAAAGCAAGAATTCCAAGAAGCAGAAGCAACGCTTGGCGCCCGTAGATTTAGCTATTTTATAATTCCTCACTCAATAGAACCAAATCTGCCAAATTTTGTTGTAAGATTAACTGGAGAGCCATCTGATGGATATGTGCTTGGAATATCTGATGAAGTTAATGAAAAATATAGGCCATATGCACTGGTGCATGAATTTATCGAGTTTGTTGAAACTAAAGCAGATGTTCAAAATAAATGCCGAAGAGCATTAGAAGAAGAATTAAAATTAGTTCCTGAAGAATTAAAGTCTGACTATTTAAAAATGAGAAGAGATTTTTTTAGAGCTTTAATTCCTTATTGCCGAAAACAACCAGAAAGTTATACTGCGAATGATTTGAGCCAATTTGAGCAGAATTTAAAAACGTTAGAAGCGCTAGCAGGATAAATCTTTATTAATATTCAATTCCCTTTCTTGCTAAGATTCCAGAATCATAAGGATGTTTTATTTTTCTGAATTCAGTCACTAAATCAGCCAATTGAAATATTTTCGGAAATGCCTGATGCGAGCCAGTTAAGATAAGTTCGAGATATTTAGGTTTTTTTCTTATTAATGAAACAACCTCCTTTTCATCAAGAAGATTCATCTGAACAGCGTAAAGAATTTCATCAGCAATAATTAAATCATAATCTTTAACAAAACAACTTAACAAGTAATTAAACGCTTTTCTTACTTCAGCTGATTGTTTTTCTATCTGCAATTCTGTTGCCCTCTGATTAGCCCATTCACCTATGCCGAATCTTCTAAACGAAAAATTTGGAATTTTCTCAAATGTTTTTAATTCTCCCGAATAATCAAACTCTGCATTTCCTATGCCATTTTTTAAAAATTGAACTATATGAACTCTATATCTATGCCCTAAAGCACGCACTGCCTGCCCTAACGCTGCAGTTGTTTTTCCCTTGCCATTGCCATAATAAATCTGGACAATGCCTATTTTTTGCTCGACCATTTGCTTCCAAGCGCGGTTTAATGTATAAATATATTTGTATTCTGAAAACATTTAAATAGTTATGATTAATCATATTACTAATAATAGGTCTAATGATATGAATAGTCATAGTAGCAAAATATTGGGATTTATCAAGAAAAATAAAGTTGTAACCAGCTATGAAGTTGCTGAATTCTTAAAAATCTCCTGGAATACTGCTGACAGCTGGCTTAAAGAATTGCTTATTAACGGCAAAATTGAGAGAATAAAGAAAAAGGGAGGGTTGAATTTGTGGATGCTGAGATGATTGATACAAAGAAAGTAAGAAAAAAAGGGCAGATGGCCTTGTGGATAATACTCGCAATTGCCTTTGTAGTCTTGGTTTTTCTGATTTTTGCAATGCTCAAAAAGCCTGATCTGCAAGCAACTGAAACTGAAAACCCTAATATAATTATTGATAAATGCGTTAAGGATGCTGTCAATGAAGCTGTTGATATTATGCTTCCGCAGGGAGGATTTATTGAACCGAAAAATTTTAAAGTGTTTGACAGAAAAAATATTAGTTATATCTGCCAGAGCGAGTGGAATTTTAAATCTTGCACAATGCAGCATCCTGCTTTATTAAAAGAAATGACTGAAGAAATTCATAATTATATAAATCAAAAAATAGAAAATTGTTTTCAAAGCATAAAAGAAGAATTTGAAAAAAAGAACATGCATGTTGAACTTGGACAGCAGGAAATTAATATTAGCTTATCAAGAGGAAAAGTCTATGCTGTAATAATTCGAGAAGTTTTAGTAACAAAAGACGAAGAAATTAAGAAATTTGAAAAATTTAATTCTGAGATTAACAGCCTGATTTATGATTTGGGAAGAGTTGCTATAGAAATTGCAAATCAGGAAGCTCAGTACTGCAATTTTGAATATCTGGGATATATGATGATGTATCCAGAGTTCAGAATAACTAAAGAGCTAGCTGGAGATTCAACAAAAATATATTCAATAAAGGATATTAAATCAGAAAAAGAAATGAATATAGCTATAAGGGGGTGTGTAACGCTTATATTGTAATATGAATAAAAAAAATAAAATATTCAGCTCTTGGCTGCAAATAATTATTTTAGTTAGTGCAATTTTTGCGTTTTCATATTTGCTTAATGATAATTCTAAAGCTGAAAATAAAAATGAATATGGTGAAAAAGAACTTGGACCTTTAGGAAAAATTATGCTAAAATTAGTGAAAATTATTATAGATGACTCTAATTTTGCCTCGGCGGCAGATGTGCATCCTAATGCCGGCAAATGCGCTGATAGCGACGGGGGTAAAGATTATAATACTTTAGGAGGAGTTATGCCTTGTCCCATAGGAAGCCCTGCGACTAGCGAAGCATGCAATAATTTTGTCTTAGATTACTGCAGCTCAGATGGAAAGAGGCTGGCTGAATACTATTGCAAAACCGATGTCTCTGGACAATCTGCTTTTGAAGTATATACCTGCCCAAATGGCTGCTTAAATGGAGCATGCATAAACTTAAGCAGCAGGCAGATATTTGGTGCTGAAGGTGGAGTTGCTACCTGCATGGCTTCAAAAAATGGGAGCATTTGCGCAGAATATCCGTCTGATGTCTGCAATGAAAGGTGCAAAACTGCCTGCATTCCGAGCTTGATGAAAGATGTTGAAGCCTGCAAACTCGGAACTTGCTATGATTCTCTCAGAGGTATATGCCAGTTAGCTTCCCCTAAAAAAGCATGCCTTGATAAAAATAATCAGTGGTTTGATGATAAATTTGGCAACATAAAAGAGTGCAAACTTGGATGCTGTGTGCTAAAGAATGATGCTCTGTTTGTCAGCAATCAAGAATGTGCTAAAGAAACGCAAGCAAGAGGTTTGCAAAAAGATTTTAGGGAAAATATTAATGATTATTTTAAATGCTCTGCTTTATCTGGCTCTGAAATCGAAGGAGCATGCATTTTTTATGAAGAACCTTTAAATGCCTGCAAATTTACAACTAAGGGAGATTGCACAAAAAGAGGTCAAGAATTCCATCCTGGAATCTTGTGCTCTAACAGAGAGCTAAATACAAAATGCGAACCGCAAAAGTCTATTGGCTGCGCACCTGAAAATAGGGATAAAAGAGATGAAGTTTATTGGTATGACAGCTGCGGGAATAGAGAAAATATCTATGATGCTAATAAAGCAAAAAGTTTTAATGACGGAAAAGTTTTAAGCAAAGAACAAAGCTGTTCTCTTGGTTCTGGAAGCAATGATTTTGCGAACCAAAACATCTGCGGCAATTGCAATCGCTTTTTAGGAAGCATCTGCAATAAAAAAACTGCAACAGAATTTTTAGATAATCCGAACAACCAGAATATTGATGTAGTTTGCAGAAATATTAATTGCAGAGATGAAAATGGCAATGCCCGTTTAAATGGAGAATCTTGGTGTGTCTATCAGGGATGCATTGGAGTTGACAAGGGAATTTCAACTGAAAGGTCATGTGATACTCCTGGAAGCAGAGATTTTAGAAAAACTTGCATCAATGGAGAGATAATAACTGAATCTTGTGAAGACAACAGAAATGGAATTTGCGAACAAACAAAAACTCCTATCTCCAATGGGAGATATTTTTCAACAGCATCCTGCAGGACAAATCTGGGATATTTATGCTATAGCTACAATCAAGCGAACAAAAAAGGTCAATGTGAAAAAAATCCTGATTGTTTTATAAAAAAAGTGGATGTCGCTGAAAACTTTAAATTTGAGTTTTGTGCTCCAAAATACAAGCCAGGATTTAATCTTGGAGAGCAGACTGAAAGCGCCGCAGAGATATGCAATATGGGAACATTGAGCTGCAAGTATGTTAAAGTAAAAGGTCTTTTTGATGATGATGAAATAAATAAAGAATGCCTCACAGAAAAATTTACCCAACAGATGAATGATTTCTGCATGAGCCTTGGAGATTGCGGTGCTTCTTACAATTATATTGGAGCGACAAGCGATTCTTCAACAAGAACAGCAAATTATGAAGTCTCGAATGCTCCTGTGCTAAGCAAGGCATATTTGGATGATTTAAAAAGATATTCTGATGAAAAAAAGTTTGCTGGAAAATTCGCAGAAGCTGGAAGTATTGAAAATTATTTTGGCATTTTGGGAATTCCGGGAGCTCTTGGAAGTGCCTCTGCTCCTGGCGTGGATAGTACAACTGCGAATGTTCTTAAAATGGGAGGGTATACTGCTGGTGCTTTGGGCTCACTTTTACCTTTAGCTGCGCATACTGCTACAGGAGCAAAAGTTTTAGGAGCCATGCACTTGGCAAAAGCTGCTCCAGCAAAAGGACTTAGCGCATTCGGAGGAGCTCTTGCTGGTGCAGCTATTGGATTTTCAATAGCGTCAACGCTTCTTTCAATAACAGGAGTTGATAGAGGTCTTCCGCCTGAAGCAACATATGCTATTTTAGCAATAGCGACAGTTGGGGGAGGAGCAGCAGGAGTTGCAGTTACCGGAGGCGCAAGTATTAGCGGCTTACTTGGAGGATCAGGTCCTGCGCTTGGAGTTATTGGAATTTATGCTGTTGTTGCTGTTGCTTTGTTTATTGCTGTATGCGCGATTCTCGGAGTGGGGGATGTAGAAGAAAAAGATGTCAGATTCACCTGCCTGCCTTGGCAACCGCCTGCGGGAGGAAA
>JBBSYR010000012.1:0-6424 GCA_038045165.1 Nanobdellota archaeon
TATCGCTCAACTTTCAGACCCCTCAATGATGCTATAATTTCAGGCAGAATAAGAGGGGTTGCAGGTCTTGTCGGATGTAATAATCCAAAACTTTTAAGCGGAGAAAGTCATATAATTATGGCAAAAGAACTCATTAAACACGATGTTCTTGTTGTTGAAACTGGTTGTGCTGCACTTGAATGCGGAAAAGATGGATTGCCTTGCTCAAAGTATTCTTGCAATTCTCTTGGGCAGAACTGCCAGATTATAAATGAAGACGAACCAAAAACAAGAGCGTGCGTCAATATTGCCCCTAATGATACAATAGCCCCAATAATTAAATCTTTGCCAGGAGTTCTTCCTTTTGGATATGAATATGAAGAATTTGATGTGGGGGTGAAAATAAAATCTTCTGAATCAGATGGGTGCATAAAAGATGTTTATGCACTTATTCCATTTGGAGTTGAATTAAATGAGCCCGCGCAATGCGGCATGAGTAAAGTTCCTTTAACACCTTTTGATAGCATGGCGAGTTTTGGAGATAATAGGTATTTGATTAATCATAGTTTTCCTTTATCAATACCAACTTTAGAGAGTTTTGGCTTACTGCCTTTTGATCCTCATGCTAAGGCAAGTGTAAATCTATATCTGCGATGCCAAGATAAAAGCGGAAATAAAAATGAAAGAGATTATGCAATTAGCTTCTGCATAAAACAGGGACCTGACATTACCCCTCCTCAAATAACAAAAACAATACCTGCAGGGGAAGAAATAGCATTTGGCGCAAAAGAAATAAATGCCTCTGTTTTTGCAAGTGAGCCTGTTGAATGCAAATGGGATGTTTCCAATAAGAATTACAGCAATATGGAAAATGAGCTTAAGTGCAAAAATAAAATTGGAGATTACACTATTTACGGATTTAAATGTGACGCTAATTTTCCCATAACTAAAAATGAAAGTATTTTTTATATTTCCTGCTTAGACCAGCCGTGGCTTCTTGGTGAAAATGCCACAAAAAGAAATCTTCTTGCTCCTGATGTTTATGAATTCAAATTAAAAAAAGTTGCAAGCCCTCTTAAAATAGACTCAATTTATCCTGATGATACCGCCATTAAATTTGGAAGTGAGCCAGCAACAATAGAAGTTGTTGTTAGGACTTCTGGCGGTCTTAACGGAGGCGCAATATGCTCATTTAAAGAATTTATGGAGCAGCTGACATCTGATTCTTCTGCAAGAGTGCATAAATATATGTTTAATCAGATGATTGGGGGAGAATTTAATTATACTATAATCTGCGAAGACGCTGTTGGGAATAGTGCTGAAAGAACTGCAAAAGTCAATATTGAAATTGATGGAGAAGTTCCAAAAATAACCAGAGCGTATAAAGACTTTGAAAGCTTAGTCATTGCAACTGACGAGCCGGCAGAATGTGTTTTCGGAAAAAAAGATAGTGAAAAATGCGGATTTGAATTTTCTAATGGAACATTAATGAATGGCGCGAGTTTTGTTCATACAACAGAGCTTGATGAGAAATCAGCTTATTATATAAAGTGCAAGGATGTTTATGGCAATGGAAACATTAATGATGAATGCAGCATAATAGTTAGAGAGGGAAAAATATGAGGCGCAACAATTATAAAGAGTGGAATGCTTTTTTTGAAATGGTTAATAAGAGAGGGCAGTTGGCTATTTTTGTTATTATTGCTTTAATCATAGTTGGAGCAGTTATTATCTTATTGCTTTATCCAAAGATTGGGCTACCGCAGATGACCTCAAAAGAGCTATCTCCTGAAAGCTATCTTAAATCTTGCATAGAGCCGGAGATAAAGCCTGCTATTGAAAATCTTGCCAAGCAGGGAGGATATTCAAATCCTGAAGGAGTTTTGGAGTATGAAGGAGAAAAAATAAAATATCTTTGCTGGACTTCTGAATATTATAAAACTTGTGTTGTGCAGCAGCCAATGATTAAAGAGCATATGGAGAAAGAAATTAATGAAATTATACTTCCTGGGTCTCAAGAATGCCTTCAAGAACTTAAAAGTGAATATGAAAAAAGAGGATATTCTGTTTCACTTTTGCCGTCAGATATAAATGTAACTATTGATCCTCATAAGATAATTGTTGAATTTAAAGCGCCTATGACTATAAGCAAGGAGACTACAAGAACTTTTAATAATTTCAATATTGAAATAAAAAGCGAGATGTATGATTTGCTGATGCTGACAACAAGCATAATTGATTATGAATCAACTCTTGGAGATTCAGAAACAACTGATTATATCTCTTATTATCCTGATTTGAGCATGAAAAAAATTAAATTAAGCGAAGGCAGTAAGATTTATACGCTGCGAAATGTTATAACAAATGAGAGTTTTAGGTTTGCTTCGAGAAGCCTTTCATGGCCTCCGGGAGGATATTAAAATGAAAATCAGCATTATAATAATTGGTGTGATTTTGCTTTTGGCTGTTCAGGTTTCTGCTTCAGAAGCAACTGTTTGCTGCCAGAAAACAACAAGCGGATTTTACTGCCAGAATGTTCCTGCAAGCGAGTGTGCATCTGACTCCCCGCAGGCACCAACTTCCTGCTCATCGACGAGCTTTTGCAGACCGGGAGTTTGCTATAATCCCAATCAAGGAACTTGCACAGATAATACTCCTCAAATTGTGTGCAATAGTGCAAGTGGGCAATGGTTTAATCAGACAGTGCCGCAATGCAATTTAGGATGCTGCATATTAGGAGACCAGGCAGCTTTTGTGCCTTTGGCAAGATGCAAATACCTTGCTGGAAAATTGGGATTGCAAACTAATTATAATAAAGCAATCAAAAGTGAAATAGAATGCGTGTTAAGTGTGCAGAATCAGGACAAGGGTGCATGCGTTTATGAATCTGAATTTGAAAAATTATGCAAATTCACGACGAGAGAGGAGTGTTCTGGAAATATAAATGGAACTAAAAGCAAGGGAGAATTCTTTAATGGAAAATTGTGCACTGCCCCCGAGCTTGGAACAAAGTGCGCAGCCACCAATAAAACAATTTGTGTTCCTGGAAAAGAAGAAGTTTATTTTGTAGATAATTGCGGAAATCCTGCGAATATCTATGATGCTAATAAAAGAGGAGACTTAGCTTATTGGTCAAATGTTGCTTCGAAAACAGAGGCGTGCAATCCTGGTTTAAGCAATGCAAATTCAAAAACCTGCGGAAACTGCAATTACCTTTCAGGAAGCATTTGCAGAGCTGCGAAAAAGGGGAGTGGAGCTCCAGATAATATTTGCGCTAATCTTAATTGCATGATAAATGGGAAAGAAAGAAAACATGGAGAATCGTGGTGCGTTTACAGCGATGCAGGCAATCAGGGCAAAGGAGATAACGCTGTTGGCAGTAGATTTTACAAGCACATTTGTATTAATGGAGAGGAAGTTCTGGAGCAGTGTGCTGATTATAGGCAAGAGGAATGCATATCAGATACAATTTCAATTGGTGCGGGAAGCTTCTCGCAGGCTGCCTGCAGAGTTAATAGATGGCAATTTTGCCTTGTTCAGGACAATCAAAAAGACTGCGAAAATCAAGACCAAAGAGATTGCATTTGGAAGCCTGGAATTTCTTTTAATGCTTCAGCAAGTGGAGTTTGTGTGCCTAAAAATTCTCCGGGATTAAAATTCTGGGAAGGGGATGAAGCAAGAAATATTTGCGCGCAGGCAAGTGCAACTTGCATTGTGACCTGGGAAGAGAGTTTGACTGGCGGAAAAGAATGCAAGGAAAACTGCCAGTGTATTGAAAATAACTGGCAGCAGCAACGCCAAGAGGTTTGCACAGCCTTGGGAGATTGCGGCTCAAAGACAAATTGGATTGGCGCAGAGGGTTATAAACCTGGATTTGAGTATACAAGAGAAAAGGCATAAAGTATTTACCTTTTCTCTGAGAGAATTGGGCTAGAAATTAAATCGAATTCTGTTCTTCTAAGCTGTCCACCGTTTAGTGTGGCAGTAATAACATAATGCCCAGAACCAAACTCATCCCATCTATCCATAATATCTGGAGGATTAGAAGTTATTCTTTTTTGAGGATCGCATATTCTTTGTAAACCACATTTAAAATCTTTTCTTGCAGTTGCAACATTTGTCTCCGTTGTCTCAGCAAGCATCTTACCGGAGTCATCCCATAATTTAAAGTCTAAGATATTTGTTCCCTCATTAAGTAAAGCGTAATATTGAAATTGAACATTGTCCTGCCTTAAATCAAAAGTTTTACCGAATCCAAAATATTCGTCTGCCTCACCCCCTCCATTTTTGTTTAAATCTTCATAATTTTTAAATAGAAAAAAGGCGACTGACTTGCAGGAATTTTTTCTTTTAATTTATTAAAAAATTACGGTTGATACTTAATAAGCTATTCTTCATAGGCTGGAGAATCTCCTGTGATATTTGGCGGGTGAATGATTGTAATCTCTTTGGTTGTTATAAGGCTATTCGCACTCGTAGAAATTTTAAAAGTGTATTTATCTGCTAAAAAATTTTCGCAAGATAACCCAGTAAAGTAACTCATTGATCCTTGCGCAGATAAAATTCCTCGACCATGAGAACAATTGGCAGAATCAACAATTTCATAATTGAAATCTAAAGTATGCATAGTTGGATTTCTAAAGAAAACCCCTGCGGTTTCACCAATTTGAAAGGTGTTTCCAATTTTAATCTCGCCGACTTCAATACCGCCGTCGCCATTTGAATCTGTCCAACTGCCAACAATTATTTCTATATCGGAGGGTTGTTGTTTAATAACCTCCCTTAGGCTATTAACAATATTCAAATTGAAGGAAGATACTATATTTCCCGTTGGAGAGAGCCAATTAATTCTATATACTCCAATTGGGGCATTTAAAGTAAAGCCTGCAAGAGAAGGAATCCCCTCTTTGCTCGGAACACATTGCACTTCTCCTTTTTTTATTGTTTCTCCACTTTCATTTACAACCTCATAATAGGCTTTAAAATATCCTTGAATTGTGTTCTCTATGAATGCTCCTGCTTTTTCTGTTAGGAGTGCAGTTGCTCTTTTTTCTGTCTCTCCATAATCTATTTTTTCATTGAGATTTTTGTCATTCCAAACCCCTATATAAAAATTCGCATGCCCTCCTGGAGGAACTTGGCTTTGGCTGTTGTTTCCCTTATTGTACTCAAAAACTGCTCCTTTTGCTACGCTTCCCAGTATTCCACCAGCGAATCTGCTGGAAAATGTCAATGGATCTGTTGCACATCCTGTAAAAGAGAAAAGAGAAGCTGCTAAAGAACCGACAATAGCTGCTCTTTTGAAGAATTTTTCTGGTTTCTCATGCGCAGAGGTTCTTTGCTCAAGATCACCTCTTAGGTTTCTTGATGACATAATAAGATAGATTAAAACATCTTAGATATTTAAACTTTGCTTTTCATCGGTGACTACTTGTGATGGGTTAAAAATTGGGTGATTAATAATTGCAATAATTATTTGGGAGCAGAAAGTCATAAGAGCAACTTTTTTGCAGCAAACGTTATTTCTATTGAATTTTCTTCTTGCTTTGGTGGCAACAATCCCGCCAGAAATATTAAATAGTTAGATTTCTTAATAATTTATATGATGAGAAATCTGATAAGCGGACTTGAAAATGCAGTATGCAAAACTGGGAGAGAATTTAAAATAGCAATTAGTGCAGGAGCAACACTTCTTGTGCTTACTGGCTGTGACACGACAGGTAATTTCAAGCCAGGAGCATTTGAAGCACTTAGCGGAATAACTCTTGCAGGCTTAGGCGCACAGCAAGGCAATTCAGGCGCGATGATTGCTGGTCAAGGATTAACGCAATATGGTTCTGCAGTCGCAGGAAAATCAGAAGTAAATGTTAATTATTCCAAGCAACCCTTAGAAAATGCAAATTATTCTCAACAGAAAAATATTGCTGGGAATCAAGCAGAAGAAAGAGCGAGGGCTCAAGCAATGGCGAAGGCACAAGCAGAAGCAATTGCAATAGAAGATAGAGTGAGAGCTCAGGCAGAAGAAAAAGCATTAGCCGAAGCAATGATTCTAGCAAGAAAGCAGGAGGAAGAAAAAGTGAAGCTAATAGAAAACGGAGGGAGAATATACCGAAGCTCTCAATTCGGCAGTGTTTATATTTTCGCATGCGAAAATTATACTGCACTAAGAGACCAATTCCCACCAATTAGAATTTATGGCCAAGGAAAAAGATTTCCCAATGATATAAAATTTGCGTCTGTTCTCTTTAGTGCAAAGTCTCCTGCTTCTTTAAGAGCAACTCTTTTAAGCGGTTCTGGAAGAGTTATTGATAGTTCTCCAAATGTAAAAAGAGAGCAAAACGGAGCAAAAATTGAATTTGGCCCCGGCGAAAAAGAACTGCCTCCGGGAGCTTATATTGTTCAATTTTTTGGCCGAAAACCAGGATTATTTACAAAAGAAGATTGT
>JBBSYR010000012.1:6524-12127 GCA_038045165.1 Nanobdellota archaeon
AAAATAAACTGCTCTTTAAGAATATTTATAAATAGAAATAATCTGATTAAGACATGAAAAAGAAAGGGGATGTTCTTGAAAGTTCTGAAGAATATAAAATTTGGCTTAGGCAATCTGATAGAGACATAATAACTGCCAAACATAGCTTAGAGAATCAAGATTACTATGCCTCAGCATTTTGGGCCCAACAATCTGCTGAAAAAGCATTAAAATCAGCTATACTTAAAGAAAAAAATGAATTGATAAAAACGCATAGCATTATTAAACTAGCTAGAATTTTAGAAGCTTCAAAAGATATTATTGAGAAGGCAGATTTGTTTGAGCCAGTGCATCAAGCAACACGATATCCTGATATCTCTGCGAGTTCTCCTGAAGAAGATTATGATAAGGAAAATACAGAAATATTAATTAAATATGCTGAAGAGATAAGAACATGGGCAAAGAAAAAAATAAGTTTGTAAACAGAATAAATGCTTTTTTATCTAAATTGAAAGATAAAGTCTCTTTAGATGGGGCAATTCTTTTTGGGTCTAGAGCACGGGGAGATGCAAGAGAAAACAGCGATTTTGATATAATCTTAATATCGAAAGATTTTGCAGGCAAGAAATATTTTCAAAGGCCTGCTGGTTTTTACCTTCTCTGGGAATATCCTCAAGAAATAGATATAATCTGCTTAACTCCTGAGGAGTATGAAATAAAGAAAAAACAATTAACAATTATTCGCAAAGCTGCGGAGGAAGGTATTAAATTAATATGAAAAAGAAGGGGAAGGATATTTTCATTTTTAATGCAGCAGTCGGAGAGATTTTTCTTTTAGTGAGTATGATATTTGCAATTTCTGTTTTGATGAGTGAGGAAGTGAGCGCTGATGGACATGCTACACTCCCAGTTGGAATTCAAATTAAACCCGGAACTCAAATTAAAATTTTACCTTCTAAAATTCCGACTGCAGCTAATGCTTTTGGCAGTCAAAAAATGTATGCCATACCAGTTAAACCAACGGCCAACACACTAGATAGCGTTTCGTATTATGATAAAGGTCTTTACGAAGTCAAAGGAACTTCTGATTTTGCTACGGCTGGTAATCTGTACACTCCAGAAGAGATAGAAACTATTTATGGATACAAATTGACTACTGCGAATCCCTATGCCTCTCAGGGTTATGAAGGAGTAAGTATCGGGAGGAGTAAACCTTTTTTGGTTAACAGCCCAGTTTGGGGCAGTCTTGTCCAGGGAGTTATGTTTGCAGCAGTTGTTGTTGGTGTTGTGCAATTAGTTGGAAATCTTGCAGGACTTGACAAACCGCTTATTGATTCTCTTTCTTATTCTCTTGGGGGTGGAATTGTCGGCGGGATGTTAGTCAAGGGAGCAATTATAAAATCAATTGGAACTGGCAGCGGGGGAATGGCGAACTTTTTTAAATTTGGAAGCAGTAAATTACCTGCTGGGCAAGCAGGATTTATCTGGGGTATGGCATTATCAATAGCACTTTTTGTTTTGACTTATAAAAAAGAGAAAAAAGAAATTGTAAAATTTACCTGCCTGCCATATGAGCCGCCGTCTGGAGGAGCAAAATGCGAAGAATGCAATAAAGATATTTTCAAACCTTGCTCTGAATACAGATGCAAATCGCTTGGACAAGCTTGTGAGCTATTAAATCCTGGAACAAAAGAAGAAAAATGCGCATGGGTAAGCAGAAATGATGTTAAAAGCCCGATAATAACTCCTGAGCCAAAAGCATTTGCGCCGAGTGAGCTGAATTTGAAATTTGAGCCTGATAAAAGCATAAGACCTCCTGCAATTGGCGTAAAAATTATTTCTCCGAATGGAAGAGAAGGGTGCGTGCCTGCTTTCACTCCGCTTGAATTTGGCTTTGCTACTGATGAACCTGCGCAATGTGTTGTTTCATGGAATCACACAAATAGCTTTGATGAAACTTTTGCTAATGGCTTTTACGTTGGAGATAATTCTTATTTTATATATAATCATACGCAAAGGATGAAATTGCCTAATGAAAATCTGATGGCTCCTTTACTGCAAAATGATGGAACATTTGGATTATTTGCCAGATGCAAAGATGCAAATGGAAATTACAATGTTGATGAATATTCTTTCAAGTTCTGTGTTGAAAAAGGGCCCGATACGACGCCGCCAGTTGTAGAAGGATTTTCAATACCTTCTGGAAGTTATATAACTTTCAATAAAGATAATTTGGATATTGAGATGTATGTGAATGAGCCAGCTGAATGCAAATGGAGCACGCAAAGCAAAGAATATAATTTAATGGAAAACATAATGACTTGCGGAGTGAAAACATATGAGATAAATGCTGAGCTGATGTATGCCTGCTCTACTAAGCTGACAGGAATAAAAGACAGGGAAGATAATAAATTTTATTTCAGATGCCTTGACCAGCCAGAAGCAATTGAAAGCAGTTCGAGAAATGTAAACCTTCAGAGCAAGGAGTATATAGTAAAAGGAAGCAAACCACTGGATATAATTAGTGTCAAGCCGAATGAAACAATTTCAGGCAGCACAGAATTTGTCTCAGTTGAGCTGGAAGTTGAAACCAGCAATGGAGCTGAAGAAAATGGAAATGCTGTCTGCATGGTCTCCCCTGATGGAGCAATTGGCAGTTATATTGAGATGTTTGAAACTAAGAGCTACAAGCACAAACAGGCTTATAATCTTGTTGGAAATGATTACTCTTTCTTCTTTAGATGCATTGATGCCGGAGGCAATTCAGCAGAAAACAGCACGTCTTTCAGAGTAATAGTTGACAAAGATTCACCGAAGATAACGAGAGTGTATAAAGATGAAGCGCTTAAACTTGTGACTGATGAAAATGCTGAATGTGTTTATTCTTCCACAACCTGCAATTTCCAATTTAAAGACGGAAAAAAAATGGAATATTCTAAGGCAGATGTGCAGAATAATCATTTTGCAGAATGGAAAGAAAATGGAGTCTATTATATAAAATGCAAAGATGACTATCAGAATCAGCCTGATGAATCAAAGTGCAGCCTGATAGTAAGAGCAGTTGATTTAGTGAGCAAGAGCAGTTGATTTTTTGAAACTGAAATTCAACAAGATAAGGTCTAAGATTATTAACTTCTACACTGATTTGCTCATCGAACATTAGATAATTATTTATCTTTACTCTTTTATTGCGATACTTATAGTTGACGACATAAGTTTTTCACCATTTATCGAAGAGAGAATTATATCAAAAAAGCAAAATTAGACTTTATCGAGATATTCTCCGAAGAGGACTTTAGATAAATCAAAGCAATAATTAATCCGCATAATTATTTTAATTATTTTTATCGGCGAGAATTAATAAAAAAGGACTTGTATTTTGAGATAATATTAATGTCTTTTGCTATAATTACTTTATTTTCGTGATGCGCGCTCAAAGTATTGCAAAGAATAAGAATTCTAAACATAGTATTTATATACTTTAATTGCTGATAAAAATTATGAAAAAGATTAAAGTGGGTGTAAGTTTAATTATCGTGCTTGCTTTATTTCTTGTACCTTTGGTCTTTGCTGAAGATGCAAAGGGAAATGCCATTTCTGCAGCATCAACTGCCCTGAAGTGCAAGACTGATTTTTTTATAGATGTTCTAAACTCAATGACTATCAACATTACCTCTGCAGAAAATTTAACACAATATTCAACAAAATTGCAGGATGATTTGAAACAAATAGAAATAATTATAGCTCAGAATAATAGCACACTAAAAACATTTATTAAAACAACGTATGAGCCAGACTTGAAATCTGCGCGAGAAGCAGTAAATAATTGGCGCAGAGATAATAAAAATTTGACAAAAGAGCAAAAAACAGAGCTTAAAAGAAATTATGCTGAAATTGAAAAAACTTTTAATGGCTGCCAATTGACTGCTCTCAAAGAAATGGCAAATAAAAGAATTGATGAATTTAATAAACATCTTACACGCTATCAAAATGTGACTGACAAGCTCTTGGCAAAGGGAGTTAATGTGAGTGCAATGCAAAAAGTTATTGATGACGCGCGATTGCAGATTATTGCGCCTTTACAAGCTGAAATAGCAAATAAAACTAGTGAAAAAGATGTGAAATCTGCGCTTAAAAAATATTGCTTATATAACGGATGCCGAGATGGAATAAATTATCATTTAGCCCAGCGTTTTGAAATTGCTAAATTAGATGCAACCTCAAAATTTTTGAAACAGGATAAAAATGCGAGCAGATTTGGAGATAAAATTAGCCGAATGGAGAATTCTGGGCGTGCTGCTGAAGCATTTATGAAGGGCATTGGAAACAAAGCTTTTAATGATGGTGGAAAAGCAGTTAAATTTAGCGTTGACTCGGCATACAACTCTCTTAAAGAAACAAAAGAATTATATAAAGCTGAGAAAGAAAAACAAAAAGATGAAAATAAGAAAATAGAAGATAAGCAGGAAGAAAAGCAGAAGAATGGGGTGAAAAAATGAATAAAAATGGAATGGGCATGATTGCAATGATAATATTAATAATTATAATTTTAGTTGTCGGTCTTGGGCTTTGGAAAATTAATCAACAGAAAACAAATAATACAAGTGCTGATAATACACAAGATGCTTCTGCACAGGCAGAAATACAAACTACTGCTCCTGAGATTACAGCTGAAAGTGAAGATATTTTATTTGAAGAATCTGGAATAAATGAAATCGATGATAGTGCTATTCTTTCTGAAGAAGAATTGATAAGTGCGCCGAGTGATTAAATCTTTTAACTTATTTTTTATGATTTTGTTTCAGTTTCTTGAGATTTGAGAATTATTTCTAATTGATTAATCAATTATTGGGTGATAGATTTTTGACATAATTTTACAAGAGCATTATACTTCGTCCACGAACTAAGCTGATTTAATTACACTAAACCATAATACTTACCATCAAATTACTCACTGAATATTCTTTATTAATCGACGAGTACCAATTATTAATTTTTAGGGGGAGCCCGATAATAAATTGCTAAATTTTAAGTATAAAATGTAGAAATAAATTCTAATTATCTTATTGGAATTAATATTTCCCGTTAACAAATATAAATTTTCTTAGGTAAGTAGGTTATTCCCTTTATTTTATTTTTGATTAGGTATTTTATTTTGCAGTAAGCCCTTAGTATTTAAAATTCTCCATATCATAATAGTTATTTTAATAATTATATGACGCTTGAAAAAAAAAGATATTACAACTTAATTTGCCAATCCATTAAATCAGTATCATACTCGACTGAATCAGGTGATTTTATTCTATGTCTAATCTCTACTCCACTTCCCCCCTTAGAATGATAATCAATATTTTCAAATGCTATAATTGCCCTATCATTAAACACTTGAAAATCTAATATCGAAAACAACCCATTTCTTTCTCCAGAAGAATAGGTTCTGAAGAGTTCTTCTAAATTAGATTCTACGTCTATTTCTTCAGGAATAATTTTATTATGCCGCGCTCTACTTATAAAATCTCTTAAGATTGCTCTAAAAATAGATTCATATTTGCTTGCATCTTTTAAATAATCTCTTTGAAGTATCATAAAATATTAATTTTGGCATGAGCTTATAAAGATTATTG
>JBBSYR010000013.1:0-5444 GCA_038045165.1 Nanobdellota archaeon
ATGTTTCCATAAGATATACAGATTGTTGATATTTTTAAATGTTTCTAAATTCAATCTGTCTTTTTTCCAATCGGCTGCAGAACACTGCTATCAACTAACTTTTGAAGCCCATTCGTTTTGCTTCCGCCATTGTGCAATTCTGTAAATATCGTTGCCTGCTCTTCTGTCATCCATCGCGTAAAGTCGGGGTGGCATCCAGGTTTGTCTAAATCTCTAGAATAAATAAAAAAAGAAGGCGCAAGAACAGATTTATCTTTCTTTTTTACATATACAAGTCTTACGCCATCAACTTCTCCATCTAAATCAGAATCATACGTCCGCACAGTAACTTGATAATCTGGAACCTCTAAAGTATGCTCTGCGTAGCGTTTTGGTTCAACAGGCAGAGGAGAAGGTTCTGGAGCGTAATTGCTAATTAAAGAAAAACCTAATAATAAAGAAGATAATGTTTTTTTCATGTTTTATTAAAGTGCTTGGAGTATATAATTCTTATTAAACTTGGCTCTCTTAACCTTACTACGAATGATAAAAGCCAGGTTTAAATAAGAGTTTTAATTTAGGTTTATATGATGGATATTGAAAAAATCAACAGAGAAAAATCAATAGTTGAACTTTTGAACTTTAGTATTATTAATATTGATAAGCCATCAGGACCAACATCTTTTCAGGTTTCGCAATTTGTGAAAAATTCTCTTGGCTTGAATAAAACGTCGCATTTTGGAACTCTGGATCCTGCAGTTTCTGGAGTTCTTCCTGTTGGTCTCGGAAGAGCATGCCGTCTTTCCGACTATTTCATGCATAAAAATAAAACTTATGCTGGGATAATGAGATTGCACAAAGAAGTAGAGCTTGAAAGATTGAAACAGACAGCTAAAAAATTTATTGGAAAGATTATGCAAATGCCTCCGGTAAAGTCAAGAGTAAAGAGAGTTGAACGTGAAAGAGAAATTATTAATTTTGAGATTCTGGAGAAAGATGGAGAGGATGCTTTATTTGAAACAGAAGTTCAAGCAGGAACTTATATAAGAAAATTATGCGATGATTTGGGAAAGGAAATAGGCGGGGCGCATATGCTGGAGCTGCGCAGAATTAAAGCGGGAATTTTTGAAGAGCAAAAAAGCGTGAATTTATATGAACTTGAGAAAGCTGTTGAGGAATACAAAAAGGGAAATGAAAAACTATTGCGAGAAATTTTAATTCCTGGTGAGAAAGTTGCTGAAATTCTTCCTGTCTTGCAGATTCACAAACAAGTGCTGAAAAAATGCCTTGCTGGAAGCCCGATTTTTTCAAACTTTATTTTAAACGCTGATGAAATTAAAAGATTGAAAGATAACGAAAAATTCTGTATTTTCTGCGAAGAGCAATTTGTTGGATGCTATAATTTTATTGGAAAGAAAGAAATAATTGCAAAACCTGAATTTGTTTTTAATTAGATACGATATGATTTCTATTTAGAATCGCATCTTTTTCAATTTTATATTAAATATCTTATTAAATGCCTTAAAGATTATTTTGTGCAAGATTAGCGATCCTACAATAATGATGACTATAAGCAAGAGTGCTTTTTCCAGCCCCTTAAATACTTTTAGAATTTCTGAAAAACCCCTGCCTGCGAACCAACCTATGGATAATATTGAACTGAGCCATAAAACTTCTACTGATATTGTAGTGATAATATACTTCTTCAGGCGGCTTTCATTATGTGCATAGTAAAGAATCGTGACATCTCTCACGCCATAAATAAACTTTGCAATAAAAAGGGTGAAAAACATATTTTTCTTAGTCATATTCAGAATAGTGCGCAAAATTCTTATTTTCTTTTCTTTCAATTTCATTTTTTTAGTGATTTTTCTAAAGATGTTTGATTTTGCAGCTGCAAAAAAGAGTAAATCGTGCACTATTCCTCCAAGAAACGCGAAGGCAAAAATAGTTCCAATGTTTGCCTTTCCAGCTCCTGCGAGCATTGCTAGAAATATCAAAAAATCCCCCAATGCGAGACCTGAGATTAATGATGCTATCGGAATATAATTCTGTAAATTTGCTAAAAAATATTCTTCAATCATCTTTAATATTATTTGTTTCTTCTCATTTATAAACTATGTTATTGAAGCGGGGATGCGGGGTTTAAACGCTAAGTATTAAAAGCGGGAATTCGAGCTATGCAGATGAGAGAGTTTGTTTATTACTCCAGAACAGCACCTACATCTGGAAATGCTATTGGAGAAGACTTGCAAAGAGCAGGAAGAATAGATATCGCAATACATGTAATTATTGCTGCGTTTTTTTTGAGCCATAAGCTTAGAAATGGCGTAAGACTGCATTTATGCTTTGCAGGAATGCCTGATCCTCCTAAGCATCTGGAACTTAATTCTATTAATGAGGATACTGGAACTGAAAGATTGCACCTGGCAAAAACAGATGTTTCTGCTGTATTGAAAAAAATGCTTTATAAATGCAGAGAAGGAGAGAAAAGAGAGGTTCTTCCGGGATTTTTTGTTGAGAAGCGGGGATTTTTAGAAATTATCAAAGAACTAAAAGAGAAGGGAAGGAATATTTATATTTTAGATCCTGATGGAGAAGATATCAGAACTGCTGAAATTAAAGAAAATCCAATATTTATACTTGGAGACCACAAAGGATTGCCATTAAAAGAGCTTAAACGGCTTAAAAGTATGTGTATGCCAATAAAAATAGGGAAGAGAGTATATTTTGCTTCCCAGACTATGGCTGTAGTAAATAACGAAATTGACAGGCGAGAGGATTCTGGAAAACTCTAATCAGATTACAACAATCTTTAAAAGTAAAGAATCACCTAAAAATAGTATGGCCAAGGGAGTTTCAATAAAATTTAAGTCTTACGAGGATACAATTCCTAGATTGCTCAGCTTAATAAAATTTGATAAAGAGATGCAAAAGTATAATAAGATAATCTTAAAGCCTTATCTCGGGCTCGAAACTGATAAAAATACTCCTGCTGAATTTACAGAACAGGTATTGAAATTCTGTTTGGCGAACAAATCTGCAGAAGCTGAAATTTTCATTGCAGAAGGAGCAGATGGGAAGGATACTCTTGAATTATTTGAAGAAAATGGGTATAACCGCTTGGCGGAACAGTATTCTATCGGGCTTGTTGATTTAAACAATACTGAAGTTGATGAAATTCTCGATGGGGAATTCTTGAAATTTGACAAAATAATGTATCCCAAACTATTATCTGAAGGATTTATTGTTAGCTTGCCAAAACTTGCTGAAGATGCTGAAATTGATATGCTGGGGGCATTGTCGATAATGACTGGCGCGTTTCCTGCAAAATATTATAGTGGAGTTTTTTCAAGCAGAAAAAACCGAATAAGAAAATGGCCTGTTAAATTTTCGATACATGATATTCTAAAATGCAAAATGCCTGAGTTTGCGATTATAGATGCTTCTGATAAGGGGGCAATATTGGCGGGAGTGCCTTTGGAAATGGATAAGCAGGCTGCAAGACTTCTGGGAAAAGATTGGAAAAGCGTCAGTTATCTGAGGCTGGTGAATGACCGCTTTATGAATGAAGAGAAAAAAGAAAAAGCAGAGAAGAAAGAGGAAGAGTAAAAATTAAAGATACGATTATTTATTTTTCTTCATGACTCTTAATTCTTTATAAATATGAGGTTCTAATTCTTGGACATCCCACCCAAATACAATCAATCTTTTTGCGAGACTTTTTCTCCAATTAACCTGCTCAGTATAGTGATTAACATATATATTATTTGGAACTTGTTTAAATCCTCGCAGACACAAATTGGCTTGTGAAATATAGTTGGAAAGCAGAGCATTTGCAGTTGGTTGAGGCATATCATCACCATATAGAAATATTTCTGCAAATGATATCATGGATTGTCTTTGTGCGCGCTCCGCATTTGCCCCCGAAGGACTTTCGAAAAGGTTCGTTATGGCAGAATTAAACTTGGAGGACTCGCAGGCAATATCTTCCAAGTATGCAGGATTTTCTCGAGATCTAAGTTTGCTATTTACATTAGGGCTACTTATAGAGATTGCTGCAACTGCTGCAGTAGCTGCAAGAGCATAAAAGATTGGCTTTAGCTTTATCATACTTATTTTAATTAGAAGGACTTTATAATTATTTGTGTGCTATTTTAAGAAAGCTTTATGCATGAAAAAAAGAGTAAAATATATTAACTCGCATGTTTTTGAATGAACATGAAAAAATCTATACGGCTTTATATAACTGGCTCATTGCAAAGTATGTTTTTCAAGGAATTTATAAAAACCAATGCCCTGGCTAATAATATCAAGGGTTTTCTGAGGACCTTAGAAGATGGGCGAATTGAAATTTTCCTTGAAGGAGATGGCGAAAAAGTGAGTAATATGATATCGATTTGCTCGCGGGGGCCGAAATATGCACAAATACGAAACGTCGAGCAAAAAGAAGAAAAATTTCAGGATTTCAAGGAGTTTAAAATTCTGAACTTCTGAAAGATTTAAATATGCCCCTTGCTTAGAGAATATATGAAAAAAAGCGAGAGCGCAAAAAAAGAAAGCCAGAGAAAAGCAATTCCTGTTGGTGTGAAAGTTATTTCTATCTTGAATTTTATTCTTGTTGCATTTCTTTTTTTGTTTGGAATAGCTTTCATAGTCCTTGGCGGAAAAGTATATTCGAATCCTGATTCTTTTGCTCAGAAGCTTATAGATATAGCTAAGACTGACCCTTCTTTTGCTTATGATGATGCAGCAATCACAAAAATAAATGCTTTTGCCAGCAATTTAGGACCTACATTTATTTTGTGGGGAATTGTTTTGGTTGTTCTGGGAATATTCTTTTTGATTATAGGAATAAAACTCTGGAAATTAAAAAATTGGGCGAGAATAGGAGAGATAATTATTTGCTCCCTAATTGGGCTTTGGGGTCTTATGGGCTTGTTTAACTGGGCAGGTATACTTGTATTTGCCATTAATCTGGCATTTGCGGTAGTGAACGGAGCGATTGTTAGTTATTTAATATTTAGCAAAGAAGTTAAGAAAACGTTTTCTAAGGATGCATAATTTGTAACGATAAATTATTCATATTCAAAAAAAATAATCCTTAAGAGTGCAAGAGAATTGAATTTTAAATGACTAGGGTTTTAGCTGAATTGGCTGAGTATTTTCCGCCAGGGCTTTCTGCAAGACAGGGAGTAGTTTTTAGCGCAAGATATCAAAGTTTATTTGGCAAAAAGAGGGATTATATTGGAAGAGTTATTTCTGTTGGAAAATTCAGCTTTTTGGCTCAAGTTTTAACTGAGTCTCCCCCGACAAAAAATTTTAATGCGGGGAATTTCGTAAAGAGATTTTGGTTTGGAAGGCTTTTGATGTATCGGGAATATCGCGGAGAAGACGCTGCAAAGGCTGCAGGCTTTGCGTACTTATTCTACTATTTTTTAACTAGCACATAAACCTTCTTTCCA
>JBBSYR010000014.1:0-3735 GCA_038045165.1 Nanobdellota archaeon
TCTTTCTTTTTTTTAATTGTTTAGTGTAATCTATCCCATGCACTTATCTATACAATGTCGACTTCGGAGATGACTTTATTGAGATCTTCCTCCTCCCTAAATTTCACATTGTGGCGAGAGAGATAATCTTTTATCTCATCTTTCATCTTAAGATTTCTTGGAGAAACAAAAATTATTTCTATACTATTAAACTTTCCAAGAAGATAACTCAATGAGTGCACGGTTCTTCCAGAAGAGAGATCCCCTGCCATGGCAATTTTGATATTTTCTATTCTTCCAATTTCTTTGAAAATAGTATAAATATCCAACAATGCTTGAGTTGGATGCTGGCCCTTACCATCGCCTGCATTAATTATAGGGACTTTAGAAACCGATGCAGCTTTTTTTGCAGCGCCGTCTTCATAATGTCTTATAACGATACAATCTGCATAAGCGGAAACAATTCTAGCGGTATCTTCGATGGATTCACCTTTAACAGCTGAAGAAAACTCCTTGGCATTTTCGGTACTGATGACCTGCCCTCCAAGCCTTAGCATAGCAGATTCAAAGCTTAATCTTGTTCTCGTGCTAGGTTCATAAAAAAGAGTTGCCATTGTTTTTCCGTTTAATGGCTTGAGAGCAGGATTCCTGCGGAATAATTCTGCCTGCGAAAAAAGATGGAACAAAAGCTTCTGGTCGAATTGCTGCGATTCAAGAAGATGCTTCATCACCATCTGATACATTTTTATAGACAGCTTATAAAAGATTTGTGTATTGAAAAATATTCTTTCTAGGGCGATAGTTTATTAAATATCTAAAGTCTTTATAAACTATGTTTCTCATATATCAAATATAGATTTTTATTTCGGCGGCACTAAACTATCCCAATCGTCAATAAAATCTTGAATTGGGGGAACAGGAACATCCATCTTTCTTTTTTCGATATATATTTTTGCCAAAAGATAAAATATTATGCCCAGAGATTTTGCACTTTTATTGTTGCCTGAAATTATTTTTGTGATGCCTTGAGCAAAGTTGTTTGTATCGCAAATTGATAAAACAGGTATTTTGATACGATTTGCATCATTCAGCGCGTTTTTGTCCAACCACGGGTCACAGATTAAAACTAATTCTGTTTCCATAAAATTTTCGAGTATTGTATTTGTTAAAATTCCTGCCGGATATTTTTTTGTGAAGCAGCGAATTCCTGTAACTTCGGAAAATTTTTGAACTGCTTTCCATCCTGCTTCTCTTTTACAGACGACAATAACATCTTTAGGTGCGAATTTTGCAAGATAGTCTGCGCCCTCGCGGATGAAGTCATCCAGCAAAGCAGTGTTGAAAACTGCCAGCCCGTCTGCTCTTCTCCTATAAACATATTTACGCATGTCCGGCGTTATAACTCTTGTCCCAAGATGAATAGAAGCCTTAAGATAATCTTCCATTGGAACAAGTGTTTCTTTTTTCTCTTCTTCCTCTGGCTTGACTTTCTTTTTTAAATCAATTTCTTTTAATTCTTCAACAGTGCTTTCGAGCTTTTTTGCTTTTTCGAGAAGTTTTGCTAACTTTGCTTTTTTGTCTTCTGGAGAATCTGCTTTTTTTTCTGCCTTCTCAGTTTTTTCAGAGACTTCTTTCTTTAGCTTTTTGGAAGGTTTTTCTTCTTCTTCGCTTTCAGAATCTTCGGTTTTTTTTGTTTTTGCCATTTTAATTTAATATAATTAGCGCACGGGTTTCTCCGGGTTTATTTCAGCCGGTACGTGCTAATCTTCTGCTTTTCTTGCGATAGGCATTAATTTGTTGAGATGGATGGGGTTTTTAAATGCTTCTGAAAAAATCTATTTTTTCACAACAACGGCAGTCCCGTAGCAGATGACTTCAGTGATTCCTGCTGCAATTTCTGTTGCATCGTATCTGACTCCGATAATTGCATTTGCGCCGAGCTTTTCAGCATGTTTTATCATCATCTCAAAAGATTCTTTTCTCGCCTGTTCGCAAAGCTCAGTATAAAGTGTGATATTGCCGCCAAATAAAGATTGTATCCCTGCTCCGATATTTCCGATTATAGAACGCGACCTTACTATAATTCCCCTCACAATGCCTAAATTCTTAACAACTTTGTAGCCTTCGAGCTGAAAAGTTGTAGTAGTCATATCGGATTTCATAAGGATAATAAGATTGGGAAGATTATAAAGATTTGTTTTTCTGTTATTTTTTCAAACTCTTTTCAATTTCAATCAATCTTTTCAATTTAACCTCTCGCCATTTTGTTGCAATTCCGCACTTTATGTAATCTGCCTGAAAGCCGAAGGCGTAATCAGCCAAAGCAGAATCCATCGTCTCGCCGGAGCGATGCGAGAGAATTGTTTTTATTTTGTTTTTTTTGCAGATATCAAAAATTTTCTTTAATTCAATTAGAGAGCCATTTTGATTTGGTTTGATTATTATTGCATTAATTGATTTGTTTGTTATTGCCCTTTGCAGTCTACTAATATTTGTTGCGGTCAAATCATCCCCAACAACTAATTTTTCTTTGTTAATATTAGAAAATCCTTCAAAATCTTCCTCTTCTATAGCATCTTCTACATAAACCAAATTATATCTTTCCATTAGTTTATTGATATACTTTATCTGGTCAATTCTTCCTAAAGAGAGTTCGTTGTAATTGTAAAGATTATTCTTGAAAAAAGATGAGGCAGCAACATCAATTCCGAGATTTGTTTGTTCATTAAATTTTGACAAAACTTCCAGAATTTCCTCTTCATTCAGAGTGCATTGCCAGGCACCCTCATCGTTTTTTTGCTTTAATTTTAACGATTTTCCAATTTTATTATAAATATTCCGCATTATTTTTACATTTTCTTTCGCAGATCGAGATTTTGGAATAAGCAAAAATTCTTGAAATGCTGGATGCTCTTCGAATTTTAGACTATGCATCCCGCCCCCAATTGCATTGCCGACAGGAATTGGAGTTTTTTTTGCTTTTTCATTAATAATTTGCCAAAGCTCTTTTTTTTGTGATTTTGCCAATGCTTTTAGAATTGCAGATTCTAATGCAAAGAGAGCGTTTGCACCAAATTGCTTTGCACTTTCAAAATCGCAGAGATATGCAATTGATTCCTCAACTTTTTCCAAGTCTGAAAAAGAGTTTATTTCTGTTTTGATAAATAATTTTTTTATTGCTTGGATATTCCAGTCTAAGCTCTGAAAATAAGAGGGAGTTTCATATTTTCCTTTTGATTTTCCCGATGGCGAGGATGCCTTGCAGCCATTTACTGAAACTTCTATAGTTTCCTCGCCCCGAGAATCTTTGATTTTTCTTGCGCTTACCTCTTTTATTTGCATAAGATTATAAAGAAATTGAAGTTTTTAAGGATGATTATTTGGGCTGTCGTTCAAATCTATTCTTATCTCGACCATAATGCTTTTTTTGCATCATCTCTTCCCATTCTTTTTGCAAATCTATACCATTGCTATTTGCGATGCAACAAACTGTAAAAATAACATCTGTTAATTCTTGCCCCAAGTTTGGTGTGCCTTCTGATTCCTTCACTTTTTTTTCGCCGTGATAATGATTCATTGCTCGGGCAACTTCACCTGTTTCTTCAGCTAAACGAGCCATTTGAGCTAATGGCTCCCAATAGGGTTTTACAAATTGATGCGCCCAATTGTCTACTTGTTTTTGGTGATCTTTTAAGGACATTAAAATATGGATAACTGCATTACTTGTAGCTCTCTGCGTTGCAGTTCTCCAGACAG
>JBBSYR010000015.1:0-7160 GCA_038045165.1 Nanobdellota archaeon
CAAGCCTTTATTTGAAACAATAAAGAGTTATTTAGTTTAATTTGTTACCAAGTACCTTTTAATAATGCGGGGACTAGGATTTGAACCTAGGTATGCACTAAGCAACGTCGGCCTAAACGACGCCCGTTTGACCACTCCGGCATCCCCGCTTAATATTGCGGGGATATTAGGGATTTTAAATCTTTATATGAGCGTTTATAACTCAAAAGTAAAAATATAAAAAATTTCAAATAGTTAATAAAAGTTAATTAGAAAATTGCGTTCTTGCATATAAGCAAAGGACAGACAACTTTTTACCGCCGCAACATTTTTAAGCTAACTCATTTACACACAAAAATGAATATAGCTAATAAAGCCTGGGGCCAAAACGATCTGGAAAGATTAGCAGAAGAAAGTCTAGGAAGTATTAAACTTCAAGTTTTAAGTTTTTATGCACAAAATCCATATCTTGATTTTGATGAGCTTTATTCAGATGCGTTATTAGAGCTTGATACTTCATTAAAGAGATATGATCCTTTAAACATAAAAGGGGCGTCATTTAAAACTTTTTTACATAAAAAAGTAATGTATTGCTTGCAAGATGTTCGAAGAAATTATTTTCGAAAACATAGGCATTGTTTTATTTCTCTTGATGCAGAATATGGTGAAAATGCAGAAAGTTTACTTGACAAAATAGGAGATGAAAGAGATGTGCCTGGCTCATCTAATCAAGAGATATATGCCTAGATTTTAGACAAAGTCAATTATTTATCCCCTAGGAAAAGAGAAGTAATATCTACTTGTTTTGAGCTGGATGGAAAATCTAAACAAAACGAAAGTGAACTTGCAGCAAGAATGGACATTACTGCAGCAGGAGTAAGCGCAATTAAGATGAAAGCTTTGCGCGATTTAAGAAAAAAGATTAATAGGGAAGAAATAAGAATGCATTTCTAAGGCTAAAATGCCCAAGGAGCATGCCTAAGCAAAACCTGCCAGATAATTGCTATCGCGGGCAGCACAAAAGGCACTATATACTTTGCAATAAAATCTATGTTTTTTTTAGAAATGCTAATTCCAATCTTATTAAGATAATGTTCAAAAAAAGTTTTATCTTCCTGCTGAAATTCCAGATTAGTCAAAAAGCAGTCTCCCAGGAATTTATACTGCAGTAAAATAAAAAGAGCAATTAAAATTACAATTTTCCAGCTGAATAAAAATGGAGTTAAATAATAAATTAAAACTAAAACCAAATGCATCCAAAATACCATTCCAAAATCTTTTCTCTTTTTTTTCATCTCAATTCCTAATTAATTGGCTTGCCAATCATCAAAAACGAAGTTTCTTTATTAATCAATTTTCGCAATATCTCTTTTAAGCTCGTGATTTCAACTCTTATTTGTTTTCCGCTGTCTCTTTCTCTTATTGTAACTGTTCCGGTTTTGAACGTTTCTCCGTCGATTGTAATGCAGAAAGGAATTCCAACTTCATCTGCTCTTGCATATCTCCTTCCAATACTGCCTGAAGAATCGTAAAATACCTCAAGCCAAGCAGCCTTAAGTATTTTTTCAACGCCCTCAGCGATATCAGGCATCTTTTCTTTGTTAATCAGAGGAAAAATCGCACAGTCATAAGGTGCAAGCTTCGGAATTAAGGACAAATACAATCCTTCTTTTCCTTCTTTTAACGCATGCTCTAAAACTGCATAAAGAGTTCTGTCAACTCCTGCAGAAATTTCCCAAATATGCGGCATTATCTTGTTTCCAGTCTCAGGATCGGTATATTCAAGATTTGTCTTCGAATGTGCCATGTGGCCTTTTAAATCATAATCTGTACGGTAATTATTTGCAATTAATTCAAGCCATCCCATACTTGTTTCAACCTCAAAATCAAATGTGGCCTGCGAATAAAAAGCTCTTTCATCTTTATCAACTTCTCTAAAGCGCATCTTTTCCAAAGGAATGCCCATTTTATTCCAAAGCTGCTGTGTTCTAGCTAAAAAATACGCAATTAATTTTCTAGGAACAATTTTTTTGCTTGCAAGTTCTGAAGCAGTAAATGATTCAATTTTATCTTTCCCCAAACGCAAAACTTTAACTTCATAATCCGCAACATCTTCAAAATTCTTGATTTCATCAATTTTCTCTGCATCAAAAAAGACCTCTGCTTCCATCTGAGCAAATTCCACTGCACGTGTAATGCTCTGTCTAGGCGAAATCTCATTTCTAAATGCCCCCCCTGTTTGCGCAATTCCCTGCGGCAATTTCAAGCGCATTGTCTTTACCATTCGTGCAAAATTTAAGAAAATTGACTGGCACGCTTCAGGCCTTAAAAAAGTCTTAAACTCTCCAGATTTTCCGGCTATAGATTCGACCATCATATTAAACTTTGAAACCTTGCCTAAATCTCCCTTGCATTTAGGACATTTTATTTTATGCTCGCCGATTAGAGCCTCAAGTTT
Source organism: Nanobdellota archaeon (assembly GCA_038045165.1). GTDB lineage: Archaea > Nanobdellota > Nanobdellia > Pacearchaeales > GW2011-AR1 > VGKP01. The sequence continues at coordinate 2,438 of JBBSYR010000015.1, forward strand.
TTCAATTGATAAAGATTCAGGTACATTTTTGCCGATTTTCTCTGAAATCAGTTTATCTGCTCTTTCATACTTCTTGCATTTAATACATTGTACAATTGGATCTGCAAAAGATTTCAAATGCCCAGAACCTTCAAAAACCGGAGCAGGTAATATTTGCGAACCGTGAATCTCCAGCATACTCTCCTTTTGCACAAATTCATGCCTCCAAAAATCCACAATTTTTCTTCTTATCGCCTGTCCAATAGGCCCAAAATCCCAAAATCCTGCAGGAGAATTCGGATAAATTTCAGCCGCAGGATAAAAAATACTCTTTTTCGATGCAAGCTCAATTACCTCATCATACTTTGTTAATTCTTTCTTTTCCATAAATAGAAGTTGAAAATAGAATATTTAAATTATTCTAAAATAGCTAAAGATTAAATACTTTGGTTTAATAGAAATTATATGGATAATAACCTTGATTCCTGGGTGGCTCAATATTTAAAGAATCAGCAGGATGTTTATAAATACATTCCAGTCGATAAAGTTCTTAGTTTAATTGAAACATTGCGAAATGCGCTTAAAGAAAACAAACAGATTTTTGTGTGTGGCAATGGGGGAAGTGCTTCAAATATCTCTCATTTTGCATGTGATCTAGGAAAAGGCGCATCTGATAAAATTTCGAAGCGTTTTCGTATTATTTCCCTTAATGAAAATATTGCTTGGATGACTGCGATTGGTAATGATTATGTTTATGAAGATATTTTTGTACGCCAATTGGAAAATTATGCTCAGAGTGGAGATATTTTGTTAGTTGCAAGCGTAAGCGGAAATTCTCCAAATGTCGTTAAAGCAATTGAGTGGGCAAAAACTAATGAATTACACACTATCGCTTTAGTAGGCGGTAAAAAAGGTCGTTTAACAGAAATTGCTGATAAGGTTATTGTTATTAATTCAGATCACTATGGCGTTGTAGAAGATGCCCAGATGACTATTTGTCATATACTTTGCTATGCATTTATAGAAAATCCATCTCTCGGAAATTTTTTATAAATCTCTAAAAAATCTACTTTAAACCACTTCTAAATTATAAGATATCGAGATTATCTAAACTACTAATAGAATACCTAAAGCTGAAAAAATAAAAATAAATTTGCTTTATTTCTTTATTCCACCCATTCTACAGACAGTTGTTCCGCAGGATGGACATTTGCCTTTTGCAATCTTAGTGCCTCTGGAAGTTGTAGACTCTACTGGGTCCTTTATATCAACTGTCTTCTTGCACTTGACGCAATATCCTTGTGTTGCCATTTTAACCTCCTTGGTGATGTTTAAACAAGAAAATGAAGGCTTATAAATCTATATGATTCTTAAAAAAATGAACATTTAAAAATAAAAGAGATTTTTAAATTGTATGTTTAGATACAGCCCAACTATTCCTCGAGAATTAAAACCAGTAAGTCTAGAAAGAGCAGCATATCTCGAACAAGTTACGGAAAGACTTGCTGCGGACTTAGGCGACTCTTCTTATATGCTAGCCGGAGCACTGGGAATAGGCTATCTTCTAAAAGTCTATGAAAAAGAGCTGCCTAGGATTTTAGTTGATAAAAGAGAAGAACTAAGAACCATGGGCATTACAAACTGGGAATCTTTTTTAAAAGAAATTATTCCTCCAAGAATTACCCAAATTAACAATTGTTTTTATAGAGATATCAGGTCTGTAAGGTTATTGTGTTTAGAAGATGCACTTGAAGGTATTGTAAGAAATGGAGAGCAAAATGGACTCAAACTATGCCATAGAAAAAGAATGGTTGGGGGAATTGAACAATATGGGGAGCCTATAACCTCTAAAGAAGCTGTAAGTTTAACAACTGAATTTCTTACTTCAGACCATCTTCGTCTAATAAGACTTGAAAATGGTGCAGTTCCAAATCATCTTAAAACTGAAATTGGCAGGTATTATGACATTTTTCTTCATCACTATCAAGATGCCAGTGGTTCAAGGGTAAAAATGGCTGGTGCTGGTTTTATAGATGAAAAAAGAGGAACAAAGGTTGAACCTGATGAAGTTTTTGTTGTCTCAAACAAACACAGATTTTCTGTGCCGTTAAAATATTTTTATAATTTGTCATATACTTTAGCCAATGGGCGTTCTATGCCAATTGCAAATCCAGTTTATATTTATGTAAGCACAAAAAAGCATTTTGAAAAAACAAAGGGCAGAGATGAGGTGGATGAGGTGGATTTAGAGGTGCTGAATAATCTTCTTAAGTTCGCTACAGAAAGAAGCGGCGAAGATTTATTATGCTTTAGGCAATAATTATGAAGGAAAAAGCGCGCGCCAAAAACCCATCGCGAATGGCATCTGGGCGCGATATCAAAAATTTAGTTGAGAAATAGAAATATTTATATACTATAGTATATCTATAGAATAATGATAAGCAGTATACAATTGCGAGAAGATGTAAAAATGCAACTTGCTCGATATAAAGAAAAAGGCAATGAAAGTTTTGAAGATGTTATAGTCAAGCTTATAAAACAGATTGAAATACAAAAGAGAACACAAAAAGATTTGTTGATTGAGGGGTATAAAGAGATGGCTGAAGAAAGTTTAAGGATTAATAAAGAATGGGAAACTACTGATGCGACTTTAGACTGGGAGTGGTAAATTGAAAATACAAAGAGGAGATATAGTTTTGGCAGAACTTGAACCTGTTCAAGGCAGTGAGCAAGGCGGGATAAGACCTTGTCTTGTTATTCAAAATGATGATGGAAATAAATTCAGCCCTCTTACAATTGTTGCTCCAATCACATCTAAAAACTTTTCTAAATATTTTCCAACAAATGTTTTTCTAAAAAAAGAGGAATCAGGTTTAGATAAAGATTCAACAATAATGTTTAATCAAATTCGAACAATTGATAAATCCAGAATCATCAAAAACATCTCAAATCTAAATTATTTAATTATGAATAAGGTTGATTTAGCTATTAAGATAAGTTTAGGATTGAATTAAACTCTTGTCGTCGTTAAACTGAGAAAACCTTTAGTTTTCGAGGTGCTCAAGAACTTAGTTCTTGATATGTCACAAGTTGGTGACAGATGTCGTGGCCAGATTTGAATTGAAAAAACATTTACTTATTTGCTAATATTTTAGCTTATGTCTTTTCGAATATTGCCAATGCCCTGCTTCATATGATTTCTTAACATGATTTATCATCCAATCAGGAGCCTTGGCTTTCTTAAGAAATCTTATCTGTTCATCAAAACATAAATGCTCATGTTTCTTGAAATTTTTTGGTTTCCACTTAAACCCCTTAATAAAGTGAAGATAATAATGATGAACATCATGGACTATTATTCCTGCATACCACTCGATTGAATAGTAAGCTGAGCTGATATTCACGTTAAATATAGCTTTACGTAAAATCATCCCAGATCGGCGGGCTTGTTTTATCCCTTTGAGGTATTTTATAATTTTCTTGTAATCTTCATTGCTTTTCCTTCTGATAAACTCAAGAGCATCTATAGTTTTTTCAATGAACTTACCACTTCCAGTTATATTTATCCCTTTATAGTTTTTGTCCACAATAGAGAAGAATTGTTAGTCTATTTAATCTTATTGTCATTTATTCCGTTCTTTTTTGAATTTAGGAAATTTAGGTCTATTAGTTTAGTAAATGAGTATCTGTTTTTTCACACTTGTGCGAACCTTCACAGACATCACTCGAAGATGCCTTTAAGGATAGAAGCGCACGCCAGGAATCGAACCTGGACAAAGTCGGTCTGCAGCCGACCGCAGTACCATTGTGCCACGTGCGCGTGCTTTTAGAAATGACCCTAAGCTTTTAAAGATTTAGATGTCTTATGTTTTTAATGATATACACAATTTACTTAATTGAGTTACTTCTTTCGTAAATTGTGTATTAGAGAATTAACGTACAAAATGTAACACAATTACGTTAATTCTCTATAAGAATAAAATTGCAATAATCCTTAAAAAGCATCTAAAATCATTATTTCTATGGGGTTTATAATTGAAGTGCAGCCAGATAGCGGTTTGGTTGAAGCAGTAGAACCTTATTCATTGCAAACAACCTGCGAAAATTCTTGCTTTGGGCTTGGTTTTTATGATCCAAGAGCGCATAGGGCTTTTATGCTAAATACTTCCCATGCTCTTACCCTGCCTTTAGATGCATATTTAGAAAGAATGTTTGAACACTGCAGAAGCCCCGAACTTTTGAAAGCAGTAGCAGTTGGCCCTTCGGTAGATTCAGAAATTCACGCCCGCAAAGCAAGAGAATATGTTGAAGGAATGCTGGCTAAATTTCTTGCAAAAGAACGCATTGATTGCAGATGGCGTACTAATGGAGATAATATCTCTCTCCTAGAGCTAGAAATTTCCAAAGGCAAAGTTCGCGCCACACACTATAAATCTAATATCAGTTCTCCGCCGCCAGAAATAGCTTCTTTTTCACTTTCTTCGAGAGAACGAGATTTAGAAATCGCTTATTAGAAATTCCTTTTTTAAATCAAGAGAATATAAGCGCTCCCGACAGCTCAGAGAATCTGCGATTCTCTGGGACATTCAACTCTCACGAGTTGAAGTGATTTGAAAATCCTATCGGTAAATCAAGATATAGAGAATTCGGATAATTATACTGCCTTTTGCACCAGAATTCTCTAATACACAATTCGGAAAACTAGTAACGTAATCAACCGAATTGTGTATAATATAAGCGCTCC
>JBBSYR010000016.1:0-4210 GCA_038045165.1 Nanobdellota archaeon
TTATTAAAAATCAATATTTCATCGCCTACTTGTTTAGCATAAGCGTTATTAAGCTTTATTTCCTGCTCTACTTCCGGATAATTTTGTAGCTCATTTAAAATAAACTCCTCATGCAGTTTGTTATCTAAAACTTCATATTCAATATTCATTATCTTGTTGCTAAAATTGTAAGTATTCGGAAATTGTATTTTATTGGCTGTAACATCAGGTAACTTTGTTTTTATTTTATCTGGAAGGTTTGCCTTTAATTCTGAGACATTTTTTGTATCATTCAATATCTTTATTTTAGATATTGTTTTTAACTCTATTGACGCATCGCCTTTTTCATATTTAACATTATAATCTCCTTTAAGCGAATCTTTAGATAAATAAGTTTTGTAATTATTCTTAATATTCATATAATCATAGTTAGGCTCTGTTGATATTTCCAAAGATGTATTAATGTCATCCCATTGTCCGCTGTCGTTTTTATAGAAAATCGGTGCTGAATAAATCTCCGCTGTGAAACTTCCGTCTTGGTTGGCATAATGCTTAGAGTTTATTGTTCTTTTTGAGATAATATCTTTTTTACCTGAATCTTCAACAGGGTCCACTACATAATCAAACTCAACACTTCCCCCGATTATTTTCAAATCAAAAGTCCCCTGTTCTCCCCGCAAATTAGTTAGATAAACCTTGTTGTATTCATTATTATTTATATTTGTGAATTCAGCAATTTTCTCATTTTTATCAATTTCATAAATTTCAATTTTTGGAGTTCCTGAAACTATCCGTGGATAAATTGTAATATCTCTATCAGAAGTGAGGTTCTGCCTGAAACTGACTCTTGCATAATGCCCTTCGGAAATTGTTTCGCTCCAAATACCATCAAGCTCATATGTTTCATTATAAATATCTGATATAAAACTCTTGTTTTCATCCAAATGCTCTGCTTTGCTTATCTCAATAATAAGCTCATAAGTCTGGTTGCTTAACGATGGAACAACCCATTCAATATAATCAATTAAAGTATTATTGTTAATGTCATACTTACTGACATTAGCCTCTGTTCTTGAGCCGTTAAGCAGATGATAAAGATGAATTTTCTCAGGAGTAGTTTCTTTCTGCAGTTCAGTAAATGCCAGGATATTTTCATAATGAAGCTCATCAGGTCCTGAAATTGTTATTTGCTTTTTTCCTGCTGAAATTTCTTCTTCATAAGCCTGCGGCGCAGGAGTTTCATACTCTAAGTCATATTCAACAATTTCATCAATTTCCATTTCAATTTCAATTTCTGTTTTTTGCTTTTCTTCTATTTGAGCAATTACTCTGCCAGTAATTGCTCCAGTCATTTTTGAGAAGAAATTTCTGAAGAAGTCTTTTAAAATATTGAAAAAACTTTTATCTTCATTTGCACCTTTAATTGTATAAATTGCTCTTCCAGTAATTCCTGCTGTTCCAAGCACTGCTGTTTTATTAAGAGCCTCCGAGCTAAAATTTTGAGATTGCTCAAGTATTTTCTCATTTTCAGAAGAAAGAGACTCCTCTGTTTTTTGGGAAGAGCTTATTTTTTGAAGAGCCTCTTTCTTATTTTCTTCTGAATCTAATTCTTGTTTTTGAGAAGATTTTTTAACAGAGATATTTTCAGCGCGATTTGGAAGCTTTAAAGTTAAATTTCCTATGTTCTCAGGAGTAATTTGTTTTTTCCATTTTACGGGCTTGCCAAGAACTGCTTGGTATTGAATTGTCTTTATTGTCGCGTTTATCGTAGCATTAACTTTAATTTCTTCTTTCGTAATATTTATTTCAAGAGTTGCATTAATTTCAGGCGCCGGGATTTCTAATGTTTTATTTTTTAGCATTTCGGGAATTAATTCAAGAGTTTCTTCTGAAACAATAATATTAAAAGAATTGCTTTCTATGGCCCCAAATTTGTTAACAGATGTAATTTTGCTTTTTCTTATTCCTATGAAATTTTCTGCAGGCTGAATTTTTATTATTTGCCCAGAAATTGTTGTTGAAATATTCTCTGTTTGCAATAAATAGTATTCTTCAATATTATTAAAATATTGAGCTAAATCTATTTCAATGAAATTGTTCTTTTTAATTTTTATATCTAAAATCTCTTTAATTAAAACTGGCGATTGCGTTGCATTAGTTTCTTCATCTGGAAATTCTTGAGGCGCCTCTTCCTGCGTTGGTTTTATTTTCTCTATCTGCTCTTGCTCAGATTTGTTTTTAGTTGTCTCTTCAGAAATCTTTTCTTTTGATTTATTCTCAGAAATTTCTTTTTCTTCTCCGATTGGCTCTTTTTCAGGAATTTTTTGTGTTTCTTCAGGTCCTGCTGTTTCTTCAGAAGGCTGGGGCTCCTGCTCCTGGGAAGGACTCGTTTTTTCAGGAGCTCCCTGCATTTCTTCTGAATTTGATTGTATATCTGTTTTTGTTGTTTGCGCTTTATCTTCTATGAAAAAACCGATTATAGCTGGCTTAAAATAAAAAGCCGAGAAAAGCATGAATATAAAGGCAAACGAAAAAAATACGACCAAAATCTTATTTGTTTTGAATCGCCTTTCCTCCTTTTTTATCTGCTTTTCTAAACGCGAGATATGAAAGTCATAAATATCGAGCCATTCTTGTAAAGTTTTACCGCCAAATTTTTGGCTTATAAGCTCCTCATATTCATAATATTTTATTTCCCTATTGAGAAATCTATTTTTTGCATTTTCAACATAATTTAGAATTCTTTTTTTGTAATTTTCGCATTTTTTTATATCTTCTCTTAGCTTAGCTATAGCTATTTCTAATCGCTCTCTTCCCATACTTACTATGTATGTAAAGTTATTTATAAATCTTACTTATTAGAGATGTATAATTTAGGTAATAATTTAGAAACCGCGTAGAAAATCAAATCATAATTCACAAGTCTCACAAAAACCCTTCTGGTTTTAACTCCACCTTAAAACCTCAAGAACTTTTATCTTTTTTAAATAAAATTAAATGGTTTATCACTATAGAGAACTTTGAATAGCCCTCCAATTTTGTAGTTACGGGGAGGTTTTCAAAGCGGTTCGATAGAGGACTTTGGGGTTTTTCAAAGTCCTCTATAAAATAGCCCCTTTCTTACCTATAAATCATAAGAGTGACCCTATATAGAGGCTAAAATATTCTAAAAATCTTTTTCCATTTTAATGGATAAGTGCAGATTCCCTCAAACATTGCAAGAGTTTATTTCAGCTTTTCATTTATCTTCTTAAGATTGAAAAGCAATATTTTCTGTAACGTTCTATAAAGTTTAGGGTCTTCTCTCTTTTTTGAACCCTTAGTATAATTAAGATACTCGTCTAAAAGACCAAAGGGTATATCTGTTATAGGAATCTCTTTTGACTGCAACAAATGAAAAGTGATTAATCTCGTTGTTCTGCTATTCCCATCTATGAACGGATGAATGTGCTGAAATTCATTGTGAAAATAAACTGCAAAAGCCAAAGTTTCTTTTAAAGAAGATTTTTTATTTATAAATTCATTATATACCTTTAACAATTTATTTAACTCTTCTTCTAACTTTTCTGCCTTTGTTATCTTAAAATTAGGGTTGCCTTTAATATAAACTTCTGTTTTTCTTATTTTGCCAGCTATCTCGGGAATATGAGCCATAGCCAATCCATGATAGTTAAGGATTGTTGGGATTGTGAGCGGTCTTTTGCTTTGACTGTCTTGTATCATTTGGAAAATAGCTTTTTGATAATTTTTAATTTCATCAACATCACTTGTTCTTAAGTTTGAAGGGATTATTTTGTCCCTCAATATTTTTCTTGTTTGGGGGAGAGTGATGGGATTACCTTCTAAAGAAAGACTATGATAAATAAAATACACTTCTAATTCTTTTATTATCTGCTTATGTCTCTGTTCTTTGCCCTTTCTTAATTTTTTAAACAAAATAAGTTCTCTAGAGATTTCTTCAAGATAATCTGTGCTGTCTTCTGTTATGACTTCATGTTTGTATCCGAAATATACAAGCAGATTATTCAAAAGAATATTATAAAATACTTTAACTCTTAGGGGTTTTTCCGAAATGATTAAGATTAAACTATTTTCATTTAAGATATCGATGTATTTCTTTAGAGTCTTTGGATTTAAGTTTACATCCTTAGAAGTTATTTCTTTCTGTTTTAAAGCTAAACTTACAAATCGCATAAGACTTGGGTCTATAAGAGAATTATAATTCAAATCG
>JBBSYR010000017.1:0-3415 GCA_038045165.1 Nanobdellota archaeon
TAGCTAAGGATTTGTCTTGCTTATTCTTAACACTCTCTTATCTTTCAGGAAACAGGGGCGAATTTATAACTTTTTTCTTGTTTTACGAGAATATCATAATATTTTAGAGAAATAAGCATATCATCTCAATCATAAGTTATACTAACAAACATAGTTTTCATCAAAAATTACTTTTCTTCCAAACCAAAACTCTCCTTTATCTTCTCAAGCCTTTCTCTAAAGAGGCTGACAGAATCATCTTCAATCCTCAATATCTCAAGTTTTAACTCTAAAGCTTTCAATAAACTTTTTTCTATTTCTTTGGCATGATATCTGCCCCTGTCAAAATTATCCTCCTGAACATCTTGCTCGATTTTTAAAAAATGTTCTTCAATTTCTCTCTTTAAACTTTCAATTCCTTTTTCTGTTCTTTTAGCTCTTTTAGCCATTTTAAAGACAATTCTAATAAACCTATTATTTCTTCATAAGAAATATTATCAATTTCATTTTCATCTCTTTTCACTCGGAGATATGCTGCATAAATTTTCTCGCCAACAAATTTCAGAAAATCATCTTTGCGATATGGCTTTCTCAAAAGAAGGCATTTAATAAGATAAAGCTCCCTCAGCCTTAAAACCACGGAATAAACAATTCCATCAGGAATATTCTGTCCTTCATTTTTGCATGTCTCTAAACTATTTTTGTTTATTCTAATTATTCTCTCAATCTCTTTAAGAATATCTTTAACATTAAGTTTCCAGCTTTTAGTATGATATTTTTCAATTAATTCTTTATTCAAAATAACTTTCATCTCTTTTAGCATACTTGAATAATTTAAGCTATGTGAAATATTCTTTAAAAAATTCTTTTCAGAAACTAAAAAAATCTCATAATTTTCATGTTTAATTATTTTATTTGCATTTTGAGTAATTACCAAAATATCTATATCGCTGTTAAAGTCATAATCTCCTCTCGCATAACTGCCAAATAAATAAATTCCCTTAACTTCCTCATTCAAATTTTGTTTGAAAAGAATCTTGAAAACATCCAAAGCAATATCCTCTTTAGACGGGCTGTGAAGAGTTACCACTACCTGTTTATTGAGCCATTTTCTTGGCAGCAAGACTCCTGCTGAAGTCCCCAGTTCTCTTGTCTGTTTTACCAGAATCTCCATATTATAATATATTATAATGCGATATATAAAGGTTTCTAAAAATCTTGTTAAACGCTTCCATTTAAATACTTCTTCCTCTCATTTTCAGGAAACTTCTCAATCGCATATCTTAGCATTGTTCTGGGCATCGTCTTATAATATTTCTTTAGAAAAACTTCCTCTGCTTTTTTATTGCGCTTGCCGATTTCACGGAGCATCCATCCAACTGCCTTATGAATCAAATCATGCTTGTCGTGCAATAAAATTTCAGCAATTTTCAAAGCATCATCAAAATCACCATTCTTAATAAAAGAAAAGCAGGAAAGAATGGCAATTCTTTTTTCCCACAAATTTTCTGATTTTGCCAGGCTATACAGCACTTCTCTATTTTTATCAACTAAATGCGCGCCGGGAATATTCGGCGCACTTAAATCAACTAAATCCCAATTATTAATATATTTCGCATTTTTCAGGTAAAATTCATAAATCTCTTTTTTATCTTCCGCAGATGCTCTGTCGTATTTATTTATTAAAATAAAAAGAGAAATTAATCTTTCCTCATGAATCTTTGATTTTATCAGTTCTTGTAAATCTCTCAGCGTTAAATCACAATACTTCTTAGCAATCTTCCTTTGTTCAGGCACAACAAGCCCAAGAAAAACATCTCCTTCGCCATATTCTCCTTTTCCTGTCTTGAAAAATCTCTGCAGGAGCTTTGCTTTGGAAGGGTTAGCAAAAGAGCGCAGCTCTTTTTTCAGATTCTTTAATTTCATAAACTAACAAATGAAGCAAACATTAAAAACCTGCTGGGTTGATATTTAGGATTTTTATTTGTCTCAACATAATCTTTGTTTTATACAAATGCTTAAAAACTGACAAATCATTTAATTAAAAACAAAATGCCTACAAATCAACAGAGAATAGAGTCAAGGAAACTAAGGGACTATACACTTTTGAAATTGCCGCGAGTACATTTTAAAGGTGGATTAAAATTAGCTGAAAGAGCAGAAATAACATTAAAAAATCCCAGAGCTTCAATTATGGTTTATGTCATGGGTTATTTTGAGAGTGACAGAGACTTTTATTTAGTGCATGGAGATAATTTGCAAGACGGCAGAGTTTATCAAACTGGCGTAACAGATATTGAGTGTACTCTTTTTGAAAGAATAGCAAATTATAGGCCTCTTCCCCGCCCCAGATTGAATTAAGAAATTATAAAGTAATTTTTTTATAGCCCTTGCGTAATTTTTGCTTTCTCAGAATTTGCTAAAACGCGCAGTTCCTTTCTAAGTTCTGATAGTGACATGGTTATTTCTTCTCTTCCAACAATTTTAATATTTCATCTACTGAATAAACTTTTACTTTTTCTTGTTCTTTCAGCTTTTTATCATTGCTTAGAATTGGGCAATTTAGTTTTAAAGCAAGAGAAAAATATGGCGCATCTTTTTCATCAGGAGAGATAGTGCTTGCTTCAGCCATATATTTTTCTATATCTTCTTTCTTAACGATTTTTAATAGAGATAACATCTCAGACAAAATTAATGAAAAACTTTCTAAAGTTCTGTGAGTTTTAGATAATATTTCATCTTTATATTTAATAATCTCTTCCATAATAAATTCTGGGGCATATAATTCTAAGGCAGGATTTATTAGAAGTTCTGCTGATTTTCCTTGTTTTATAAATGATGAGATTATTATATTCGCATCAATAATTATTCTCATTTTCTAAGATGCTTTTTTGCAATGCCTCTGTTTATTTCTCTTCCTATTCTTATTGCATCGTCTTCAGTTAATTCGCTGTCTTTTGAAAATTCTTTAATCCTCTTCAATAAAGTAAGGCGCTTTATTATAGCTTCTCTCGCTATGACGCTCCAATTTATTTCTGGAAAACTTCCCATTTCTGCTCTTAAATCCTCCGGAATTGATAGTGTTAGGCTTACCATTTTATTTTGTAGCTTTTGTGCTATACGTTTATTACGTGCGTTACGTTTATAAATCTTTGTTATCATTGCATAAAAACTTGTTCGCTATAAAATAGATTAATTTTATTTAGTTAATGTTTTGTCCAATGAATCACTCTTTTCTCAATGAATAAAAGAATTTTATTTAAGAAATAAATGTGTAATAACTATCAAGTAGTTACAAGTAGAAAGATTTAAATACTAAAAATCTTCTTAATACACAAGATGCCTACATTAATGAATCAAAACAGCCAAGAGAACGCAGAGCAAGGATTAGTAAAAATCTTTAAGAGAGCAGGCTCAGATGCAATAGCTCTTACTA
>JBBSYR010000018.1:0-1945 GCA_038045165.1 Nanobdellota archaeon
CAATTCGGAAAACTAGTAACGTAATCAACCGAATTGTGTATAATATAAGCGCTCCCGACAGGATTTGAACCTGCGACCCTCAGGTTAGAAGCCTGATGCTCTATCCAGGCTGAGCTACGGGAGCATAATGAGAAAAGAGAGGGTTGTTATTTAAAACTTGCTGAAATGCCTTCGGATTCAAAAAGCACTTTATTTCAAATCAATTTTTATTAATCCTCGGTCAATGCGAGTTTCAAAAGGCCTGCTTTCAAGAGTATTGCGATATCTATAAATAAACTTAATTGCAAGAGAAATAAATATAAAAAATATTAAAAAAACACTAAAATTTGAAAAAATCTTTTTTGCATTTTCTGATGCTGTAAAGCCAGTTATTCTAGCAGGGAAGATAGAAATTTCTTTTTCTTTTTCGTTGACAATATGCCCATTCCAAGCAGATAATTTTAAGTTAAACTCCCCAATTGTATTTTCAGGCAGGGGAATTAAAGTATTATATTTTTTATTCGAATCTTTTTCAAGAAAAACTTCTTGCTTTGCTTCACTAATTACTTTATCTTGATTCTCTATTGAATAACTGACTGCTATATTTTGTGGCATGCTTTTCAGTTCTCTCAAGCTATAAGTAACTTTGACATTTTCTGCTTTTTTCTCATAACTTAAAATATTAATCTCAAACTCATTAGCTGAGACAGTTGTAAGAGACACTTGTTTAGGATTGCTGTTAAAAGCTGCAAATCCGACTATTTTTCCAAATTGTAAGAACTGCACTAAAAGAAGCAAAGCTGCAAATACAAACAGCATCAGAAAGAATCCAATTACTCTCTTTTTCATAATTAAGCTAATACTTCATTTCTTTTAAAGCTTACTTCGCAACCTATATATACTGAAAATGCGCTTTGGAGTATATGGAAGCGATAAAGATACAATTTTTAGGAACGGGAAATATGATTCCGACTAAATTAAGGAATCATACATCTATTTTGCTTAGCTATGCAAACGAAAACATTTTGGTTGATTGCGGTGAAGGCACACAACGACAATTTAGAATTGCTGGAATAAGCCCCTGTAAAATAACGCACCTTTTAATCACTCACTGGCATGGAGACCATATGCTGGGAATTCCAGGGCTGATGCAAACACTTGCAATGTCTGAATATAATAAAACTCTGAAAGTCTACGGGCCAATTGGAACAAAAAGATTCTTTTCTTTGATTGAATCGCTGATTTTAGGATTTAAAATAAAAATGGAAATTCATGAAGTTTCTTCTGGAATATTCATCGAAGAAAAAGATTTTTTTATTGAATCCTTGCCAATGCAACACGGAATTCAAACAAATGCTTATTCTTTTGTTATTAAAAATAAGATAAGGCTCGACAAGAAAAAATTAAAGAAATTTAAGCTGCCAAATTCACCTTTGCTTGGAGAATTGCAGCACGGCAAAGACATTGTTTTTAATGGAAAAAAAATAAAGGCTAAAGATGTCTCTTATTTAGAGAAAGGAAAGAAGGTTAGTTTTATCTTAGATACTATTCTCAATGAAAATGCTTTTAAATTGGCAAAAGATGCAGATTTGCTTGTCTGCGAATCCTCTTTCTCTTCTGAAGAAAAAGAAAGAGCCAAAGAATATCAGCATCTTACTGCCGCCGATGCAGCTGCAATAGCTAAAAAAGCAAAAGCAAAAAAGCTCATTTTGACGCATATCTCGCAAAGATACGAGCACATGCCGAAAATAATTGAAAAAGAAGCAAAGAAGATTTTTAAGAATGTTCAGCTTGTAAAGGATTTTGATGTTGTGGTGGTTTAGTATAAAATTCTACGATGAATGTTCTAGCTAAAACTATAGATAATTCTGATAATTAGAATAAAAATTGTTCAGAATCCTCAAGAATTTTCAATTCTTGATGGCCTCGAAAACCAAAGGTTTTCTCAGTCTCATGATAGATAATT
>JBBSYR010000019.1:0-4068 GCA_038045165.1 Nanobdellota archaeon
TTATATTATCTGTTGTAACAAACAAATAAGTAGGCACTAATTATGATTTAGTGTAATTAACGCAATCTTATCTCCATAGATATTAGTAACGGCTGGGCTTCCGATAAAAAGATGTTCGGATGGAATGTCAGACAAAAGAGAGATGATAGAATAGATACTGCTCTCTTTTGTAGAGGAATATGGCATAGTCTATTTAATCTTTAGAAGCCAATCCTATCCCATTCTCTAAAAATTCAAAACCTTTTTATAACTTAAAAATCTTATAAGCAGATGAATTTAATAAAGGGGGCATGGCAGCTGCTGATTAATGTAGACTTTGCAGTAAATGCCCTGCTTCAGGCATATGGCTTTTGGATTTATCTAATTTTATTTTTAATCATCTTTATTGAAACAGGAGTTGTAGTTTTTCCTTTCTTGCCAGGAGATTCTTTGCTTTTTGTTTCAGGAACTTTCGCAGCAGCAGGCACGCTTAATGTTTATTTGCTTTTTATAATTTTAAGCTTCGCAGCAATACTCGGCGATTCCATAAACTATGCAATTGGAAGATATCTCGGTCCAAAAGTTTTTTACAAGGAGCATGGAAAATTCCTTAAAAAAGAATATCTGCATAAAACACAAGAGTTCTATGAAAAACACGGCGGCAAGACTATAATTATAGCAAGGTTTATGCCTTTTATTAGAACATTCGCCCCATTTGTCGCAGGAATAGGAAGAATGCAATATTCAAAGTTTTTAGCTTATAATATAGTTGGAGCAATCTTATGGGTTTGCCTTTTTGTCTCTGCAGGATATTTCTTCGGCAACATTCCTTTCGTGAAAAATAATCTGACTGCAGTAGTGCTTGTAATTATTTTCTTATCCCTTCTGCCAGGCATTATTGAATACTTAAAGAGAAAATTATAAGGGCTTGCTGAAAAATAGAATATTGAATGAAGCCCTACGAAGAAATATCCTACAACATCATAAAACCACCTCAATTATTAACTCTACAGCATGCCTTCAAACATTAGATAATCATTTAGCTATTGTACTCCTGTATAGCTTTATCTCCATGGCGAAACCATCGGATATCTCTTAGGCTTCTGCTAACTTAACCCAAAAGAACTTGTAAAATCAACAATTAAATTATACTGGTTGAGATAATTAAGCCCTTTTTGAGTTATAAGATAAGACCTTCCATGCTTTGCTTTTATTTCTTTTATAAAATCTTTTCCCTTTAGTTCATTAATATAATCAGCCATCATTTGATGAGATAAATTTGACTTATAGAGTATGTGCGTAGGTTTTATTCTTCCGTTTCTGTTTCTTATTACATTAAGAATATCATAAATTATCCTAAGCCTGTTTCTTTTCTTTTCCATTTTTATTGTACAATATTATGGGATTCGCCTCAAACCCATAGATTTATTTTTTTGCTGGTGCTTAATGACCAAAATAAGGCTAATCAAAGCAAGCGCATAAGCAGCAAGCTCTAAGACATGCCCAAGCACATAGAACCTATAAGAAATTGTGCTAAAAATAAAGTCCAATCTTCCAAAAAACAAGAAAAAGAAAGCAAGTAGTATCATTAGCACTTTTTTGTTCTTATTTTTGCTATACTCTTCAATGTAAGCAGATATGATATAAATCAAAAGAATCGATGATAAAAGATAAATTATCATTTGCTTTTCTTCGACAAGTATAGTTGCTAATAAAACAAGCAGCAAAATCAAAGAATATGCCTTCAGGCTTTCAATTTTCAAAGTCATGTACGCAAGAGTGGCAATCCCGCTGAGAAAAAACAAAATGTGCCCATATATTCCAAGGTTAATTAATATGCCCACATCCTCTAAATACAAAGCACATTGATTTTCATTCAATTGCGAAAGTGCAAATCCATTTAAAATTGCCCATAATGAATATGAAATTGAAATTAACAAAAAAGAAATGCCAAAAAGTTTTGATTCTCTCTGCCCTGAAAGTTTGTATATTTTTAAAGAATAAAAAGCAATCGCTAAAGTCACTAGTGCAAACAGAACTTCAAGGAATATATCATATCCTGCAAACCAAGTAGGAGAAAGATAAAGCAATACCATTCTTCTATAGATACAAATTGCTTTTTAAGCCTTATGGAAGAGTACTATAGATTTATCTTTAATAGCGTATTAATAAAGGCTTTTCTTAAATAAATTGTAAAGATTAAACCTAAGGAATTCATGTAAATGTAAATACAAATAGAAAAACGGCGGGGGAGGCACAACCCTTCCTCCCCTGCTTTGTTGATGTTAATTACCTCTAATACTGCTCAGCTCGTTACGGCGATTTTAATTGAGAAAAAGGGACAATAATTAGTCAATGCCTGATGTTTAAGCAGGTTTAAATATGATAATTTTTAGTATATAAAGTATAAGCACTTTTGTTTGATAAGTCAAGTATAATGTTTTTTGTAGCCACAAAGCTTATTAATACGAACTCAGTTTATAATGAATGAAGGAATTTAAGGATACAGACATAAAATTATTAAAAACCGGTATCATAACCAAACATACAACAAAAAGCAATGGAAAAGTATTATCTGAAAGCCAAATTATACTTAAAAGATGCTTCTTTGGTTGGAAAAAACTATGAAATGTATGATTTGGAAGATATTAAAATAGAAGAATTTTTTGGTATTGTTCCTGGTAAGGGAATTCTTATTTTCTTACCTTCCATTCAGAGAAGAAAGGATAAGATTGGAGCATTTGGTGAGCATAGATTGTCAAACCGATATTTGAGTAAACTTAAGAAGTTATAGCGGAGCTGCCCGAAGGGCATTAACTTGTTCAAGTTCTTCTTTTGATGCTCTGCGTTCTTGGCGTGTGAAAATTCATTAGCAAAACAAAATCAAAAATCAGTTAAATATTTAAAACAAGTTTTTCATATCAATATATGGAATTAAAAGAATTAAAAAAAAGATATTCTGAATTAGAAAAGAAATACAAGCTGCCAGCTTTTAGGTCGATGAATGAAGATTTCGAAATAGAAAAAATAAATCTAGAAAGCGAAGTTCTGCTTAGAGTAATAAGAAAGATTATGATGGACAAAGTGCTTAGTTTTCTTAACTTTATTGAGAGAGTTATAACAAATCCGGTAGGCTTGCCGCGAATATATTATGGTTATGTAAAGGCGATGGACAATAACGATAAAATCGAACTTGAAAAACTCTATGATTCTTTCGGTGAGCTGAGCCTCGATGCTTTCAAACTCGAAGTTTATACATCTGAAAAAGAAGAAGCAGAATTGATTAAAAAAATATCTCGAACCTGGCAATTATCAAAGCCCGAATTAATAAAAGTAGCTGCAAAAATGAAAACTCCTGAAAGCCAGGTAGTCAAAAAAGAAAAAAGCTATTTCGGATAAATATTTTTGCGCACAATAATCCTTATAAATTATATTTCTTCTAAATAATAATGAGTTTTTCTTATAGATTTGAAACAGTTGAAACGAGACAGTTAGATAGACTTGTTTCCTTTGTAAGAGCGCATAATCCTGGATATCGAGGATATTATGAATGGATTAACAAAATGCGCGCAGAAGTTGCTGCGGGATATAAAGAAGCAATAATTGCCACTAGCAATGATAAGGTCATTGGCACAAGCATTTGGCAGCCTCATAAAGCGTTGTCCGAATTAGCTGAATTCAAAAATTTAAGAGTTGTGGAAAATGGAAGAAGCATTGCGCGGTTTATAGCAAAGCAAGTTGAAGTAGAAGCCCGAGAGAGAGGTTTTTGGGGAATAATCTGCGATGTAAGAAGCAATCAACCCCAGATTGTGAGATTTATGGTTCATTTAGATTACACTCCAATTAAAACTATTTCGCTCTACGAATCCTCTGAGCCAGATGTAATTATGGTAAAATTGTTTTATCCAACAGATGCAACAAGAAATGAAAAAATCCTAAATTCCCAGTTTTTTAGGCATTAGGATATCTAACTTTTCTAATATTTCTTTCTGCTGCTTATTTGGTTCACAAATAAGTATTTCATCATCATAAACTTTACACTTCAGGTTTCTCAATTTGAGAAGTATTTCTTCAACATTATGATATTTA
>JBBSYR010000020.1:0-8000 GCA_038045165.1 Nanobdellota archaeon
GTGGGGGAACTTTTTACATGCTCAATTAAGAGTCAGAGAATAGGACAGACTCAAACCTTATTTAAAAATAATGTCACTTCTATTGAGTTGTTACAAAGGAAATATTTAAAAAGGCGCTTTTCTTTAATAAACAATGAAAATCAAACATTTAACTAGCACTTTAGCTTTAGCGGGAATAGTTGGAAGTATTCCCTTAGGCAGTTATGTTGCTGCTAAAAAGACTGATTTACTAGATGCTCGCCCCATCCCTATTTTTCTTGAAGTAAACGGCGAAAAAAAAACTATGAAAATTCCCAGATACAATCTTTTTAAAATACCTCCTGGAAATTGCGCCCGCTATGCAAAAAACGTTGCAAGAGATGTTTTTGGATTAAGATACGACTCTGCAAATGCTTGGGATTTAAGATACAAAAATAAAATTGTTACGAGTGCTAACAATGAACAGCTTGATGATTTAGTGAAAAGAGGAGACTTAAAACCGGGCATGCTTGTTGGAGTTTATAATCCTAAAAGCGCGCATATAAACGACTTAGATGCAACAGGAAATAAAGTAGCCTACACTCACATGATTGTTTATCTTGGAAAATCAGATGGAAAATTGAGATTTGCCCATCAATTTAAAACCAAATTTGAAATATTTGGGCAGGACGACTTAAGTAAAAGAGGATTAGAAGCGCGAGAAGTTATTGCACCAAAAGACTATCTATCGAAAGGGCAGGTAGGTATGCGGAGAGACTAAAAATCGAAATAGCAAAAAACGCGTAAGAAAAAGACAGGAGAAATACTTAAAAAGGTCATTAATGTTTAATTGGTAATATTTAGTACTTTCATTAAGTACTATTTCACTAATAAATATGAATTTAAGCAAATGGGTTGTTATTTTGATATTTTTAATTTTAATAATATTTATTCTCGGATTTTTTACTGGAAGGTATTTTATTAATGAAAACCTTACCGGAAAAAGTGTTGCGGATATAACTAATAAGTCTTATTCATGGACAACTGCTATATGCAATACTGAAAATAAATGTATAGATGTGTTAATTGAATGTGAAAATGGAAAAGTTAAAAATATAAGTCCTATGAGTGATTTAATAGAATTTAAAGGTTATTGGGAAGACCCAAGAATTAATGGAGTTACATATTGTGAATAAGAATTAGATATTATTTAAGAATCAAATCTTATAAATAAATTTATCAATTTCTTTTTTTGCTTTTTCCCTATTTTGCTGGTGCTGTTTCAAAAAAGCATTGATTTTTTCTATCAATGTTGCTTTTAATTCTCCTGAAAGCAATTTTCCTGAACGATAATCTGCCTCTATTTTGGCCAGTTTTTTATCATCTTGCTCAAAGAACATTTTTAAGTATTGGAAAGAAACATCAATATCTGGATTGCCTCCAAGCCTGCGATGCTCTTCCAACGTGTCTCTTCCGCCGGAAAAAGCGTATTTATTTATTTTGCGCTTTACTTCTTCAGGAGAATCTGACAAATATATTGCTCCTTCCTTAGAAGAGGACATTTTTGGGTCTCCATAAAGTGATGGAATGAATTTCGCATGAAGCGCAGCGGGCTTTTCAAAACCAAAACTTTCAGCTATATCTCTTGTTAATCTGATGAAAGGGTCTTGGTCAATCCCAACTGGAACAACTGAAATGTGCTTACCTCTTTTAAACTGCGGAAAAAGAATATGCGCCGCCTGCATAGCAGGATAAAAACTCCATCCAATATTGCTGTCTGGCTTTAATCCAAAAACTGATTTGGCAGTTGAATATGTAATTTTCTTTGCAATTTGCGCAGCGTATTTGTAAATATCAGTGTAAACAAAATCTTCAAAAATAAATGTCTTGCCGGGCTTAAAACCCAAGGCAATTAAATCTAGGATATTATCCTGCGAAAACTCAATTGCTTTTTCATAACTCAAATCCTGTTTTACATAAAATTTTTCATCGTCAGATATCGGAATAAAAACTTCGCAGTCAAATTCATCCTGCAGGGATTTTGCCACAAAAAAAGCAACCAAATGCCCAAGATGCATTTTTTCAGATGGACCTCTTCCAGTTAAAACAGAAACTTTTTTCCCCTTGTCAAATGCATCCAGCCATTTATCAAAATCTCTATGGGAAAAGTAAATTCCTCTTCTTAGCAAAGGATGCGCTTTCTCCAGTCTTTTTTTAACTTTATCAGATATCAAAGAGGTGCCAAAATCCTTTACTAATTTTTCGTAATCAATCTCTCCCGAAACTTCCCAAGGCGTGACTTCAAACTCTTTTTTCATGGTTTTTTGACGCAAATGAGATTTATAAAGATTAGGACTTTCTCTCTTCTACTTTATAGGTATAAGATTCGTTAGGCTTAAATCTCTTTAGAGAATAGATGTAGTGAAATGCTTCACTTTCTAAGATGCGGACACATTCTTGAACATCTGCGCGTGTTATTCTCATAACTCCCCCCTTATAATTATAAATAACAATTTGACATTTGCTAATTCTCAAGTGCTCAGGCATAGAATTCTCAAGAGCCCAGCCCATGTAATATCTCCTGCTGAATACTGCAATTGCGAAACAGAACGCCAAAAACACACTGCATAGATGAATCTATAATAAAATAATTACTTTGAATGCCGCCGACAAATCCTTAGATTAAACATGATAAAATGATGAGAAGCCAGTATATAAAATTTGCGATGATCTGAACTATGTGTAAAAACTAGTGCTTTTTCTTAAGAAGATTATCCAATAATTCAAGATTCTTAAGTAAAATTTCTGCTGTTCCTAAATATCTCTTAACTTTTTGATTAACTTTATCCTTTTTCCTAATTCCTTCTACGATATAATAATAAATTTTCCCTTCCCTCTTCTTTGCTCTTATAAACATCATTAATTATGTAGGCACAACTATATATAAACATTTTGCATAGTCTATTATATATAATGCAACACACAAATCTATTTCTATTAGTGGGCACAACAATAATCATGAAAAAGAAAGAGAGGTGGCCTCGAAATGAGGCGCTTTACAATAAAGTGCAGGAAACTGAGTTCTTGCACTTCTTTGGCTATGTGAATTATTTAGTAAATTATGTTTGTAAAGGAAGAAAGATGAAATCTATAATACAATGTTTATTGATTTGGAGAAAATTTCCTAATTTATCTGTAAGAAGAGCAAGAGGACTTCTCCTCTTGCTCCGGCAATTTAAAATAATTTCAGCAACTATTCCCTGCTTCAAAACTCTTTCGAATTACAATGAACATAACTCTCTACAAATAATCTTAGATCAATTAATTGAAGAAAGTTCTAAGCCCTTATCTATAATTGAAAATGATTTTGCTACAGATATGACTGGTATTAGAACTACATTATTTTCGTCGTGGTTTAGCCTAAGAGCAAAGAAAACAATTGAAAGACGAGATCATCTTAGAGATCATATTACTGCAGGAATTAAGAGCATGATTGTTCCTGCAGTAAATATTCTGATGAAAGAGGGAAAAGACAATATTATAATGCGAGAGCATGTAAATAAAGTTCATGAGAATTTTTCTATTCATGATTGGATGGGCGATACAAAATATTGGTGCAAGAAAAATTGTAGAGAAGTTAAAGAAAAGGGCGGAACACCTTATTTTAAATGTAAAACTGGAAAAAGTGCGTGGAATGGAAAGCAAGATGGTTATCCTTCTTGGAAAGAAATGAACACAGAATCAAACGAACATCCTCGTCGTTATAAAAAACATTATAGATTTAGAGTTAAAGTAGAATGTACGATTCACAGCAAAAAAGCACTGCATGGCGATAAAGTTTATTCTCGCCTTCCTTCTGCGAGAAGAAATGAGGAAACTTTAAGGTGGATTAATCATAATATTAATGTTCTTAATAGGGCGAGAGTAGAATGGAATATTAATCCTCTTTCAGAGGATTAATTTACACATAGTCGATGATCTGACAAGTACCATCTTAAAGCTATGTTCTACAAACTTATAGCTTTATCCCCGCAGCAAGCTGCAGCAGTATTATAGAGAATAAATGCCGCAAAACACAAAAGCAATAAGATTTATATATGAAAAAAAGCTCTAAATCCTATGGGAAAGAGAGATTTAATTTTCGGAAGCTTGATTTTAGGCATAGTCTTTATTTTAATGCCTCTTGCATCTGCAGAAATTTTAATTGGGCAGACAGATTCTTTATACAACATTGGGGGAGTATTAGATTATAATATTACTCTAAGCTCGTCTATAGGCACAAGTGATTTTCTTATTTCGAAAATTGTCTGCGATTCAGGAGATATAGAGATTTTTAAAAGCCCCTATAGCATTAAACCTAATGAGCGCAAAACTATCAGCATTTCTGCCAAGTTAGATAACTTTTTAATAAAAAATTTCGCCGGAATTTGTTATATTACTGCTTCCTATTCAGGAGCAAATGCGCGAGGGCAGAATTTTGACCTTAGCAGAAAAGTGAATGTTCAGTTTTTTCTTGATAGCGTTGCTGACCCTGAAAAAGAGGTAAAAATCTCAGGCATTGCTCGCAAGAGCAACAGCGAATTGCTGGATGGCTTTGTTGAAGTTTCTGTAAAAGAGATTGGATTACAAGCTTCCAGCATTGTAAGCAAAGGCAATTTCAATTTATCTTTGATAATTCCTAGAAATGCGGCTTCTGGAAGTTATGAAGTTGTGATAAGGGCATATGACAAAGATGATTTGAACAATATCGGAAATGAAGGCAGTGCAAATGGAATTATTAGAGTAAAGCAGATTATTGAGGGAATAGATGTTGCTCTTAATAAACAGGAGTTTCTGCCTGGAGAGGATGTTGTTTACACCATTTTACTTTCTGACCAAGCAGAAAGCTTAGCAAGACAGGAAGCAATTTCTATTATTTCTGGACCAGGAAAGAATTTTACAAGCAGTATTTTAGTTATTTCTGGAGAAGCAAACACATTTTCATTAGGTTCAGACTATCCCCCAGGTTATTGGAATGTGAATGCTAAATTTGGCGATCTTGAAATTAAAAAAGGATTTTATGTTGGAGAATTTGAAAATGTTTCTTTTTCTATTGTTAATAAGACTTTGATTATTACCAATACTGGAAATATACCATTAAATAAGCCAATACAAATCTCCGTGGGAAATTTTTCAGAAATAAAAAACGTGGCTCTGGGTGTTGGAGCAATTAAAAAGTACGAGATTTCTGCTCCAGACGGCAATTATGATATTAGTACAACCAAGGGAGATGAATCTTTTAATCTTGGCAGCTCTTTTCTAACTGGAAAAGCTATTGAGATTAATGAAACAAATGATATTTTTGGAAGCAAACTTTATTTTTGGATGTGGGCAATAGTTATCTTATTGCTTTGCACCATAGTTATTTATTTTTATATCAAGAATGCAAAAAAAGCATATTACGGAAAAACCCCTAGTATTTTCTCTCCTTTAAGAAGAACATCTAATGAAAGGAATTATACTAAGCTAGATATGGATATCCCGCAATCTGCACCCATAATTTCAAAGGCGGTTAAAAATATCCCAAGTTCAGTTGGCAAAAAAGAAGGTTCTGTTATTGTTGCTGTGAAGATAAAGAACTTTAAAGAGCTTAAATCTTCAGAAAGCTCGCTTGCTGTTGTTGAGAAAATTATACGAAATGCAGAAGAAATAAAGGCAAGAGTTCAAGATGAAGACGAGACTAAGTTATTTATATTCTCCCCAATTATAACTAAAGAGCAAGATAATAAGATGAAAGCGTTGAAATTTGCAAGAAATGCAGAGCGTTCGCTCTCCGCGCATAATCAAAAATATGCATCTAAGATTAAATATGGTATTGGAGTTCATATCGGGGAGATGATAATTGAATCAATAGACGGAAAACTTAAGTTCAGTTCTCTTGGAAACACGATAGTGACTGCCAAAAAAGCTGCTGATAAGTCTGACGGAGCTGTTTTATTATCATACGCACTTCATAATCAAGCAAGGAATCTTGTGAAAGATGATGCTCTGCCCGGAGAGAATTTCTGGAAATTAAGAAGTATTGTTGACAGAAGCGAGCACGATGAATTTATACAAAGATTTATGAAAAAGCAGAGTTCTAAATAGTATGATTGAGCTAATAGTTTTTGATTTTGACGGCACTTTAGCTGACACAAAAGCAATTATTTTGAGGATTATCAAAAAGAAGCTTCCTGAGCTTGGTTATACTCCAAGTAAAAGATTATTGCATTCGCTTGGTAAAATGCCTTTAAATAAATCACTCAGCCTTTTAACAAAAGACAAAGAAAAGATAGCTGAAATTCAAAAGTATTTAAGAGTAGAGCTCAATGAAAGTATAAAGAAATTTACGCCGGCCGAGGGTTTTTATAAACTCCGCGAGCTAAAGCAGAGAAAAATAATTCTATCAAATTCAATCAGCTTAGTAATAAATGACTCACTCTCCAATTTTAAAGCAGATTTTTTTGATGAAATTTATGCATCAGACAACTTTAATAACAAAGCTGAGAAATTCTTAGAAATCATTAAAGAAGCAAATCTTAAAAAAGAAGAGGTAATCTATGTGGGGGACATGGGTGTTGATGCTTCTCTTGCTAAAGATATTGGCTGCGCTTCTGTGATTGTGTTCGGACCTGCTTCCTGGAGCACACTGCCTGAAATTGTCAAAGCCAAGCCTGATTTTATAATCAGCAGTTTAAATGAGCTTGGCAAAATTATAAATCAGACTCATCACAAAACCCTTCGGGGCGGTTTTGTGAGGCCAAAGAAATCCTCTGCATATGATTAGCCGCTATCTAAAGACAGAGGATTTCTTTAGGGTTAATAACTTTCCCCCATCTAAATAATAGCTGTTGTGGCCGGTTTCACATTTAAATGAAAGATTAATAGCTTCTTTTAATTGACTGTTTAAACCGAAATCTTCTGTTTTGCTCAATATAAACGCCTTAAGGCACTGCTCACAACAGATGCTCTTTATTCCAGATAGTTTAGAATCAAATCCTGCAATTAAGCAGTTTCGTTTTTTAAATTTCTCTATTTCTTTTAATAAAGAAGATGAAATTTTAGATTTATGAATAGAAAAAGCATGTTCAAGAGCTGATGAGGTTATTTTTAATGTCATATTGTTGTATTGCAAGAACCAGAAAATTATTTTTATTACTTAAATAAAAAGAAGACGCAAGTAGAACAATTAATTCTAGAATACTTCACTTTAATGCTCATCCTCTTGTTTTCCATATTAAATTAAGAACTTGCGTATTTAAATATCTTTCTTTTTTGAATTTTTGCAAGCGATGTTTGCTCATGCATACGTGGCAATTCTTGAATCAAAAAAACGAGCGCCTCATCGTTTTTTTTGATGTTCAAAACATTTAAAACATAAAAAACCCTGAATAAAACATGAAGAATGATGGAAAAATTCGCTTTGCAAAAAAGCTGGTTTTCTGGAGTTTTGTGGTTTTTATTATCTCCGTATTGCTTTTTTTATCTTTGAGATCTTTCTTTTTCGGAGGTGAAGATAACTGGATTAAAGATTCAAGAGGAGTTTATATTAAACACGGAAATCCTGCAATTATTCCGCAAGAAGTTGAAAATCAGCAGAGGGCTATTGATTCTGCAATTCAAATCTATAATTCTAAAAAGATAGTTGGAATGAACTTTTCAAGCCAGTGCCTTGGAACTATTACAAATTATGCACTTGATATTGTAAATGCCCCCAGAATTGCTGAAGACAATTTGCCTGAAAATCAGTGTGACGACTTCAAAACAGGCAAAGTAACGCATTTTATTGAGCTGGATAAAAATGGAGAAATTGTAAGAATTGCTTGAATTTTTGCATATAAGTTAATGCGCTTCAGGCAGCTCCGACAAAATAGATAGAAACAAATCTAAGGTCTGATAATTAATTAAAATCCCGACAGAGAATTTAAACTGATGGTATGATTGTACATACTTGAAGCAGAGGATTTTATTAGTATCTCCGAAATGAATTTCTAAACTATCGAGTAATACCGATAAACTTAAAT
>JBBSYR010000021.1:0-2879 GCA_038045165.1 Nanobdellota archaeon
ATAACTTTGTCAAATCGAACCAACAATTGGAAGGAAGAACGCCAGCAGAGATGGCGGACATATTTTTGCCATTGAGAAGAAATAAGCTATTGAGTCTTATAGAACATTGTGCAAAAGTCTGAGGGATGTCACGAATACTAAACAATATCTCTTGTGAAATATGCTTTGAAAGAATAGGTTATGAAACCTTGGACTTCTGGAAAATTGTCTTGGTTTTAATCTTAGCCGATGCCCTAATTTAGAGAAAAACATCAGCCTTCCCAAGGATATCTGCGTTTTGGCTTTTGCTCTTCAGGTTTAATTATGCTGTAATTAACTTTTTCAGACGCATTTTGCGGAGTTCGATCAGGCATTTTATTTTCAAACATCTCGTCTTGCTCTATTTTTGGCTGAGGAGCTTTGTTTGCGAGGCGATTTGCCATTTGCATTGCTCTGCGCATGGTATTTTCTCCTGGCTCATAAGCTCTCGCTGTTTCAGTTGTTCGCTGCTGCGCGCCGCTGTATAAGACTATTGTTGAATAGGGAGTTCGTTCTGCTTCAGTTGTTCTTGGTCCTGCAGATTCAGTTGTTCTTGGTTCATCTGTTCTTGGCGCTGCAGCTTGTTCTAGCTGTTCTGCTCGCTGGCTGGCGTATCTTCTTTCTCTTGCGATGTTTGAATAATTTCGCTCTTCTGTAATCTGCTGTTGGGGAGATGTTTGAAGAGAAGGGGCAAATGCTTGAGATGAGGATGCTGATGCATCAGGGATTTTTTCAGAAGAGATTTGCTCTATCTTATCTTCCAGTTTTTCTGGCTTTATTTTCATTTCGAGTTTTAGAGGTTTAGTTTGTTTTGATTTAGCAACTGCAGTTAGTGCCTTTTCTTTTACACTGAGAAAATTTTCAATTTTTGAGGTGTTCAAGAATCTTCGATTCTTCGCATTATCAAGAATTGCTTTTTTTATTTTCTTGCTTATTTTTTCTTTTAAAGTCATTTGTTTATCTAAACCATGTATTAAAAGCCAGGCAGACTATGGGCTTTTTTGTAAAGGTCGTATATTTTTCTGCACTCTTGCCTTGCTTTTACGACAGCTTGATTGCGCATTACTTTTTCTATATCATTATCAGGCTCTATTTTTGCAGGACTTTTGCTTTCTTTACTTTCGCTTTTCTTTGCAGGGAGAGTTTCTTTTTTAAATAAGGAGGCAAGAGCTGAAAAGGGATTTGTGTCTTCTTCTTTCTTCTTTTCTTTTTCTTCGTCTTCGTCTTTGAGAAGCTCATCTATATCTACTTTCAATTGCTCCATGCTGTCGTCGGTAACTCCTTCAATTGTTTTGAATAAATCACCCAAGTCATCTTTTTCGATTTCTTTTTTTAGGACTTCAATTTCGTCGGTGTTTAAAGCAGCACTTGTAAAAGAGACTTCAACTCTTCCTCTGAATCCATATCCTCCTTGCTGAGCTCTTTCAGGAGCGGTTCTGAAAGTTAGTTCTACTAACATTAGAGTATTATAATTTCTTCTTTTTGCTGTTGAAACCATTTTTGGCAAATCTCCTTTTGGAATGTCATCTTTTATAGGGTCATATTCTCCTATTGCTAAGAAGGCAAGCTCGAATAAACTGGTATTAAAAGAATTTACCAGTGCAGCTGTTGGAGTTGCTCGCTGTTCAAGGGCTTTTGCTGCTTTTAAGTAGGGCTTAACCCATCGAGCGTAGATTTTTACTGAGTTCACCTGGCTTTTCAAGTATATTTTTTCAATCTCAAATCTTTTTGCAAGTTCTTTTTCAGAGGCTTTGAGCCAATCTTCAAATTCACCGACGCGCTGCAATAGAATTCTTTTTACTCTATCATTTAAATCTATTTTTTCAATGCTTTTCAGCGAATCAGCAGCCATGAATGCGTCGATTAGTGTAACAAACTGGAATTGCTGCGCCATTACTTTAATTGAACTATTTCCTCTTTTTATGTCAACACTATCCATCCAAAGCTGTTTTAGAGAAAGCTGAGCAGACCCTTTGATTTCTGGCTTGTCTGACTTGAAATTTTTATATAAATCAAGACGCAATTTCATTTCTTTTAAGTCATAAATTATGTTAATAACTGATTTGATAACTTGGTTTGCAGCTCCGAGAAGCTTCATTGCTTCTTCCTGCATTTTTGTTGCTTTGCCGCCCATTTCTGAAAAGTGCGCTGAGCCAGGAGACGAGATAAAATTGTCTATTACTTTCTCAATTTTTTTAATGTCTGCATATTCCTTGTTTATGGTATCGAGAAGCCAGAAATAAATCGGTTCGAGACTTTCACCGAATGAGTCGTAGATGAGGGAGTGCTTTTCGACTGGAGCTTTCAGGGCTGTGAGATTGAAAGGATTTTTGTAATACATTGCTTTGTCGCTCGCATCGTCGAATTCCATATAGTCGCTTTCAATTAATTTTGCTTTTTCAGCTGCTTTTAAATATCCCTGCTCTTGGGCTATTGATTTTACTTGCTCGCGCAGATTGGCTGTAATTCCATTTTCAATTTTAAATTTTTCGCAGTAAATGCCTGGATTTATTGCAGCAATTAGATTTTTTATGTCAACAGCCATTTTAACCTATTTTTTATGGTAATTTATAGAAGAAGGTTTATTTAAAGTTGTTGATGCGGAAAAGTTTCTGCGGTTTTTATTCTTGTCAAGAACTCCGGAATAAATTCCGGAGCGTGTTCGGAGTCGTCAAGAATTCCCAATTCTTGAGCGCATTCAGGAATTCTTTCATGGAATTCCTGATGTCTTGAGCACAACAAAAATCAGAGATTTTTGTGCCATCAAAACTTGAAAAGTTTTGAGGTGTTCAAGAATTGCTTTTTCTTTCTCACGAACTAAAGTAGGGAGTTTACGAAAAAAGCAATTCTTGACATATTAA
>JBBSYR010000022.1:0-5213 GCA_038045165.1 Nanobdellota archaeon
CGAGGGTTTTCAAAGCTCTTAGAGGATTTTGGGGTTTTTCCAAATCCTCTATACTATAAGCGACTCGTATTAGCTGTTTTATCTTTCTTTTCAATTCCTTCTATTTCTTGTCTTTGTTCTTTGATTATGCCTTTTAAGTCCCTCGCGAGTTATATAGCTAATAGCAAGGTATTAAACAAAGCTTTCTGTTAGCATTATCATACTTTTAGACTCCGAGAATTCTGAACTTCATATACCCATGGTCTTGTTTTAGCAGGGAGTAGTTTACGCAGTTGCAGTATATGGATATTAGTGTATGGGGGCGCAATAATTTCGGGATACTATAACAAAGGCAATAGAAAGGCTTATAAATTATGATAGCCAAGTGTTATTTAATATGGACATGTATCAAGTTAAATGGACGAGATTGCAATCAGAAATATTCAGATTTTTTTGCATAAAAGCAGGGCACAGTTTAAGTCTTAGGGGAATAGCAAGGCATTTAAATAAATCTCCAACAGCTGTTTCTAATGCATTAAAAGAATTAGAGAAAGAAGGATTAATAAAGGTAAAAAAAATAAGCAATATTAATCTTCTTTCAATTGAATTTAATAGAGATAACCAAGATGCTATTGATATGAAAAGGGCTGAAAATCTTAAGATGGTTTATGAGTCAGGACTGGTTAAATTTTTACAAAATAGCTTTCCAGGAACAGTAATTATCCTTTTTGGCAGTTATTCAAGAGGAGATGATGTTTGGACCAATACAAGCGAAAAACATCTATCTGATATTGATATTGCAATAATTGGAACAAAGAGCAAGGAGATAAAATTGTTAGAGTTTAATAAGAAATTAGAAAGGAAAGTGACAATTAATTTCTATATTTCATTTAAAGAAATACACAAAAATTTAAGAGACAGCATACTAAATGGTATATTGTTATCGGGGAGCATAGATATATGAACTTACCTAAAGAATTTGAATATTATCTGCAAAGAGGAATAGTTAGAAAATCTATTCCTGACAAGCCGCGAGCTGAATTTTTGATAAAAGAATCAGAGACTTCCTTTGAAGGATTAAAAGAAAGAGTTCAGATTATCGGAATTAATGACAAAAATGCAAATTCAATAATAAAAGACTGCTATGATGTTATAATGGAATTAATAAGAGCAAAGTTACTTTTAGAAGGATATTCTTTTTCAGGAAATTATGCACATGAAGCTGAAATATCCTATCTTAGAAAACTTGAATTTTTAGATAGTGAAATTTCTTTTCTCAATGAATTAAGATACTTTAGAAATTCTGTTACCTATTATGGTAAAATTTTAGACAAAGAATATGCTGAGAAAGTTTATGTTTTTTTGAATAAAATCATTGTAAAATTAAAGGAAGCAATTTAGGATATTTTTTTAGCTGTTGCACAAATTGTTTTTTGTTTTCCCTTTGTTGCTTGAACAAATAGCGTGAGAGCAAGGCAGTCGGTCTTCTTAAGGTTTAAATATTCTCAAAATTACCTGATATTATGAACAAAGAAAAGACAGCAAGAAAGAATTTGCTTAGGAAGAGCAAGGAAGCAGAAGGAATTCCTATAATGGGATATGACTTTAATCAGGGAGTAGACTATAAAGAAATTGTTAAGAGTTATGCAAGTACAGGTTTTCAGGCAAGCCATTTTGCACAAGCAATTAAAATTACTAATAAAATGATTTCTAATAAAGCATTTATTTTTCTTGGATATACGAGCAATATGATTTCCTCCGGATTAAGGGATGTTTTTAGATATTTAGTTGAACATAAAAAGATTAATGTTATTGTAACAACTGCGGGAGGAGTGGAAGAAGATATAATTAAATGTCTTGGAGATTTCAAGTTAGGTGATTTTAGGGCTTCTGGAAAAGAATTGCGCAGAAAAGGAATTAATAGAATTGGAAACATTTATGCGTCTAATAATAGATATCTTGAATTTGAAAAATGGCTTCAGCCCATTTTGGAGGAAGTCTATGAGAAGCAAAAGAAAACTGGAAAAATTCTTTGTCCAAGCGAGTTGATTTGGAAGCTTGGAGAGAAAATAAATAATCCCGAAAGTATTTATTATTGGGCATGGAAAAATAAAATTCCTGTTTATTGCCCTGTTCTGACTGACGGAGCTCTTGGAGATAATATCTATTTTTTCAGCTTTAAACATCCGGATTTTAAAATAGATATTGTTGAAGATGTAAAGAGATTTAATAATTTAACAATTGGCTTAAAAAAATCAGGAGTAATTATTCTCGGCGCAGGAGTTGTGAAGCACTCAATTTTAAATGCCAACATGTTGCGAAACGGGGCTGATTATGCTGTTTATATTAATACCTCGCAGGAATTTGATGGAAGCGATGCAGGCGCTTTGCCAGAAGAAGCAGTTTCATGGGGGAAAATCCTGCCTAACGCAGAAAGTGTGAAAGTGTTTGGAGATGCAACTATTGTTTTTCCGCTTTTAGTTGCTGGGAGTTTTGCGAAAAAAACACGATAGTAACTACTATTTAAATACACCATATATATCTTTAAGAATAACCCCGGATGTGTTATTTTATGAGCAATCTTTATCAACCGGTAAAAATAAGCAAACATCAAAGAACTATTAGAAGCATACGAACGCTTGCTAAACAAGGAAAGACAAGGCAGGAAATTGCAGTAAAATTGCAATTAACCTATGGTACAGTAAGTTATTATTCAGTAAAAGAAGGAATAGATATACAAAAAATGCCCCGCGGAAGAAAAGGGGCTGATATTTTACTTATTAAACAAGAACTAAAAAAAGGAAAAAGACTTTTTTTTATTGCTGATGAACTTAAATTAACTGGCTGTAGTTTATATAGAGTTCTAATTAAAACCGAAATAAGCACTCGCCAGCCAGCATTATCAGAGCTTGAAATTAAAACTTTGCAGGATTCTTTGCGGACTATGGATGATAAAACAAGAAAAGTGGTACAGGGCGTTTTAGAGAGTAAATCTCAAACAACAATAGCTGATGATACAGGTTTAACGAAAGAATGTACACGTCAATATATTGAAGGACTTGGTTTGTATAACACCTGGCGAGCCAAAAGAAACGAGCCATATAACTTGCGCACAAAAACTGTTTCTTTATTACAACAAAGAATTGAACAGTTAATTAATTCTCCAGAACTTTCATGGGCAGAAAAGAAAGCATATGAATACAATCTTAATTCAAGATTTGGAACAACTAAGCGGGCAATTCCCCATAAAAAACTTGTTAAATTATTCACAATGTATGAAAAAGTAAAAGAACAAGGAAAAAAGCACTCGTTGGAATGGTTTGCTCAAAGAGTAGGATTTAGTACGCAGGGAGAGGTAGGAATAATATTTTCACGAAGCAGTATTCTTCCACTTCATGGAAACAGAGAATTTGAGAGAGTATCTGAGGAAAAATCATCTGCATTAAAAAAAGCAGGAAAGTTAGGATATCTTAATCTGTCCGATATAGCATATTTTTCAGGGTTATCTGATACTGCTATTGAACGGCACACTCTACCAACATCAAAAAAAAATACCGCAATTAAGCGATTTCGTGATTCTAACCGACTTACATTTAGTAAAGCGAGCCAGATTTATCAGGCGCACGACCTTGGATTTTCACTAAGACAAACTATTCTTGTCTGTGATATACTGCCTGAAATTGTAGCGTATGCTGAACATTGGAGAAGTAGTATTGCGCCAAAAATTGTTAAGGCAATAAAAACATTGTATCCAAGAGAAAAAGTAAAAGTACCTTACATTAATTTTGATAACAGAGAGAGTAAATACAAATAAAATATGACTTAAATATTTTTATAAGGATGAGATTTCTGAAGAAGAAATAAAAAATCATAAAGAGAAAATAAAAATATTGAGGATGGAAAATGAGAAAAGTGCATGAGAGTCAAATAGAAAGATGGGCTGAATATCTGAGGACGCATAGTAATTGGAAGAAAAAACTTAAACCCTTTATTGACGCCCAATTTATCATGGCTAAACGATTTTATAATAAACTCTCGAAAACTGAAGAGGGCAGGAAAAAGATAAAAATGCTTATAGAAGAAAATTGCAAATAGCAGAAATAAAGTTTAAATAGCTAATTATCTTATAAAAGGAATGAAATTAGAGGTGAATGTCAGCAAGAAAAGGTTTTTTGTAATTCTTGGAGCGATATTAATGTTAGCAGGTGTGTTTGCGGTTTATGCTTATACGGGGACCTTTGATAGGACTGCAACTCAAGCAGTTACATTCGGTCATAGTGCGGATGAGAGTGTTGTTAAAATGAATGATGGAAGTCTAAGAACGGTTCAGGATTTGTTGAAAGATGGAGTAGGGGGAGGCGGAAGCGGTGGAAGCGAAAGTTGTAGTTGGAAATCTGCAGGTCCTTCAGCAACTGCAGCACAAATGGTAGAGGGCGGTGCGACAGGTTTATGTCGTCATAATCCTCCAACATCACCAACTGTTCAATTTTATGGCACTATTTCAGGGAGAGCGGACGCCGTCGGGGTAGGATGTTATGCTCCTGCATTAGACGATATTTATCAAACTACATTTGAATATTATGCTTGCAAAACTGGCGGAGGAAGCGGAGTATCGAATATTGTTTTTATAAATCCTGTTGCTATCTCTATTTTTGTCGGAGCTGGATGGAATACTTATGATGCTTCTGCGGCGATTCCTGCTGGAGCAACTGCAGTTATTTTGGAAGGAAGACTCTCTCCGGGCGGAGATGGGGCATTTATTAAAATACGAAAAGATAGTTCAAGCCCTTCTTATTATCTTTTGAGTAAGCAACTTATACAGCAAGGAATTTACCCCATAACAGCTGATAGAAGGTTTGATTATAGTTATCAGAGCTCTTCTATTGATGACAGTCTGAAGATTATAGGTTATTTTATGCCTGGTTGAAGCGAATCAACAGCTACAACAGCAGGAACAATTGTTGGGGGAGGGTATGATACAGTATGCACATATCCGGCAGGAGGTCCAGAATATCGCTTATTTGATTGCAATGGAGTTATGACATATGGTTCAGCAACCTGTTCAAATTATGAACTTACTTGTCCATCGGGCTCTACAAAACGAGTAACTGGGGATAAACAATATGGTTACGCAGGTTCTTGTCAAGCTGGATTAAACCAAGGATTTACGCTGATTAAGTACACTACGTCATAATACTTGCCTCCTTTTCAAAGTAGTTTGAAATTCTATTAAT
>JBBSYR010000023.1:0-2507 GCA_038045165.1 Nanobdellota archaeon
TAAGGCCTCGTAGCTCAGCCCGGTCAGAGTACTGGACTCTTAACATCAAACGACGTGAGTCTTTGATGGCTCACGATTGCGTTGCAATCGAGAAATCCAGGTGTCGCGGGTTCAAATCCCGTCGGGGCCATTTACACTAACGGGATTTGTTCAAATCACTTCAATCTCGTAAGAGTTGAAGTTGCCGCGGACGAAGTCTGCGAGCACCGTCGGGGCCATTCATTGATAGGGGGATAGAAATAAAAAATGACAATTAATCCTAAATGCGATAAATGCAAAAAAGAGTTAAATGAATTCGGGGCAATATTGCTCAGCCCTCCCGATAAAGACAACAATATAAAGAAACTTCATCTTTGCAAAGAGTGTTATTTGGAAATTGTGAAGAATTTTAAAATTAATTAACCAATCAATCTCTTTATATTCTCAATATTATCAGCAATTTCCTGCCCTTTCTTTGACAATTTTATCAGTTTAATGCGCCCCTGCTTCTCAAACATAACCAGTCCAAGCCTCTCCAAATTCTGAAGAATTTTAACCGCATGGCTATATGTGCAATCTACTTCTTTTGCTAGAACACTGCCATATCTTGCGCGTGCCATTCTTTTCAGAGCAACCAAGAGTAAGGCAGGTTTTCTTCTAAAAAATATATCAAAGTTATCTTTCATGTTATTATATGCATCCCAAGAGTCGTGATGCAAACTATATATCTAAGTCCATATATGGCTTTTAAACTTTTCTGCAATTTTGTTATCTACAGGAGTGACAAATGCTAAAAAGTTGCACAAAACAGGGACGACAAATTTAAACCCTTAAAAAATTTCCAGTAATGCTTTTTCCTGTAAGCTCTTTGTATAAATTAAGATACCCTTTCGAGAGCAGAGTGATTTTTCCAGCAGCCATCTCAATGCTTGACGCTCCATCATTAAAAGAAGCAGAGATATAATTTTTATCCCTAAGCATCTTTATAGCTTCTTTTTTAGTTGTTTTAATTATAATATCCTCTTCTTGTATATTTTCTCTTGAAATAATTAGTTTTTCGCTGTCTAAAATCGCACTAAAAATCTCATCATCTATAACAAATTTTATTTTTGGATTTCGCAGATTCTGGGCATTTATGCTATAAAGAAAATAATAAATAAAGCTTTCATTAAACTGCAAAACTGCTTCACTTTCATTTAAGCCGGCAGTAGGATTAGAAAGAAGCGCAAATTGAGCATCAGATAATAACTTTTCTTTTTCAGACACATGAGAAACTTTATAGATTCCAATAGCAACTAAAATAATAACTAACAAAATAATAAGCCCTGCGATGACTATCCCTCTTAATCCCATGAATTAAATAAAAAAAATAGGATTTATAAAGATATTGAACAAACAAAGTATAGAGGATTTGGAAAAACCCCAAAATCCTCTAAGAGCTTTGAAAACCCTCGAATACAGAAAACTGCGTAGCTTGTAGCACATTTTGTACGCAGTTTTCTGTCTGGAGAACTGCAACGCAGAGAGCTACAAGTAATGCAGTTATCCATAACTCAAAAATTTGAGTGTTATTCAAAGCTCTCTATAGAAAAAACATACAAAATGACAAAACTAAGAGTCTTAGCAGCAGCAGATTTGCATGGTGATTCTAGACTGGCAAAAAAATTAGCTATCATGGCAGAAGAAGAAAAAGTTGATTTAGTTGTGCTCTGTGGAGATTTGCTCGGCTGGGCAGAAACAAAAGATATTATCAAGCCGTTCAAAGAAAAAAACAAAAAAGTCCTCATTGTTCCGGGCAATTGGGATTCTTTTGCCACGACAGATTTTATAGCTGCAACTTACGGAATAAAAAACATTCATGGTTATTCAGCAGTTTATGAAAATATTGGCTTCTTTGGAGCAGGCGGTGCAATCGGTCCAGGTCAAGGCAGAATTTCTGAAAAAGAATTGTTTAACACTCTAAAAAAAGCCCATATGGGTATAGCAGGGATAGAAAAAAAGATAATGGTAACGCACATGCACCCTTCAAAAAGTATATCTGAATGTTCAGGTATTTCTGGAAGCGAGTCTATAACCAAAGCGATAAAGCAATTTAAGCCCGACATTCTTTTGCATGGCCACATTCATGAAGCTGGCGGCATGGAAGAGAAAATCGGAAAAACTCGCGTTATTAATGTTGGCCGGGAAGGGAGGATTATTGAGATATAAGTCTCAATAATTTGTATATAGGTAAAAAAGACAGAGAAAAATACTATTTTTTCTTTTTGAACCAATTTACCAGAAATAAAATTCCTATAAGAAATGCAATTCCAGATATCTGCAGCGCCCAGAGCATATAATGCCATTCAAAGCTCGTTTTAATAGATGCTATCACGAGAAAAATAATATAGATAACTCCTGCAAGGATAAAAGCGATTCCTCCGACTATTTCGTATTTCCATGATATCAGCAGAACAATCAGCAAAACAAGTGCTGGAATATTATGCATAAATAATCCTAAAATCGCTCCCCAAAATCCATAATCTCCT
>JBBSYR010000024.1:0-1383 GCA_038045165.1 Nanobdellota archaeon
AAGATTATCATACTTCAAGAAGATTAAGAAGGGCTAATTTATACGCAAAGCCTAATTTTAAAGAAGCTTTTTAAATGCAAAGCTGAGGTTTTAGAAAGGTTTAAAAGTTTAAAAATACTGCTGGATTTGCCAGCACCCGAGGATTTGGATGAATTGGCTGTTTTCTAAGTTGTTGAATATTATTTGCTTTCGCGCCTTGAAGTCTCGTCATGAGAATTATATTCTGATACAGAAAACTGCGTAGCTTGTAGCGGATTTTGTACGCTTCTGTCTGGAGAACTGCAACACAGAGAGCTACAAGTAATGCAGTTATCCATAGCACTAAGAAGTGTAACTCAAAATTAACTTAGTATGCTTAAAGCACAACAATCTTTATAAAAAGCCAAAACGCAACTTAATCATGGGGCAGAGCGACATTTGGACTGAGAGGTATCGTCCTACGAAATTTGAAGAGATGGTTGGTCAGCACGAGATAGTGAAAAGAGTGAGCTCTCTTGTTAAGGCAATGAATATTCCCCATTTTCTTTTTTCCGGACCTGCAGGAATAGGAAAATCAACTCTCGCACTGATAATTGTAAAAGAATTATTTGGCGAGGCATGGAGAGAGAATTATTTGGAATTAAATGCATCTGATGAAAGAGGAATTGATGTTGTAAGGCAGAAAGTAAAAGATTTTGCGAGGACAAAAGCGCTTGAAAATGTTCCATTCAAAGTTATCTTTTTAGACGAGGCAGATGCTTTGACAAAAGAAGCACAGCAGGCTTTGCGAAGAACCATGGAAAATTACACTAATACCTGCAGGTTTATCCTTTCGTGCAATTATTCAAGTGCTATTATAGACCCTATACAATCAAGATGTGTAGTATTCAGATTTAAACTTCTTGAAAAGAAAGACATCTCAGAAGTCGTAAGAAGAATTGCCGAAAAGGAGAATTTAAAGCTCTCTCCGGATTCTTTTGAAACTATTTATGAAGCAAGCGAGGGTGATTGCAGAAGAGCGATAAATCTTTTGCAGGCAACTTCTTCTGTTGCTTTGGATATAAATTCAGAAATAGTCAATATGATTGCTGCTTCAAATAAACCAACTGGAATTAAAGTAGTTTTAGATTATGCTCTGGCTGGAGATTTTATAAATGCGAGAGATAAACTGCTCGATGTAATGCTCAAGGAAAGTGTTTCAGGTGTTGATGTCATAAAAGAAATACAGAAGGAGATTTGGAACCTTCATATAGAGCCTGAAATAAAAGTTCGACTGACTGAAAAAACCGGCGAAGCAGAATTTAGAATGACCGAAGGAAGCGACGAGTTTGTGCAGCTTCAGGCTTTGCTTGCTTCATTTGTCTTAGCTGGGCAGGGCAAAGCGACGTAAAAATGGGGGCTAAA
>JBBSYR010000025.1:0-3260 GCA_038045165.1 Nanobdellota archaeon
AGGGAATGTTGTTCCAGCTAAGGGTTCAAGTAAAGATAAACTTATTCAGCAAGAAGCTGATTTATATCTTCCACGGGAAAGTAGTCGTTACAACCTTTATCTAACTATTAAAAATAGCAGACTGGCTGGTAAGATGAGGCTTAATAATCCAGATATTTGAGATTAGTATAATTATCAAGATAAAAAAGATTAATTTATTTTTATTAATTTTGTCAGATGCCTTAATTGATATATATTCAATGAAAACTGCAGCGCCGACGCAAGCAAGAGGCACAAAAGAAACAAAATGGAGCCAATTCATCGCAGAACCTGATAAAAACAAAAATGGGAGTATATGGAACAGAACAAAAAATCTTCCAGTTTTATACTCATTTTTTAGAAAAATCAAGATAAAACCAAGTATCGCAAGAAAAAATATTGGAGGGTCATAACTAAACAACCAAGCTTTTAAGAAACCAGGGAGAAAATTTGCGGAGCTTGAAAAAGAATAAGATTCATCATATCCCTGTAGACCTGAAAAGAATTCCCTATTGAGATGAAAGAACCTTGCAAATAAAACATCTGTAATTCCTTTTTGTTCATACAAAATATAATTATAAGCAAGAACAGGGGTTATAAAAAAGAGTATGATTAATACAGCAATGGTTATTCTTTTTTTATTTTTCTTAATAATCTCTGCTCTTTTTCCGCTTTTGTAAACAAAATACATAAAATATAATATCATTGAAAAAATAAAAGTAACTGAAATTGGTTTGATTAATAGACTAATTGCAATAATAGTTACAGCCAAATAAGAAATGACTTGTTTTTCTTTTAGGTCTTTTATAAAGAAATAGAAAGAACATAAAACAAAAAACATCATCGCTTCGTCCATCTCTACAAGAGTAAATCTTATGTAATATGCTGAAATAGCTAATAAAAAGGAAGAAATTACTGCTATCTTTCTATTAAACAGCATTTTAGATATCATAAAAATAATAAGAATGGAAAGCGTTCCGAATAATAATGCTGCAAATCTTGCAGAAAGAGCATGAACCCCGAAAAATCGATAAGCAATATCAGTGATATAAAACCAAACTGGGCATTCATTTTGCTCATTTATTACTCCTGCTTTAATGATATCAATAGCGTGGGTTCCATGAACAACTTCATCTGCTAACGGAGCAACATTATTTGCCAATAAAATCCTTAAGACTATTGCTAATATCATTATAGGAATCAGCCATTTTCTTTCATCATTAGAAAATACAAAATCAATTAGTTTGTCAGTAAGGGTTCTATTTTTAATTTCTTTTTTTGGCTCTTCCATTTTTATTTATTATAAACCTAATTGGCATTATATAAAATATGATATTTATAAAATCATCTATCTGTCTTACTGCTTTATTTTTTGATATACCCAATTTACTTAATTGAGTTACTTCTTTCGTAAATTGTGTATTAGAGAATTAACGTACAAAATGTAACACAATTACGTTAATTCTCTATAAATCTGCTTTGGCAAGAAAGATTTATTAATGCGGTGCGTCAGTATTTAATATGAAAAAGAGGGCTTTTGTTATTTTTTATGAAACTTAAAGGAGTAATTATCTTTCTTGTATGTTTTACTGCTATTGCGATAGCCGGAGCTATAAGCCTTGAAAATGCAGGGTATTCTACAACAGAATTTCTTGTAAAAGACAGCGAAACATTTATAGTTGATGCTTCTAAACTTCGCCCCTCTGAAATTGCTTCATTGAGGAGCTCGCTAAACGAGCTTAAGTATAGCAGGGAAATAGATTTTGAGGAAAAATCTAATTCTTCTTTTATTATAAAATTTAATGATGTAAATACAAAAAAAGTTAGTATAACTGACGGGAAGGTCTTAATTGAGGAGGTTCCGACTTCTTACATAGTTGAGTTTAAGAGCATGCCAATTGTTAAGAAAGAAAAAGCACTGGAAAAAGAAATTGAAAGCTTGCGAGAGCAAAGCACCGCGCTTAGAAAGTCAAATAAAGTTAGCAAATCTCTATCTTTAGAAGCAAAAGCAAATAAAAAAGAGCTGCAGAAAGCAGCAACAATTGAAAATTACAACCAAGAGCTGACATCAGAGCATGCTAATGCCTTAGCAGACATAAAAAAAGAATTAGGCGGCTCTTCTGCAACCAGCAGAGTTATAGATGACTTGAAGCGCTTTACTGGAAATATAGTTTCGAAAATAACTGGTGCTGAGATTTCAGGAATTTCTGCTCTAACGCCAGAGAAAGAATTTTATACTATATTTAACGGGGCGGTCTTAAATCTTTCGGCAGAAGATGTTGAAAAAGCGGCAAAATCAAAATATCTCAAAAAGATTTATCCCAATAGAAAAGTAAAAGCAGTTCTTATGAATAGTATTCCTTTAATTGGAGCTGATGCTGTCTGGAGAGAATCTGATAATGCTGGGCTTAATATTACTGGCGAGGGGGTTTCAATTGCTGTTATTGACACTGGTGTTGATTATACTCATCCTGATTTAGGAGGATGTACAAAAGAGACTTTCTTGACTGAAAAATGCACAAAAGTTGCAGGCGGTTATGATTTTGTTAATGAGGATAATGACCCTATGGATGACCATGGTCATGGAACTCATGTTGCTTCAACTGCAGCAGGAAGAAAAGGAGATACAACAAGCATATCTGAGAATCTGATAGAGAATCCAACAGAAAGCTTATTTAAATTTAAAGCAGATGAAGGGCAAGCAATTACTTTGCTAACAAAAACTGATGCTTCTCTTCCAATAGAAGACTTATCTTTTAAACTTCTATATGGAAATGGAACTGCATTTTTAGGAACTGACGGTTCTGAAAATGAAAAGCTTGCTACTTCTTCAACAAGCATACTTGTTTTCAATGCTTCTGCAGGAGATGAGAGTTTGATTGTTTCGTGGAATTCCAAGAATATAACAAAGTCGTGGATTTTGCATCCAAAGATTAGTGGAACTGGTTATGGAAAAAAAGTCAGCTTAATTGACGGGAAAGGCAAAGAATGTAATGCAACAGAAAAGCAAATCTGCAAATTTGCAGAAGGTAAATTAACTATAACAAAAATTGAGATAAGCGAGGATAAAAAAGCAACCATAACATTTAAAGTTAATGAAGGCGGAAGCTTTAATCGTTTTTTTGATATTTATAGAAATTATATTATTCTTCCTCAAAAAGAAGAATTTTCAAGCAAGGAGAATACTATAAATGTCTATAACTCTTCTGGAGTTATTATTGAGACTCATATATTCAGATGGA
>JBBSYR010000026.1:0-5342 GCA_038045165.1 Nanobdellota archaeon
AGAGCGCAAGAAAAATTAAGGGAATGAAAATTGTATGAGTGAAACTTCTGTGAACTTCGTCGATTGTGAACCCGAAGAAATAAAGCACCCAAAATGCAATAACATCCAGGTCGGGCAGAAGGCCTGCGAGACCAGAGATTAAAACATAATGCAAAGGAAACTTCTTTTTATCCTTCTTATTTTTATCTCGAATTACCGAAGCGGCAATTGCCGATGCTAAAACGTGAGTTACTGCTTGGGGCATTTTAAGTTAAGCATTCCTTTATAGTTGATTTTAATTCTTCAGAATTATTTACATAAAAAATATTTCCTTTTAGCTTTTTTATGTAAGCTTCTATTTCTGGATTTAGCTTTTCTTTCATGAAAGGCATATAAACAATTGTCGTGAATGGAAAATTAATTCCTGCTCTAACTTCTTTGTGAATTTTTTCTCTTATTGTCTTTACTTCTGGCTTGTCTCCTATAAAAAGCTTGTAAAGATAGTATGCATAAACTAATTCTCCCAAGGCGCCGAGACTATTGCCAAGCATTAAAATTATATCCCCGTAAATACAGCAGGTTAAATCTTGTTTATACCAATTATTTGTGTCAATGAATTCGTCAAATACTTTTTGGCCGTTTAGCTCTGCAGTTATATAAGGCTGAAGATGCTTTATGCCGAAGTCAGTGTCAGAATAGGGCACTGTGCCTATAACTTGTTTACCTTCGAATTCTTTGTATCTTTTAGCAACTTCAAAAGGGGCGCCGTTGTCAGGCAAAAGAACTATTTCGTTTATAGATTCAGCAAGTACTTTTGCTATTTCTTTGATTTGTGTGTTAAACTCTTCTTCTTTTATGCATAGCAGTTCATAATAATGGAATTTGATATTTCCTGCTCCGATTAAGCTTATTCTTGCCATTTTAATAATTGATTTTTTCTCTCTCTTTTAATAAGAAGATAAGGGGAGTTTTTATAATTATCTTTTGCCAACTTTTAGCGCATTTCCGATTGTAAAGCGAGAAGTCCAGTTAAGCCAGCTAAACAAATCTTGATAGCCTTCTCTTGAAGAGAATTTATTTTTTTCAATAATCAATTTCAGGTCTTTAAAAAAATGCGCTTCTGAGTCTGTTCTTATTGGTTCGCTAGTTTCTATGTAGGAAATACCAGTGGCTGCGATGTTATGTGCATCTGAAGAAGTTACAAATGGCTTGCTTTTTGATGATGCAAATTCTCTGGCTTTTCTGTTAATTCCTTGATTATATTTGCCAATCACTGGAACAAAGGAAAAAGATTCTGGAATAATAAATTGAGCATTTCCTTCTATTGCTGTTATGAAATCTAATGACTGCTCTATTCTTGCCATGCCTGCGCCGCGATGATATTCTGCGTCAAAATGCTCTGCAATTTGTATTAATCCTCGGCTTGCGCAGTATTCTAATGTTTCTCTCCAGTTTTTTAGATTTGGAACTTGATTTGTGCCAACAACTAAGTGGTCTAGTTTTTTTCCATTTTCATTGACAATAACTGTTTGTCCATTTAGAAAATATATTCTTTTGTCGTCTTTTCTAATGATTAGAATATTCTCTCCCAGTGTATCTGTTTCGTAGCCTTTTGGCAGGCTTAGAGCATATTTGTTTTTAAGATGTGCGAGTCTGTCGTGGCAAGTGCCTTTTGGAATTTCCTCTTCTTGACTAGTTACTGCACATACATCTATTTCTGTATGAAAGCATCTGTCCGCCCACAATTGAAGCAGATTTTTTCCCCCATATCCTTGAAAACGCAGCCAGTCAGGATGAAAGCTTATTGCTCCATGATTGTGTAAGTCTATTTTTGTTACCATTTTGATTATATAAGGGAAAATAATTTAGTTTATAAAGATTGGTAATGTTACTATTATGAAATAGCCACTTATTTTCAAAAACCTTCGTTTTGCATAACTTTAAATATCATAAAAATGTGAATAATTTATGGAAGAAAAAAAGCCTGAAAGTTTAGTGGCTGGGCTGACCTCTGGGGTCATTAAGGGAAGCGGAAATTCTGGAGTCGCCGGAATGGGAAATATGAATAGCATTGGCGGTGCGGGAAGCGCAGGCGGACCTCAGCAGACAGCAATTGATTTTGAAAAGATAAAAGCGAAGCTTGATAATTTTAAAAAAAGTGTTCTTAAGAAATATAAATTTACAGTCGCTATAGGTTTTTTGCCAGGACAGGCATCTGCTATTTTTGAAGAAGATGAAGGTATTCCAAAAGAAGTCAGCGACACAAAGCCGCTTTATTTAATGCTTGTTATTCCAGAGGAGCAGTATAAAAATATTCCCAAGATAAAGCCTGAAATTGTAAAAATGGCAAAATCAACTGGCGAAAACTTATGGGTTTTTATAAAAACTCCTGTTGATTTGTGGAATTATGGATTAGACAGCAAATTTGAATTCATTGATGCAATTTCCGGCAGCTTTCCATTATATGACAATGGATTTTTAGGAGCATTAAGAATAGCGAGTTTTCACAAGTCGCTGGTTTTAAAGAAATTTGAAAAATATGTTGCTAGTTATGTCATTGCCGGAAGCCTTGTAAGAGGAACCGCTGGAAAAGATTCCGATGTTGATGTTTTTGTTGTTATTGATGATACAGATGTTAAGAGAATGTCGCGCATAGAATTGTTAGACAGACTGCGAGGAATTATTTATGATTATATCCGAGAAGCGACTGCTTTGGCTGGAGTGAAAAATATTCTAAACGTGCAGGTTTATCTGCTTACTGATTTTTGGCAGTCTGTTAAGGATGCGCATCCTGTAATGTTCACTTTCATCAGGGACGGAATACCTTTGTATGACCGGGGAACGTTTATTCCTTGGAAATTGCTTTTGAAAATGGGAAGAATTAAGCCCAGCTCCGAGGCTATTGATTTGTATATGAAACAGGGAGAGCAAACAGAAGAAATTGTCAATCGCCGCCTTCTTGATGCGGCAATTGATATTTATTATGGCATTGTGACGCCGACGCAGGCAATGATGATGCTTGCAGGCATGGCGCCTCCAGTTCCGAAAGTTATTGCTTCTGAAGTTCGAAAAGTGTTTTTTGAAAAAGAAAAAATGATGTCTGAAAAGCATTTGAAGATTTTGGAAAAAGCAGTTAATTTGTTTAAGCAATATGAATATGGTAAGCTGAAAAAAGTTTCTGGAAAGGAGGTTGAAGAATTAATGGGGGAAGCGCAGGATTATAACAAGATGCTTAAAGAGCTTCGCAAG
Organism: Nanobdellota archaeon; assembly: GCA_038045165.1. GTDB lineage: Archaea > Nanobdellota > Nanobdellia > Pacearchaeales > GW2011-AR1 > VGKP01. Next base: position 3,229 of record JBBSYR010000026.1, read on the forward strand.
AAAATTGAAAAGAAAATGCATGAAAAATCAGTTAATGAATTATACAGCGATGTTTTCAAGCTGCTTAAAACTTTGTTTGGCGAAAAGCCACAGCATGAATTGCTTAGCGATTTTGAGAAAAAATTGATTAATAAAGGAAAAATTCAATCCAGGTTTCTAAATATCCTGAAAGAAATTATCAATGTGAAATCGAAAGTTGCTTCTGGAAAATTAGACCAAAAAGAAGCTGAAAAAATCAAGGCTGAGGCAATAGAACTTGCAAACAGCCTGACTGAATATGCACAGAGAGCAGATTTAATCTCTGCTGAAAAAGGGATCATGCAAATTAATTATGGAAATAGAAAAGCAGAGCTTGTTTTGCTTGGACAGCAGAACTTTTTTATCGACGGCAAAGATATAAAGAAATTTGACAGCGGGAAATTAACTGCTTCAAACCGCGAAGAGTTTGAGAAGGCTTTGGCGGACAATAAAGGAAAATTGAGTGTGAAGATTCCATGTGAGATTTTTGCAATTCTTGAGAAAGAGATTGGAAAGTTTGAAGTTAGTTTTTAATAAATAAAAGTTTTGCAATGAATATGTTTATGGATTATGATATTTTTAATGGGAAAAATAAGCTCTTTCTACTTCTTCCATAAATCTGTTGTATGCAAATTTATTGGTTTTTTTACCTCTCGCTTTTTTGTAGGAGGGAAATTCTTTTTTTAAGAGAGCAAATTGCTTTTTTCTCTCGTCTTTTGTTAAAGGCCTTCTAAGCCAGTCCATTCTTTCAGTATCTGCAAATCTTACTGACAAATCATAATCTATTACAATGTCCCTTGGGGCTATTTCATAAAGAAAAAAACCTTTATCTGAAGCAATGTTCAATGCAATTCCTAGATTAGCCCCGGCTCTATATGAATCTTCTGGGCTTCTAATTTGCCTGTTTTCGCTAGAGGATTTCTCAAAATCTTTTAGCTGTTTGGATGCTTCAAAAAGCTCAGAGATTTCTCTTTCAGCCGAGTTTTTATATCTAATGTCAATTAAGTTTTCCTTAAGAAAAAAATATAAAGATAAGAGCCAATCTGGTGGAAGATCAGAGCCAAGTTTTACTCCTACTTCATTAATTAGATTAATAGTTTCAACACAAACTTTATCAAAACTTAAAGATAATTTAAGTATACGCTGGAGTGAAGGGAGCCGTGACCACTCTTCATGCATATTCCCTTCCATTGACCAATATTCGCGGTATAATTGTGCGTGATAGAGTTGATGCTCTCCACTTTGCAAGTATAATCCTTTTCTTGCCAATAGACGCATAATATTTTGCTCTCCAGCAAAAGAAGCTACATATTTTCTCTCTCCTCCTTTGGTATTAAGAATAGCTAATGGCTCAGGAACAGAAAGACCTTCTGAATGAGCAACTAGGGCATTCTCAAATCTTGGAGGCATAATCTCTGAAGGTTCGTTTCGTTTTAGAGTTCTAGTATGAATATATTTCCCTCCTACTAAAGGAAGTAGAACCTCTCCACAAAACCAATCATCAATCAATATAGAATTTTGGTAGAGTTGGCTTGCAGTCCGATATCCCCATGCGGTTAAATTATCAACTCTCATAAACGCCTCAATGTGCTTTCTGTATTCATTTTTTACAAATCCTGAAGAATCTTCTAATTCAATAGGCTCAAATCTTTCTTCTAAAATCTTTCTTGCTTTTTCTTCAATGTTCATATAATAATCTCTTTTGTTCACGTATTTAAATCCTTTTATTGTTGTTACTTTAAAGTAGAATGAAGTGAAAGATATATTTATAAACTATAGTCTATAGTCTATAGATATGGAAATACAAAATGGCCTAATTACAAGAAAGGTCACGAGCATACAGGTTGACGAGAAAACAATTTTGCTATTGAAAAAACTGCGTGCTGAAATGAATGCTTCTTCATATGCCCAAGCTATTCAGAAATTAGCTGCAGAAAGAAAAAAGCACGGCTCAATGGCGGGATCGTTAAAGAAATATTTAAAGGGAGAGTCTGTTGAATCACTTATTAAAGAATTACAATATGAAAGAAGAAAAAGTGACAGATTCTAAGCTAATTGATACTACAATAATATTGAGATACTTATTTGATGGACAA
>JBBSYR010000027.1:0-2735 GCA_038045165.1 Nanobdellota archaeon
ATTTGTGTAAGGTGGCAGTTTGGTCCGGTTTTACACTAATCGTCTTATTTAATTTGGGGCGGAGCCGAATCACCCGAAAGATTTATAAATACCAATAAATTGGTTAATATAAACCAAATAGTTGGTTAATAAAGACCAAAAAACGTGATTAAAAATGTTAACACAAATTCAACTTAAATTATTTGAACCATTAACAAAGAATTTGCTTAAAGAGTATACTATTAAAGAGATAAAAGAGTCTTCTGGAGAGAAGTCAAATAATGCGATAGCTCTCGCTTTAAAGAAATTTAAAGATGAGAATATAGTAAAAGAAAGAAGAATTGGGAGATCTTTACTTTATGCGCTAAATACGGATAATGAAGTCGTTTTTAATTACATTCAATTGATAAATACTCAAGAAATTCCCAAATCTGCTTTAAGAGCAATAGAACGAATAAAAGAAGAAGTAGAGAAATATACACCATTCTTTTCAATTGTTATATTTGGCTCTTATGCAATAGGAAAACAAACAAAAAACTCAGATTTAGATGTAGCTGTTTTTATTGAAGAGAACAGCAAAAGAAAAGAGATAGAGTCGGCTATAAAATCATCTGAATTTAAAACTCCTTTAGATATTCATGACCATGTTATTTCTAAAGATGAATTTTTGGAAATGCTAAAGATAGATGAAGAAAATCTTGGCAAGCAGATAGCAAGGAAACATTTATCAATTTATAATTCCCAGATATTTTACTCATTATTAAAAAGAGGAATAAAAAATGGATTCAGATACTAAACTATATTTGGAAAGGGCGGAGAACGAATTAAGACTTGCAGAAATAATAATGCAATTGAGTTTAAATCAGGATATTCAAACTAAAATACCTGATATAAGCAAAACGGGCACTTATTTTAGTTCAGTTATATCGCATTCTTATTATTCTATCTTTTATACTGCAAAGGCTTATTTGATTATGAAGGGAATAATAACCAAAGCCCCTAATGAACATAAAAAGACTTATAATCAATTCAAAAAATTAGTTTTACAAGGAGTTGTTGATAAAGAACTACTAATATTATACGAGGATGTCTTAGTAAAAGCTGAGAACTTACTCGGAATATTCAAAGTTGAAAAGAAAAAACGAGGAGAATTTACTTATCAGAGAATAGCTCAAGCAAATCTTGAGCCTGCAAAAGAAAGTTTAGAAAATGCAAAAACCTTCTTAAAGCATATTTATGATTTATGCAATAATACCCAATCTTAGGTGATTAGTAGAAATCCACACTAAACTTTCTAAAATTCTTAGTTAATAATCCCTAATACGCCTGATTATGGTGCTTTTATCTTGCAAGTAATGTCTGACAACTATTCATTATTAATTATCGTCTGTATTATAGTAGTATTAAGCTATTTTTGGTGCGAAAAACCCTCAATCACCAATCTTATTATTATCTACTAAACATTTTACTAACCCTCTTAATCGTTAGAAGTAATATGCCATTACATAATGTATTAAAAGGAAACCCCGAATAGAAACATTTCAAACATTATTCCTTCTAAGTTGCGGTCAGTTAAAATTAACAATACAGAGAACTGTATAGGTTATAGCGGATTTTGTATGCAGTTCTCTGTCTGGATAACTGCAAAACTGCGAGCTATAAGCAATGCAGTTATCCATACCTAAGAAACAAGAGCTAAAATAGATGCTCCTGAAGATATTCTTGGAAAGAAAATTTATGTGCTAAATCACAAAACCCTTCGGGCGGTTTTGTGACTGAGAAAATCTTCGATTTTTGAGGCTCTAAAAATCCAAAGGATTTCTTTAGGGTTAAAAAATAGTAGAATAAGTACGCAAAGCTTTTGACATAGAAATCCTTATAAACTTGTTTTATATTAAAGATTGCATAAGCGTTATTGGTTATCCTACATAACATAGATAAATCAAAAAGAGAGGGATATGATGGTTTATAAAAAATACACTGCAAAAAAAGGAAAATTATACGGGCCTTATTTATATAAAAGCAAAAGAGTAGGAGACAAAGTTGTTACAACTTATATTGGCAGAGATACGGGGAAAGAATTTAAATTTTTAGGAATTTATTTTACTATTTTTGTTTTATTAATTTTTTTGCTGATTGGCTTAATCATTAATTTTACTCAGCCAACTGGAAGAGTGACGCTTGACGTTGAGCCTTCATATAATAAAGGAGAGCAAATAAAGGGAAATTTGAAACTTAATCTTGCTGTAGGAGAACTTATTCCTAGAGATTCTAGAGTTTCTGTTTCTTTAGGTGAGCAGAAAAAAGAGATTTCTCTTTCAGAACTTGTTGATTTTAATTATGTTTCAGGAAATTTTTATGTTAATAATTCGCAGATTACGGGGGTAGGAGAAGGATATGGAGTTGCAGGGGAAAAAACAGGCTATCCTGAAGTGGAGTTTGAAATTCTTATATCAAAAGGTTCTGGGACTAAAAAGGAAGCGCCTGTAAATCAAACGCCTATGAATGAAACTTTTGTAAATGAAATACTTATGAATGAAACGCCTGCAAAAGAAGAAACTAAAGAGATAAGCAAAGAAGAAATTAATGGAAATGAAGAAACGCAAGAGAAAAGTGAATCTATGGGAGAGAGCAGCAGTTCATCTTCATCAGATGCAGATTCAAGTTATAGTTTTGCTCCAGTTACTGGTGCAGCAATAGAGGAAAATGAGAATATTATAAATGGAAAAGTAAGCAAAGACGAGGAATTTAATTAT
>JBBSYR010000028.1:0-2809 GCA_038045165.1 Nanobdellota archaeon
AGCCTTTATTTGAAACAATAAAGAGTTATTTAGTTTAATTTGTTACCAAGTACGGATGGAGGGGTTTTTCTCACCGAGATTTTTGCTTTCTTTCTCCTCTTTTTTTCCAAATATCTTGCCAGATGATTTTGCAACTTCTTCCATTGCCTTTTCAAAATTTTCTTTTGTGATAGTCAGTTTTTCAGCTCCGTCCTTTATTTTGTAAACTTGTTTTATTGCATTCATGCCTGCTTGTCTGCATCCCGCTTCAATATCTGCGCCAGTCCAGCCATCTGTTTTTTCAGCGTAATCTGAAATTTTGATAGCAGAATCGAGAGGCATATTTTTTGTATGAACCCCAAAAATCTTTTCTCTTGCTGCTTTGTCTGGAATTTGAAGTTCAACAATCGCATCAATTCTTCCTGACCGCGTAAGAGCAGGGTCTACTAAATCTGGGCGGTTAGTCGCAGCAATAATCACAACTTTTTCAAGCTCTTCTATGCCGTCTAGTTCAGTCAGCAATTGATTAACAACTTTTTCAGTTGTGTCAGTCATTGAAGCACCTCGAATTTTAGAGATGCTGTCAAACTCATCAAAGAAAATAATTGAAGGCGCAACCTGCCTTGCCTTTTTGAAAATTTCGCGCACATGCTTTTCAGATTCTCCAACCCATTTGCTTATTAATTCAGGGCCTTTTATAGAGATAAAATTTGCATTTGCCTCTGTTGCAACAGCCTTCGCCAATAGAGTTTTTCCTGTTCCAGACAAACCAGTCAATAAAATCCCTTTCGCAGGCTTTACTCCTGCTTTTGCAAAAAGATCAGGCCTGATTAAAGGAAGCTCAACTAATTCTCTTAATTTCTCTTTTGCACTCTCTAAACCACCTACATCTTCCCACTTAACATGCGGTTTGTTAATCAAAACCTCCCGCATTGCAGAAGGCTCCACTATTTTCATTGCGTCAAGAAAGTTCTGTCTTGAAATTTTTATTTTGTCAAGAATTTCTGTAGGAACTTTTTCCTGCAGATTCTTTAAATCTGAAAAGAACGGGCGAATTGCCTTTAAAGCAGCTTCCTTGCACAAAACCTGAACATCTGCGCCAGTATAGCCTATTGTTTTAATTGCGATTTCATCAAAATTCACATCTTTTTCAAGCGGCATGCCTCGGCTATGAATTTGCAGAATTTCTTTTCGCCCTCTTTCATCAGGAGGATTTATTCTTATTTCACGGTCAAATCTTCCAGGCCTTCTTAGCGCAACATCAATATCTTCTGGGCGGTTTGTGGCTGCCATTACTACTACCTGCCCTCGCGATTTTAGCCCATCCATCGAAGTAAGAAGCTGAGCAACAATCCTTTTTTCAGTATTATCAGACCCCTCGCCTCTTTTTGGAGCAATGCTGTCTATTTCGTCTATAAAAACTATTGAAGGGGCGCTTTTTTCTGCTTTTTCAAATACCTCGCGCAGATGTTTTTCAGACTCGCCATAATACTTGCTCATTATTTCAGGCCCTGCAATTGAATAAAAGTTCGAATCAGTTTCATTTGCAACAGCCTTCGCCAATAGAGTTTTTCCTGTTCCAGGCGGACCAGTAAGCAGCACTCCCCGCGGTGCTCCGACACCCAATTTCTGAAAGACCTCTGGATGTTTCATCGGCAATTCTACCATCTCGCGAATAAGCTCTACTTCATTTTTAAGGCCCCCAATATCCTCATAAGTAACATTTGTTGCTTTCGCATCTGCTGTATGGATATCTTCCGAAATAGTTATTTTTGTTGATGCGCTGACAATAGCATACCCCTTTGGAGAAATTTTTGAAATAACATAACTAAGGCGCGTTCCAAAAACATCAATAATTATTTTTTGATTTAATGATAATGGCTTGTCTAATAGTTTTGTATGAAAATATTCAGTAGGGTCTGCGCTAAATTGAACTTCGCGAGTCGGAGAGAGTGTAATTGATGAGGCTTTTTCTATTTTTATCGGTGTGATTTCAACTTTATCGCCAATTGAATTTCCTATATTTGCTCTGGTTGTTCCATCAACTCTGATTATTTCCCTAGACTCATCTTTTTCTTTGCATCTCAAAACCCTTATAGGCACACCTGCTTTTTTTCCTCTTATTTCTACAGCGTCGCCTGCTGCCAGCTTTAATGAATTGATTATTCTCGATGGAACTCTCGCAATTCCCTTGTCTATATCTTCCTGAAGGGATTCTGCAATCACCAAAATTACTTTATTTGATTTTTCTTGTTTTTCTTTGCTCATTTTTTATCGAAGCTTACCTCCAAAATTCCATTTTTGCAAGTGCTCTTGAGACTTTTATTATTCATAGGAAAAGGAAGAGTTTTTTTAATTTTTATGCCCCTCGCTAATTTTTTTGCTAAGTAATCTAAGACATTTTCAGTATCTTTTTTCTGCGCGTTGATTTCTATTTTTTTGTCTTTTGTCATAATAGTAATATCCTTTTCATCATAGCCAGGCATTTCAAAAACAAAATATATTTTATCTTCTGTTTCTACAAAATCAATTACCCTGTCTTCCTCTTCGCCTTCAATTATATCTTCCTCTCTATAAACTCGCCTTCTTTTTGGCTCATGCTCTCCAAAGAATTCTCTAAAAATGCTGTTAAATGGATCATCACTAAACCAGTCATCTGCCATATTATTTTTCTCCCTATTATAAAAATATAGTGATAATAGGATTTATAAACTTTTTTTTTGGGTTTGACTTTCAATAATCTATAGAGGATTTGGAAAAACCTCTCAAATCCTCTAACCTGACTTCGCCAGTTGAATGAAACTTCTAACCATTATTTCTATTGTAATTA
>JBBSYR010000029.1:0-5075 GCA_038045165.1 Nanobdellota archaeon
AACAATACAAGGGGTTAGACCTTAATACGTTTAACCCCTTTATCAAAATTGATTACACTTTATATACAAAGAATTATTCAGGCAACACAAAACTTTAAAGCCCATTCATTCTAATTAAAACTAAGCACCTGTAGCTCAGCTCGGATAGAGCGATTCCCTCCTAAGGCATAGGTCCCAGGTTCAAATCCTGGCAGGTGCGTTTTCATCTTATCCTGACAGGATTTTCAAATCACTCCAATCACGTAAGTGTTGAATGTCCCAGAGAATCGCAGATTCTCTGAGCTGGCAGGTGCGTTTTTTTAAATGGGCAGAAAATAGCAATCTTTAAAATCTCTTGTTTAATTATTAACTTTAAGCGCGATTAGTTTAATGGCAGAATAGCTGGTTTCCAACCAGCGGACACGGGTTCGATTCCCGTATCGCGCATTCAAGATGAGAGAATCTAAAGGAATAACAAACTTGGGCAGATTGCTAAGAGAAATGACTCCTCATTTAGTTAATAAAAAATTTGTTTTCTGCACTCTCGCTGAAGAAAATCTTAAAAAAATAAATCTTGCTCCTTTACTGCTCTTTAAGGAAGAAGAAGGAATTACAATTATAGTAGAAAAAGAGATTGCTGATTCTGCTTCTTTGTCTTATTCAGAAGTCTGGGCATTAATAACCCTGTCAGTTCATTCAGATTTGTCAGCAGTTGGATTCTTAGCTGCAATAACAAAGAAGCTTGCAAAAGCAGGCATAAGTATAAATGTGGTTTCTGCATATTATCACGACCATTTATTTGTCCCAGCATCCTTGGCAAAAAAAGCAATGTTGAAATTAAAAGAACTCTCTAACGGAGCATAAATAACTTTAAAAGTCCCTTTTTATTGTCATAATTAAGATGGAAGAGCAAAATAGCAAAAATTGGTATGACAAAAGCCATAAAATAATGCTTATTATTCCCTTAGTCCTATTTTTATTTTCAATTATTTATTTATACAATTTCAATGAAAAAAATGGAGATATTATTCACAAAGATGTCTCTCTTACGGGTGGCACCACAATTGCCGTTTTCGATGGCTCTGTTGATATAGACAAACTAACAAAAACCCTAAAAGAGCAATTGCCAGATTTGAACATTCGAGTTATTTCAGATATCCTAACTGGAAAACAAAAAGGTTTCTTCATCACAACTAAAGAAGATGCTAATAAAACAAAATCTGCGCTTGAAAAAGATTTAGGATATGCTTTGACAACTGAAAATTCATCTGTAGAATTTAGCAGTTCAACACTTTCAGCAGGATTTTATCAGCAATTAAAATATGCAATACTTCTCTCTTTTATTTTTATGGCCCTTGTTGTTTTTGTAATATTCAGAACACCGGCGCCAAGCGGTGCAGTAATCTTATGTGCCCTCGCAGATATTATAATGACAATCGCAACCGTTAATTTAATAGGTATGCATTTGTCAAGCGCAGGTATCATTGCTTTCTTAATGCTTATCGGTTATTCAGTAGATACAGATATTCTTCTAACAACGAGGCTCATAAAAAAACACGAGGGCAGCATAAATCATAGAGTTTTTGATGCTTTTAAAACAGGAATTACCATGACTCTAACCTCAATTGCAGCAGTAAGTGTTTCTTTAATTGCGATATATAGTCTTTCAGAAACTTTAAGACAGATATTCACAATTCTTCTGATTGGTTTAGGTTTTGATATAATTAATACTTGGATTACAAATGCATCTTTATTAAAATGGTATATGGAGGCCAAGAATAAATAATGAAATTAACTTTTAGAATGTGGCTGCTTGGAATCGCAATTATTCTTTCATTATTAATGATAATAAACTCAACCCCCTATCTAAAATTGCTGATAATGCTCTTGCTCTTAGGTTCAATGTTCTCCATACATTATTCAACTTCTAGAAAGAAAGCTTTGTTTTTATCAATTCTTATGATTATTGCAGCAGGAGTTGTAATAGCTTATTCTTTTCAGTCTGGAGCATTAATAAAATCAGTTGGTAAAGATTCAGCTGCGTTTTCAGAAGGATTAAGAGCGGGCGAAATCCTGACTTTTGTCAATGAGCACCCGATAAAAAGCAAAGAAGATTATGCCCAAGTTATGAGCGGCATTACATTTGCAGAAAATGAAATAAAAAAAATTACCATCAAAACCGAAAAAAACGAGTATATTTTGTTTGCAAATGAAACCCCTGACATTATAGTAGATAATATTCACAAAACAAGAATTCAGACAGGTCTTGACTTGCGAGGCGGCGCAAGAGCACTTGTTCAGCCAGATATTACTATAGACGATACAGGCATGGCGGATTTGATTCAAATTAGCAGAAACAGATTTAATGTTTACGGACTTTCAGATGTTCAAATTAATGCTGTTAAAGACTTATCAGGCAATAGATTCATGTTAGTTGAAGTCGCAGGTGCAACTCCCAATGATTTAGAAGAATTAATTTCAAAACAAGGAAAATTTGAAGCAAAAGTCGGAAATGTTTCCGTCTTTGAAGGCGGTAAAAAAGATATAAGTTCTGTCTGCAGAAATGATGCCAGCTGTTCAGGCATATATAGCTGCTCTGCAAATCAAGAAGGGGGATTTTTCTGCAACTTCAGATTTACAATATACTTAACAGAAGAGGCTGCAAAAAGGCATGCCGAGGTAACAAAAGACATTCCAGCAGATGATACAACTGGCCGTTATCTAAGAGATAAACTTTACCTCTATGTAGATGACAATGAAGTAGACTCCCTGCTTATTAGTCTTGACTTAAAAGGGCAGGTTACAACACAAATCTCAATTCAAGGCTCTGGCTCAGGCAAAACAAATGAAGATGCATTCAATGCTGCAAAAGCTTCGATGAATAAGCTGCAGACCATATTAATAACGGGAAGTCTGCCGTATAAATTAAGCATCGTAAAACTCGATACAATTTCTCCTTCTCTTGGCAAAGATTTCACATTTTTAATTTTATTAGCTGGCGGAATAGCGATAGTTTTGGTCAGTATAATTATATTCTTTAAATATCGAAAAGTTAAGGCATCATTAGCTTTGCTTTTAACTTCTTTCTCTGAACTGATAATTATTTTAGGTGTTGCTTCATTTATCAGATGGAATTTAGATTTGCCTTCAATTGCAGGAATTCTGGCAACAATTGGAACAGGCGTTGACAGCCAAATAGTTATTTTAGATGAAGCAGAGAAGAAAAGCAGCACAATGAGCTTAAAAGATAAAATTAAAATTGCAATATTTATTATTATAACTGCCTATGCCACAAATGTAGTTTCTCTTATTCCTCTTTACTGGGCAGGCGCAGGATTGTTCAAGGGTTTTGCAATCACAACAATAATCGGAGTCACGGCAGGAGTTTTCATATCCCGCCCAGCTTTCGCAGATATTATTAAGAGGCTTCAAGAATAAAATATGCTACCAAAATGGCACATTTTTTACGGCGCGCTCTTTACTTTATTTTTATGGATAATTGCACCAACAATAAAAATTATAGATTTAGCTTTAATTTTCCTTGCCTCTTTTTTAATTGATATCGACCACTATCTCTGCGCAGTTTTCGATACAAAAAAGATGTCTTTGAAAAACGCCTTAAATTATTATGAAGAAATTAAAATAAGAACAACGGAAGAGCGCAGAAAAGGAATAAGAAAAAAAGGCAATTTTCATTTATTTCATACAATAGAATTTCACGTCCTGATTGCAATGCTTGGAATTTTCTGGCTGCCGTTTCTTTATGTATTCATAGGCATGGTTTTCCATTCATTGCTTGATTTATTTTATATGTCAAAAAGAGATTACTTATATCATAGAGAATTTTTCTTTGTGAATTGGCTGATGAATATCTATGCTAATAAAAAATCACAAAAAGCTTACAAATCCCTTAGCCAGCAGAATAAAAGCAGGAGCCCATAAAAGTGCAGACGGCAAGGTTAGGAATATTGATAAAATCAAGAAAATTGAAGAAATTACATCAATAACACTTAGAATATCTCCTGCGAATACAAACATTCCCTTAAGCAAGAGCAGACCTGCACAAAACAGCGTAAACTGAAGATAAGGATGCATTCCAAAGACAAGCATCAAAAAAGCAATAGCAGATGCAATATCTACTGCTCCGAGTATTTTTACTATCATACGTTTTTGTAAAAAAGAAGGTTAATAAGCTTTGTTCTATTCAATTACTTCAATATTTATATTGCTTGCCTGTAGCTTATTTAAAACTTCTTTGATTTCGTTCACAAAAATCTCTGGTCCTGTTAAATAAAATTGCTGATTAAAATTATCTACTTTTTCTTTTAAGAAAGATTCATCAACTTTTTTATATTCATATCCTGCGCGATTTTCTCTTGTCAGCATTATGGTGCAATTTTTCTCAAACATCAGCTTTAATTCCCTTTCTAAAATTAGCTCTTCCTTTGTCTTTGCTATGTAAATTAAGCTATTTCCCTTTAGATTATCATCCTGCCTTAACTGCCTAAAAATAGAGATAAACGGCAAAATACCCATTCCAGAAGCTATGAATATCCCCTTGCTCCTAAAGGTAAGCTCGCCAACAGCATCAGAAAGAATCAATTCTTCCCCCGCTTTAACTTTACGCAAATTTTCGCTAAATCTATCATGTGCAGGAAATTCTCGAAACAAAAATTCAATATAATAATCGCTGTCTAAAGAAATAAACGCAAATTTTCGCTTTAGCTCTTCAAAGCCCGGCTTATTTGCTGAAACCATTACAGACTGCCCAGGAATAAGTTTGAAATTTTTCGGTTTTACCACAATAAATCTTTTTATATCCGCGGCCTCCTGCTCAATAGACATTATTTTTGTCCTGTATTCCATAATATTATCTGATATCTCGCGTATAAAAATATAATGATGCTCACTTGATATATTGAGGATTTGGAAAAACCCCTCAAATCCTCTATATTATAAATCAGCCCGCATTGCTAAAAATAAAGAATTATGAATTAACTATAAAGTAATAACAAAAGATAAGTTTAAATATCCTAAAGATTACTGGAGAAAATGATAAAGCATTATTTTTCAAAGATAAAACCATTCGCAGAAGG
>JBBSYR010000030.1:0-1550 GCA_038045165.1 Nanobdellota archaeon
TCTTGAAAACCACGCTCTTCAGAGCGTGGTGATTCTCGAGCACAAGAAAATCCTTTGGATTTTCTGTTCCGTAAAAAGTCCTTAAAGACTTTTTAGGGCATTCCAAAAACGAGCGCCTCTCAAACCACGGCTTTCAAGCCGTGGTGGCGCATCGTTTTTTTGATATTGATTTTTTAAAATTTAAGATATCTGTAAAAAAGACCTTGCAATTATCTGCCTGCAAGGTTTTATTTTCCCCTTTGTAATAAATGATGAATGCCCTTTTTGGTTTGTAAGCTTCTATAAATGCGCGGAGGCTTCTTTCAATTTTGTGGGGAGAATTCAATTTCACTTCAACAGGAATCAATTCACCCTCTTTCTCTATAATAAAATCAACCTCAGCTTTCGATTTAGTTCTCCAGTGCTTTAATTCAAATCCCGCCTTGATTATTTCCGAAGCGACATAATTCTCAAATGTCTTTCCATCTGGCTCACTGTTAAAACTTTTTGCAATTAAATTTCTTAAACCAGTATCAATAAAGTAGATTTTAGGCTGTTTGGTAATTTCTTTAGTCTTATTTTTATAAAATGGCGGAACTCGCACTATTAAATAGCTCTTTTCCATTGCGTTAAGATATTTTTTAGCAGTTTGAAAGGAGATTTTAAGGCTATTTGACACTTCTTCATATGAAATTAAATTACCAATGTTTATTGAAAGGTATTTTGTGAATTCTTCCAATGAATTAATATCTTCGATCGAGAAAGTATTAGCAATATCCTTTAAAACCATTGTTTGATAGAGGTCTCTCAGAATTGTCTTTTTTAATTCAATATCTGCGCTTAAAACAACCTTTGGATACCCACCGAAAGTTATATGCTCCCAGATATTTCTTTCAAGTATTTGTTTAGTTAACTCTTTTTGCCCTTTTGCATTTAAGAATTCCTGAATAGATAAGGGATAAAGCTTAAGGATAGAAACCCTCCCCACGAGATAAGAAAGAACTTCTTTGCTTAAGATTAATTCAGAGGACGAAGTAATCCACATCTTTTTTCCGTTATCTGCTAGATATTTTAAGTTTCTTCCAGCGCCTTTGCAATACTGAACTTCATCAAGTATGTAAACATTAAAGCTCTCAAGATATTGTTTCTCAAATTTTTTGATGTCTTCTTCAAATAAAAACCTAATGTCAGGGTCATCGAATAAAAGATAAGAGGAATTTATGGATTTGGAATGTTCTTTAAGAAATGTTGTTTTTCCAGACTGCCTGGCTCCAACTATCGCAACTACTGAGTATGCTTTAGCTATTTTCTCAAATTTTTCTTTTATTTCTCGCTCTATGTACATTCTATTTCTAATTCTTCTGCCTATTTAAATCTTACTATTATTAAATCCAATATTAACTTTAGTCATACTAAAGTTAAGCTATAGTTTAACTTTGGTATTGCAGAGGAGTTTTTGCCTTTTTGACAGAAAAAGACTTGCAAAAAATGAGCAATAAATTTCCCAAATACTTATTTATTACTTCCTGGCAGGTTTTGATTTTTGATGGCATGATATGGGCTAGGGAAGT
>JBBSYR010000031.1:0-28102 GCA_038045165.1 Nanobdellota archaeon
GGTTACTATATGTATTGTAAGGGGGCAAATTGGTGCGGAATCACACTAATCACCATTCTGAAATAGAAAGAAAGATTAGAGAATACAATCCTCATGCTGTTGGAATTACCTGCAGCTATACGCATCAATGGGGAAACGCCAGAGCAATAGCTGATTTAGTTAAGAAAGTTGATAAAAATATCCCTGTGGTTATGGGAGGAGTTCATATTACAGGATTGCCAGAAGATGCTTTGCTTGATTGTCCTGCAGATTATGCAGTTGTTAGGCAGGCTGATTTTTCTTTTGTTGAATTGTTAGATTGTATTACAAATAGAGAAGGTGCTAAGAAAGATGTTGCAGAAATCGCGGGCATCGCTTTTAGAAGAGAGGGAAGAGTATGGCAAACATTCCCAAGACCTTATATGAAAGATATTGACGCAATTGCAATACCAGATTTGTCTCTTGTTAATTTGCCTTTGTATAACGGAGAATTTCATTCTGCCGGGAGAAGACAGACTTTAGATGGGTATATTTTATATGGTTTTACATCCATAGGATGCAATACGGGATGTAATTTCTGTGCAATACCAGCATCTCAGGGAGGATTTAGAAAAATGAACGAACAGAGATTAGATGAGTATCTTAAATATATTACCAGCCAAGGAGTGAGAGAATTTTTAGTTGAAGACGATCATTTAATGCATGATCCTGAATGGGCAAGACATGTTTTTAAAAAGATGAAAGAACACAAATTATACTGGGTAGAAGAAGGGGGTGTAGGATTATTCAATCTTATCGCTCTTTTGCCTGAAGTTGATGAGTCTTTTGTAAGGAATAGTGCAGTCAATCCTAAAATATTTAACAATACTTTAGAAGCAAAGCGGGCAGGACTTGACGCTGAGCAGTTGATTAAAGAGATGGGTGAGAGCGGTTGCTATAGCTTATATCTTGCTGTAGAATCTGCAAATTTAGATTCCTTGGAACGTGCACATAAACCAAGCTTAAATTCAATAGGAGAATATACAAAGAAGATTGTAGGATTATTTAATAAATATGGTATAAAAACCACTTGCGGTTTAATGTTAGGATTTATTGAGTCTAATCATGCGGGCATTTCAATAGAATCTCGAGAACAGATTATTAATACCATTAAATATGGAAAAATGCTTTACGATGCAGGAGCTTCTTTTATTAATCCTTTTATTGTGACGCCTTTACCTGGCGCTCCGAACTTTAGGGGTCTTGATAATTCTTTAGGAAACTCCTTATTACGCAATACTGACTCAGGATATTCTCATGAGTTTGCAACTATTGATGCACCGAATGGTGCATGGACTAAAGATGAGCTGAATTTATTAAGAGTTTATGCTCTTATTCATGGAAATGGAATACATAATTATAAGGAGATGCTTGAAACAGGGACGTGGCCTGTGAGGTAACATGGAAACAATATCATGGTCTGATTTTGAAAAAGTTGAATTAAGAGTTGGCACGATTGTCAGAGCTGAGGATTTTCCTGACGCTAAGAAGCCTGCTTACAAGCTTGAAATTGATTTTGGGCAAGAAATAGGAGTTAAAAAGTCAAGCGCCCAGATTGCTTATTTGTATAAAAAAGAAGAGCTTATTGGAAAGCAAGTCATTGGTGTTGTTAATTTTCCCAAGAAGCAGATTGCTAATTTTTTCTCTGAATGCCTTACAACAGGATTCTACAATGAAAAAGGCGAAGTCGTGCTTGCTGTTCCGGAGAGGAAAGTGCCTAATGGAAGCAAGCTGGGATAGACGAAAGATTTATATAATATAGCAGGATATAGCTAGTTATGGCTACCACTATACAAATTGACGAGAAGACAAAAGCCCTCTTAGACAGGATAAAGGTCCATTACAGGCAGAGCTATAATGAAATCATCATGAAAATGGCAAGGGAAAATACTGAAAAAAAGGATATAATGGAGTTTGCAGGCGCATGGAGCAATGTTGATGATAAAAATATTGAGAAGATGAAGGTAAGCATCTTTAAATTAAGAAAACGCTCTACAAGGGAGCTTCTGAATAAATGATTTGCGTAGATTCTGATTGTATTATTGATTTTCTGAAAGGAAAAAGAGAAGCTGTTGAAATAATTAATATCTATAAAGATGAGCTTGTAACAACTGAATTAAATTTATTCGAAATTTATTTTGGGATTTATCAAAAAAAGGATTTTAGTATAGGGGAGAAGAGATCTGCAGACGAGTTCTTTAACAGCCTGCAAGTATTGCCTTTTGATAAGGAATGTGGAAAAAGTGCTTCAAAAATACTAGCCTCTCAAATGAGAAAAGGAAAGATGAGCAATCAGAACGATGTTCTCATTATATCTATCTTGGAGAAGAATGAAATTCCTTCTATAATCACTAAGAATGTAAAACATTTCTCAAATATCCATGGCTTAAAGGTCGTTTCTTACTGATTTTTGTAACGTCACAAAACCCTTCGGGTTTTAACCTCTGCTTGAAAGCCGAGGCTTGTTTGCGGTTTTGTGACCGCCGGAGAAATCCGCAGTAAAAGAACCGCGGAATGAATTCCGCGGATTTCTACGAGCGTTAATGAGTTTTAGATGTTACTCTTGATGTTTACATTAAATATCCAAAAGTGACAAGATATTTTTTCTTCGGGTAATTTGTTTGTGGATGTTCTATTTTATGATTAATGCTATTTGTCTCTTTTTAGTTTAAATTGTTTATAAACTGGCTGTTTATCACAAGAAAGTGACTCGCTATATAAGTATGATTGTATAGAAAAACATTCTTTGAAGGTTGTTAGTTATATTTAAATAAGAAATGTCTCTAAATAATATGAAAGACCAACAATTGTGCCTGATGCCTGCAAAGTGCAACAAATGCGGAGAGCTTTTTGACCTCAGCTATGACCTTGCAAGGGCTAATGAGGAAATAAAAGACTTTGGTGTGCTGAGCGTCTTAGCACGAGCAAAGCAAAAAGCTTTGCTTTGCTGGGATTGCAGAAGCATAAGATTCAAATAATTTATTTTTATTTTTATTTCATTTAGAGAGTAATGCGGAAAATTTTATGCGCCTGATTTTTATGCCAGTTTCTCGCAGTAAAATTGTTCTCAATAATCTTTATTAACTTCTTTTTTTCTTTTTTGGAATGAATAATTTCATTTCCGTATTGATTTTGGCAATAGTGCAAGGAATAACAGAATGGCTGCCAATTTCCAGTTCAGGGCATTTGGTATTGTTTGAGCGCCTTTTAGATTATAAAGCAGGACTTATGTTTGATGTCGCTCTTCACTTTGGTTCGCTTATGGCTGTTTTTGTATATTTTGGGAAGGAAATTACTAATATTTTAGAATCTTTTTTCAAATTCGACTTTAAAAGTGAAAATGGAAAGTTTGGCTTGCTTATTTTAGTTGCTTCAATTCCTGCAGGAATTATTGGCCTCTTATTTAAAAGATTATTTGAAGAAGCATTCAGCAGTCTGCTTTTGGTCGCCTTGGGATTTGCAGTTACTGGTGTTTTTCTTTTAATTGCTTCTTTAGATATTGGAACTGAGAAAAAGGAATTAAATTTTTACGATTCTTTTCTAGTCGGCATTGCTCAGGCTGTCGCTATTTTTCCAGGCATTTCTAGGAGCGGAGCAACTATTTCTTCTGGAATGTTATTAGGCCTTTCACCAAAAGAAGCAGCAAAGTTTTCTTTCTTAATGACAATACCTGCTATTTTCGGAGCTAGTTTAGTGACTATTGGGAATAATCCTTTACCTCATGAGATGATTTGGGCGACATTTGTTTCATTTATTGTCAGCTTGGCTGTAATGCATTTCCTGTTCAAACTTGTTCTAAGCTCTAGAAAGAATTTTCGATGGTTCGGAGCTTATACCTTGTTGCTGGCAATAGTTCTTGGGCTTTACTTGGCATTTTTCTAAAACCAGAAAGTTTAAATAGTACCCTTAGTTAGTAGTTACATGATGAAAACATTAAATCAGATAGTAATTGGTACAGCACTTGTAGGAACATTGCTTGCTTCAGGGTGTGCAAGTAATAAATCATATAGCAGGGGTTGTAATACTTCAAGTGCATATTCTCAGCAAATACCTAAAAAAGAAGCTGATTTTCAAATTCGATTAAAAGGAATTATGAAAGAAGAAAAATATGGCGAACAATTTGGTTTTATTGAAGAAGACCTTATTTCCTGTGCACCGAGAACTGAAAAAGAAAGAATAGCACTTAGAGAAAAAGTCAATCAAATTGATTCATCTCCTCTAAATAATCGTGAAAAAAGGATTATTGAAAGATTTTCAAGAGATGCCGTATATCCTATTGAAAGAGTGCTCCTTAGAGCATATGGGCTTCCACTAACTGCAAAAAGCAGGATTTATTTGAATAGATGTGCAGCAGAGAGATTTTTAGATCATGGATTTAAGTGACTCCCTGTTAAGAACACAGAGTGTTAGAAGACAAAATCAATTATTATCTGCAACGATTTGCACTTCAGGTATCAGCTGATTATTTATACGTTTTTTACATTATTGAGCTCTTGCATCGCCTTATCTTCGTGGCAAGACAGCAGAGTATTATAAAAAATAAACTTATTCTATCTTTAAAGTATTGAGTATTCTTTTCCAGATAGAGAGTTTTTCTGATGGCATTGAAGATTTTGAGCTTGATGATGTTTCTGAAGATTCTGAGCTTTGGGCTGAGTTAGATGTTTTGCAGTAAGGCTGCCCATTTGGAAAATGGTCACATTTTCCAATATCACAACAAATTGCAAATTTATTTGGAATAGGCAGTTTTGGAGCTTTGGGAGGCAGCTCAATTTTACAAAGTTCTTGGGTAGTGGGATTACAGCTATTTGCACCGCAAAAATAAACTTCATAGATGCCACCAGTAGACATGCAAGTTTCAGAACCATCTGTTTTGCAGCAATCTTTAGCATTGTCATCAGGGTCATTAGCAGGGCAGTCGCTTGTGCCCGCGGGACATTTTTTATTCGTAATGCAAAATCCAGCAGTGCCGCAAATCTCGTTTTTTTGACAACATCCCCAAGTGCAAGATTTTAGATTTTTAGGGCAGTCTACAACGCAAATACCATGATCAATCTTATAACCTTTCGGACAGCAAACAGGTACACTTGTTTGACAAGAATCATCTTTAGCACAGCATAAACTTCCGCACTTTTTATTTTCTGGGGCTTTGCATTCAGCTGATACATCAAAATAAATTAGACTTGCAACAGGTTGGTCAACAGCATCAGGCTTGGGAGGGAAAGTTTCAATGCAAGGAAGATCATCAAAAGAAGGAGTAATATAATGAGTTGTGGCTTTCACACCCTCATCTATACCACACCTGTATATCCCCTTATAAGGTTTACAATCTGCTTTCTCAACATACTTATCATAATAATTACAATTAAGAATGTTGGAATTAGTATAAGTAATTGTTTCTTTAAACACTAGTTTATTAACAAGAGTTGGACCTTGTATTACGCAGTTCCGATAATCTTCAAATTTACTTAGGTGATTGTTTACGCGCAACATTGAAATATCTCTTTCAGGACAACTTTCACAAAATGCGGCGATATCTTGTTTACTAGTATATACGCTACTTAGAACTTCTTTACAAATATATTCATCATCAGTATAATACCCCTGATATTCATACATTTTACTCTGGCTTGACAAACTTATGCCATTAGGAAAAATATTATACAGGCCAGGGCATTTCTTTTTATCTATTTTATAAGTAGGGTAGAGAATTTCTTCTCCCCAACCGCCATTGCACGCTCCAGGACCCAAATTAACAATGTTGCCTTCGCTTTTATCCTTAGTAGATGCAAAGTTGTTGCCGTAACCAGAATTTCCAGAGCTTGATGATACAAATGCTCTGCTACCAGAACTTCCAGAACTTGAAATTATTTCATCTGCTTCTGCTGGTGTATTCCACTGCTGGCTTTTTTCCTGCTCATCCCAAGCTGCTTTTAGCTCAGCAATATACGCATCATACTCTGTTCTGTCTGCTCCATCATTAAAAACACCATACTTATCCTGCAATTCCAATTCATCTAAGAGCGACTGCTTCTGCTTTTCCCAATTATTCTTCAGCGCCGCATAATACTCTTGCTTTGTTACATCCTGATTCAGACCATACTGCTTGCTATCAGGGAGCGGACTCCAATAAATAGCGGACTTTTTATCGAGAGCTTTCGCTTCAGCAATAGCTTGTGCTTTTGTTTCAAGAGGCAGACCGTCATATTTAGCGTAGTCAATAAAGGTTTCATCTGCCGAATTTTTAATGCAAGTCGCTCCTTCAGGCGTTTCCTTGCAAACAGCGTCAGCATCACAGTTAATTTGTGTTGAGGATATTGTTCTTCTATTGCAATAATATTCAATAACTTTTTCTGTATCATCATCTAATTTCTTTTTTGAAACACACGCATCTTTAATAGTCCGCTTTCCAATTCCGGACTTAAAAGTCACTTTGCCTGCAATATCCGAATATATTCCCCCATCAGAATCAGTGCAGGTTGTGCTATCAGAGATTGAAGTGCCATCGACGACGTTTCCAGTTATTCCTTTCTTAAATAAATCAAATGGCCAGAATGCTGAAGCAAAACCTAAGCTAACGGCTAAAATCCCGAGGATTAATAAAACAAAAACGCCTTTTTTCATATACTAATTATTTGAAGAGAATATATAAATTTTTCTAAACCCCAAAAAAATCCTCCGTCTTTAGATAGAGATTATAGTGAAAAACATAAATAATTGAGCAAAATTGTATGTTTTTCCCTTTATAGTCAAGACCTTTTTGCTTAATTTATTAGGTCATTGACTATAATCATATGCAGAGGATTTTTAGAGCCTCGAAAATCGAAGATTTTCTCAGTCACAAAACCGCCCTGAAGGGTTTTGTGATATTCTTTACAGAGAATTTTAATATGTAATAAATAGCCTTATAAATTTTATCTGCTAGATAAAATTTCTCCGCATCCAATTAGCTGCTTGCCCTTGTAAATTACCAGATACTGACCTTCTGCAATAGCAGTTACTGGCTTTTTGAAGGTGAATTTATATTTTTTGTTGATTTTTTTTAGTTTGCCTGCGTGAAGTTGACCGCGATATCTAATGCAGACTTTTAAATTTAATTTTGGCAAAGATTTTTTGGGATTGACTAAATGCAGATGTTTCAATATTATTTCTTTATTTTTTAAGGCAAGATGACCTTCTGGTGCTGCAATTAGGATATTGTTTTTGCGTTTTGCTATGTAAAATCTTTTTTGCGCTAATTTAGAGGGTTTGTTGATTATTATGCCGAGATGTTCGCCAAGTTTTTGTCCAATTGTAAAATATGCAATGCCTGGATGTCTGCCTATTACTTTGCCTTCTGGAGAAAGAATTTTTCCAGGTTTTTCTTTTATTTTTTGTTTTAGAAATGATGGCATATCTGTTTTTCCGACAAAGCAAATACCTCTTGTGCTTTGTTTGTTCCAATTTGAAAAGTTGTTTGATTTTGCTATTTGTCTTGCATACAATTTTGTGTGGCTTCCGAGAGGAAAAAGCGTATGGGATAAATCAAATTGAGTGAGTTCTGCTAAAAAATAGGACTGATCTTTTTTGGAATCCAATCCTGTTAGAAGCTGAAATCCTTCAGGTGTTTTTTTAATTCTAGCATAATGACCTGTTGCTATAAGATGAATTTTTAATTCTTGAGCTGCTTTCCACAAAAGAGGAAATTTTATAATTTTGTTGCAGAGAATGTCAGGATTCGGCGTTTTACCTTTTGCATAAGATTTAAACATCGGCTCTATAATTTGTTTTTTATATTCTTTTTCGAAATCTAAAGTTATCAATGGAATTTTCAGCTTTGCAGCTATTTGCTGAGCTGCGCGTTTTTCATCCCGCCATGCACACCCACCTCTACTTTTTTCTGTGAAGCTTTTTATGAATGCTCCAATTACTCTATATCCTTGTTTTTTTAATAATAAGGCGGCGACACTAGAGTCTACACCGCCAGACATTGCGAGGAGAACTTTTTTCTGCGGATTATTTTTTGTTTTCATATTTATTTTAATAAATCAGAGTATAAAAAACCATTGCTAATTTTATCGACGGCAAATTAAAAGTTCGCATTATTGCTTTTCTATCTTTTTTTATAAATTGGCATAAATTTAAATATCTGTTTGCCTTTTATTTTTTATAATAGAGGTAAAAAAGAGATGGCTAAAAAGAAAGCGAAAAGAGCAAAAAAGAAAAGCTGCTAGTTTCGCGAAGGTTGGCAACTTATTTTTATTTTTTTTATTCATAAGATTTATAATTCTTGATGTTTCTTTATTAAAATGGCTGAAGAAGTGCAAACAGGAGGGATCATGAGTTTTAGGCGTTTTGGGGAGCAGCAGCCAGCGCTCGACCCTAAAAGAAAAAAAGATATAGATGAGGCTTATGCTGCTTATTATGAAAGAAAAGAAGAGGAAAAACGCAGGAGAAGAATACGGTGGATTATTGGAATTATTTTTTTGATATTAATCATAGGAATTTATTTTTTGGTTAAATAAAACGTCCTCGGGAGTAAATAGAAAAATATTTAAATTTGTATACTTTGAATATTTATGCTTAAAATACCTAAAATATGGAGAGAACTGCCCATCGATAAAAAATTGGAAATCCCAAATACTAAATTCAATATTAGCAAAGGAGAGATTTTTAGAATACGAAAAATAAAAAATAAAAGAAAAAAATTTATTGAATCTGTAAAGTTGCAATTTAAGCTATTTGGTGAGATTCATAGTTATTTAACTGCTTGGATAGCCGGCTATTCTAGCGATTCAGAAGTTAGGGTGATTTTTGGTTCAACCGCTAAAATGAGAGAGATATTTATGAAATCCCCTAAAAAGATCAAATTTGTCAATTTTTCTTGGTCCGATATAAAGAGAGATGTTAAAATTCCTGAAAAGATGTCTATTGAGTTGGCTGAAGAAACTGGAATTCATCTTGGTGACGGCAGTTTATCTGTTTATTCAGATAAAAATAAATGGAAGACTTATCAATATAGTATCAGCGGAGATTTAAAGAATGAATCTTTATATCATGAAAGTTTTATTGCCCCTTTAGTGAAGAAGCTGTATAATTTAAATCTCAGCTTTTCAAAAAGACTTATAAAAAATAGTATTGAATCTAAACTTAGGTCTAGGGCAATTGTTCAATTTAAAAATAGAATCTTAGGATTGCCGGTCGGAAATAAGAAAATGGCAAGAATTCCAAAGCAAATACTTAGAAATAACGAATTTTCGAAAAAATGTCTTATTGGAATCTTTGACACTGATTTTAATATCACTTCTTCTTTATCTATTAGCGGAAAACTACATAGTTTGATTCTCGCAGAACAAATTCATAAAATTCTAAATCAAAATAATATTTTGCATGTGTTTAGAAAGTATACTAATTATACTCGATTTTATATTCCTAAAAAATACGCTTTAATTATTGCAAAAGAATGGCACTTGCATAATTTAAAACATCTATCTAAGTTTGATGTTTTTAATAAATTTGGGATATTTATTCCATTTTCTACAACCCAAGAAAGATTAGATTTATTGAACGGTGATATTTCTTTAAAAGAATTAATAAAGATTAGTAAGCTTAGACAAATTAGTTTTAGAAGCCAACGACTCTGCGAGGACTCGAACCTCGGACCCCACGATTAACAGTCGCGTGCTCTACCAGCTGAGCTACAGAGTCTTAAACTTGTGAAATACATTCGTTATTTAAAGATTGCTGTTAGCTTTTAATTCATTAAAGGGGAAAGGTCTTTCGTTTGAAATAAATAAAAGATATTTGCTAAGTTTTACTATTTCATTAAACCCTGCGCGAGAAAAATTTATCAATTCTTTGATGGGCTTCTTATTAAAAATGGTTACGATAATGTTTATTAAAATTACAATTAAAAATATGACTGCAATAAGGTGTGCTATTAAACTGATAATCAGCAGGACAAAAAGTCTTATGAATGCTTCTCTCAGTGGTTTGTTCATTTTTTTAGTTTTTTCAGCTATAGTGAATTTATAGCATTAAAGCTATTCAATCTTTATTTTTAGACCTAAGTCAGAAATCTGGGATTTTTTTACAGCGTTTATTTTTTCTAAGAAATGGTAGACATTTGCCTGCTTAGAGCCTTTTATTAAATTTGTCAGCGCAGTTGTTACTTCTTCTATGGATTCTGCTGGGCAAATTATTCCAAGAAGATTGCTGTCTTCAATATTTATGTAGCAGTTAGATATTTCTTCGATTGTTCTTTTTGTTTTTCCATCTTTTCCAATTATTCTTGAACGAACTTCTTTTGTATCTTTTCTTCTTGTGAATTTTTTTATGTTTATTTTTCTAAAGATAATTCCTTCATCTAACAGCCAAAGAGCTTTTTTTGCTGAAAATCCGGTTTGCATTGCTTCGAAAATTCTCAAAGCTTCATATTCATCGATGGACGAACCCTCAATTGATACTAAATTGCCTTTTATTGCAATAGTTACATTTAATCTTTTTTCAAGAGAGGCTTTTTCCCTTTTGATTTCCTGAGTTTTTTTGAAAAATAAAGTTTCCATTTTTAAAATACTAAAACTATTGGAATCTCCTGAATTTTTATAGTTGATTCTTCAGTTATAAGACCTGCTTCAATGGCAGTTTTTATTGATTCTTTACCAACGATGTTAAATGTGGCGTCTTCGCAAGCATATCGATGGATTAGTTTTAGAACTTCTTCTTTATTCATTTGTTTACCTTTGTAAAAGCTTTCCCTTAAGAAAATTTGCTTCTTCCCCTCTTCAAAGCTCTTTCCAATTATATCTTCATCGCAGATGGCTATAACTTCCTTATAAGACTGATGTATTTTTGTGAACATTCTAAATTATGCTTCTCATGGGCGACTTTGCGCCACAAGCAAGACAATGTTTGAATTTTATTCCTTTTTCCACTATAATTTCCGTGTCTGGTTTTTTACATTCATTACAAAAAACAAACTCCTTGAGATATCTTGCTATTTTTTCGTTTACTTTTGCGGAGTTTATTTTTCTGTTGAGGGTTAAGCGGTCATTGTCTAATCTGCCTGGAGTTGCAAGCTCTTTTTGCAGAAATTTTGCCAGATGTTCAATTGGGCGGCGGATATAATTAGCAATGGCTGAGAGATTTGTAATAATTGTGCTCTTTCCCGCAATTTGCCCTGCAACTTTTGGAACTTCAAATCTTGCTGAACTTTCACTTACAACTTTTACCTTCGAATATGCTTTTTGCAATAGTATTTCATAGGACTCCATAGAAATTGATAGATTTAAGGGTTTTAAAGGTTAACTATATAAACCTGAATTATTTTAATTAATTATGAATGTTAAAAATCTGGTGCTGGGAGTGGGCATTTTTATTGTTTATATGCTAATGTTAAATTACGGAATCGAAGCGTTTTATCCTTCGCTGCAATATGATAACTATTGCTCTGCAAGCATTTACAAAAATCCATATCAAGCAATGGATGGAAAAAATTGCACAAATTTAAATAAAATAAACGAAATAGAATTAGCGTGCTATTCTAACAGGGGACAGCCAGTAAATTATAGTTATGATTCATCTGGATGTGTTCAGAGCCTTAGTTGTGATTTTTGCAGCAAGCAATTTGATGAATCTCGGAAGAGCTATTCTAAAGTGGTCTTTGTAATAGCTTTAATTGCAGGAATTTTAACTTTATTAATTGGGTATGGAATTCTTTCTGTTGAACCTGTTGGAAGCGCATTGATGGCTTCTGGTGTTGGAGCTATATTTTATGGCTCTGTTAGAAATTGGATGAATTTAAGCGACGTTTGGAGATTTTTGCTGCTGTTACTTGCTTTAGTTCTGCTGATTTGGATTGCTTTGAGGTTGAATAGAAAGAAGTAATCGGTTTTAAGCATTCAATATTTAATTACCGAAGGGCTTGGAAGATTTACCCCAGCCATCTTAGCTTGCCCGGGCGGGGCTCATAGGCAACTCCGTCCTCAAGAAGACGCTTAATCTCCTGATTGATTATATTCGCAGGCTCTTTTATTTCAAGAATTATTTTTTCAATGTCGATGCCCCCTTCTTTTTCTGCATTTTTTATCATCTCCAGAATTTTATCCTTTAAGAGCATCAAGTCTGTATTTGTTTTTGTTTTCGGCTGTTCAGTTTCAATTTCTAATTTTCTTACTAAGAGGTAAGAGGGGTCTTTCTTTTTTATTATTTCAGGAGTTATGTAAACTTCATTGTTCCAGGTGCGAAGCATCCCTATAACTTGAATTGTATCGCCTTGATTTAAATCAATGAATTTATCAACATCGTCTCCAAAAGTTTTTAATTTTATTTGCCCTGTAGCGTCATCTAATGTCAGCGAGCCAAATTTTTTTTCACCTTCCTGAATGTATTTATCAATAACATTTGCTACTAAATTTGTCCGGACTATTTGCTTATTGTTTACTTCGAGAAATTTTAGCTTTTCCCCCTCTAGAATAGGCTTTCCTGCGAGGATTTGCCCGACTTTTAGTTTGTAGGCCACATTTCTTTTAAATTGTTGTTCAACCATTTTTATTCCTTATTTTTGCATCCTTTTAAGTTTTTAGTTAGTGTTTTACATCCTTTGAATAAACCCTTTTTTAGGTCTAAAAATATCTCCTGCTTTTGAAAGCTGATTCAAAGCTTCTTCTAATTCAACTGCTGAAATTTTTCCTTCAAGGGCTTTTTCAAGCTCTTCAAGCGGAATTAGCTTTCCTATTCTTGATTCAAGCTGGATAATCTGCTCTTTGACTCCAAGAATTTTCCCTCTTTTCGAGGAAGTAATACCAGTTGTCATTTTATCAATATCAAACGTTTTTGTTTCTTCATCATATCCGACCTGCATTAAAGAAGTCTTCAGCAGTTCAATGGCTTTTATTGCATCTTCCTTTTTCACTTCATTGCTTAGCCTCATTTTTGCATGAGCTTCAGACAGCCTGATTATTCCTTCTAATTGCCTTGCTGTTATGGGTATTGGTTTAACTGCGGCGTCTGCATTGACAGACTGATTTCTTAAGTGCACATAGAACTCTCTTATTTCATCTATCGCTTCATCAGTTAATTTTGGCTTGAATTTTCGCTTTGTATAAGAGATATATTTTCTTAGAAACTTGGGGTCTATTATATCTCTTACAACTTCTTGCTTATGCTCTTCAAGCATATGCGTAGCAATTGCACTATCTTGCACTTTGTTTGGAATATCTTTTATTACAAATATCACATCAAATCTGCTGAGCAAAGCAGGGGAAATATCTATCTGTTGAGTTATTGGTGTGTAGGGGTCAAATCTCCCCATTTTTGGGTTTCCTGCTGCAAGAACTGTTGTTTCTGCTCTTAGAGTTGCTTGAATAGTTGCTTTTGAAATTGTGACCGTTTGCTGTTCCATGGCCTCGTGCATTGCGCTTCTGTCCTGCTCATCCATTTTTTCTATTTCATCTATGCAGACTGTTCCTTTATTCGAGAGAACCATTGCTCCTGCTTCGAGAGACCAGCCCTTAAGAAACTCGTCTTTTACTACTGCAGCGGTTAATCCTGCAGCACTAGCTGCTTTTCCAGAGACATAGCGGCCTTTTGGAGCAATAGTGGATGTAAATTTTAACATAACTGATTTTGCTACCCCTGGGTCACCGACAAGCAGAATATGTATATCTCCTCTTGCTGAACCTTTATCTGTTTTTACCTTTTTTACTCCGCCGAACATCTGCAGAAGAACAGCTTCTTTTATAGTTTCAAAACCATAAATGCTTGGAGCTATGCTTTGTGAAAGTTTTCTAAACAAGTTAGGACTTGCAGCAAGTTCGAGTATTTGTTCTGTCTCTTCTTCTGAAATGTTAAGGTCTTCAAATGTTTCTTCTAATGGAATCGTATTATTTGCTTCTATTGCTATATCAAAGCGAGTTGAAATTGAGCCTGTTTGCAAGGGAACTGGAACTTCTTTTAGCACTCCGAATACTTTTACTTTGCTTCCAGGAGTTGTCCTTTCTTCCATTTTAGGGTCTACAAGGTCTTCCTTGAGAAATACGTTGATTCTTCTGGGCTGTTCTCCGCCTTCGAGGGAATCTGGAGATTCTTCTATTACCAGACGCTGTGTATCTACCATTTCTTTGGAAAGCAATTTGAATGCACTTTTCCAGCCGCATGTGCATCTTGAAGGCTCTCTAAATTTTTTATCTATCTGCAAAACTGAAAGAATCGCCCCGCAATTCGGGCATTCAAACTTTGCATTTACAACCTGCGGTCTGACGTCAGATGCTTGCCTGACAATTCCTTCAATCCAAATTAACTGGTCGAGATTTTTTGCGCGTATTTCTCTTACTTTCAGATTGCAAGTTTTTGGTATTTCTATGAATCTTATTCTTGGTCTTTTTACAAGACCTGATTCTTCGAGGGCGTTTTCCATTAAGGCGATTACCTGTTCAGGTGTTTCTAGAATGCTTTCTGACAAAAGAGGGGAAAACTCAGCTATTTGCTGAAAAGATAGGCAGATAACTCCCTCCCCTTTTCTAAAAGAGTTACCAAGCTCTTTTTTATTTGCATCAAAGAAATTTTTTGCCTCCAGAATTAGTTCATCCTGTTTCTTTTTCTTTTCCATGCTTACTGAAAGATATGGCAGTTTATAGGTTTTATTGTGTTGGGAGGTATAAGTTTCTGATGATGCGTGAGCTGTAAAGTTAACGGGTGCTAATTCCTAATCTGACAAATAAACATTGACTTGAGGTTAAGGTCATCGACTCTGGGGTCTGGGAGTGCTTAACTACTTGATTATTAAAAATGCTCTAATTTAAGGAAATTTTTCTTCTCATTCAACCCTTTTAATAAATTAAATATCAAAATGATAACTATTGCAGAGATAATTCCAATTATCCAACCTGTAACGCCAATAGGGACTGTTCCAAGCACTTTATTCAATGGAGTATAAATTACTGCTATTGTTGCTATAATTGAGGCTATAGAAGCATAGAAAAGATACTTATTCACTCTTAATGACTCAAATGAAACCTTGTGCCTAAAGGACATAAAATTATATGCATTAGCTATTTCTAAACAAATCAATGAAAGTAAAGCTGTTGTTCTTGCAAACTCTGTAGTTTGATGAAGAATATTAAAACTTACAAAGAAAACAGATAAAGTCATAACTGCCATAGATATACCTGCTATTCCAAACCAGATTAAAAGGGACTTGTTCAATATTTCTTTTTTCTTTCTTGGCTTTTCTTCCATTATATCTAATGAAGAAGGAGTTAATGCGAGAGTTATAGCTGGCAAATCATCTGTAACGAGGTTCATAAACAATATTTGTAAAGCTAAGAGCAAGGGAATTTGCCAACCAAGAAACGGAGCTAACAAGACTCCAAAAAATAAAATCATAAGTTCAGCGTAATTACATGATAATTGATAACTAATAAATTTTCTTATATTCTTGAATATTGTTCTTCCTTCTTTGATAGCTATAACAATTGTTGCGAAATTATCATCTTTCAATGTTAAATCTGCGACCTCTCTTGAAACATCTGTGCCATTCTTGCCCATCGCAACGCCAATATGTGCTTCTTTTAGAGCAGGAGCATCATTAACTCCATCGCCAGTCATTGTAACAATTTCACCATTTAACTTTAATGCCCTAACAATCATTAATTTATGTTCAGGTTTTACTCTCGCAAAAACAACTATTTCACTAACTATTTTAGAAAGTTCAATTTCAGTCATCTTATCTAAATCTTGTCCTTCTATTACTCTGCCATGCAACCCGATTCTTTTTGAGATGGATAGGGCAGTTTCTTTATTATCGCCTGTAATCATTTTTACTTTTATCCCTGCTTTCATACACAAGAGTATAGACTCTCTGACTTCTTCTCTTGGAGGGTCTTCCATTCCAACTAATCCTAAGAAAACAAGTTCTTCTTCAAAATAGTCTTTGCTAAAAGAAGTTACTTTTTTATATGCAATGGCAAGAGTTCTCAAACAATCAGACGTCATTTCATAATTAGTCTCTAATATTCTTTTTCTCTCTCTTTCTGTTAAATTAGACAATCCCCAACCTTTCTGTATTTTTTTGCAATTTTTTAACAATACTTCAGGAGCTCCTTTTGAGAATACATATTTTTCTTTTTCTAATTTGCATAGAACAGACATCATTTTTCTTTTAGAATCAAAAGGCATTTCTTCTACTTTTTTGAAGTCTAAATCTTCTGTATGTATTCCTGCTTTTGCAGCCATAATTAAAAGAGACGCTTCGGTTGGAGTTCCGTTAATGTTATAAAAATTATCTTCCCCAGTTCTTTCTATTCTTGCATCGTTGCAAATAACTAAACTTTTTATTAAAAGAGACAAAATATCATCTTTTGCAGGATTGATATTTTTATTATATAAGACAAAGTCGCCCTTCCCTTCATAACCTGCTCCTGTTACATTAATGATATGATCGTCTGCATAAATTTTGCTTACTGTCATTTCTCCTTTAGTTATTGTTCCTGTTTTATCTGAACATATAACGGTGGTTTCCCCAAGAGTTTCAATTATTGACATTCGGTTTATAATTGCATTTTTCTGAGCCATCTTATATACTCCATTAGCAAGAGAAGTAATCAAAACCACAGGAAATCCTTCAGGAAAAGCAGAAACCATTAAAGCTATCATTAATATCATAGCATCAATAAGGAGATTTTCTGAGGGCGGATTTACTATAATCATAAATAATCCAGTTAAGATAGAAAAAACAATTGCTACAACAGCCATATATTTGGATATTTTATTAACTTTATTTTGAAGTGGAAGTTCTTTTTCAGCAGTTGAAATCATACTTGCTATGTTTCCAAATTTTGTGTTCATTCCTGTATGGATAACTTTTGCAAGACATTTTCCATTAACAATAAATGAGCCCATGAAAAGAGTATTTTTCTCAAAATATTCTTTTTCACTTTTTGCAACTATCTTTTCTACTTCTCTTGATTCTCCTGTAAGTATAGACTCATTAACTAAAAGCTCCTTTTCTTCAATAACAATGCAATCAGCAGGGATTTTCTCTCCGTTTCTTAATAAAATAATATCTCCCGGAACTATATCTTTTGAAAGAATTTCTTTTTCTTTGCCATCTCTTATTACAATTGAAATAGGCATTAACATACCTCTTAATGACTTAATCGCTTTTTCTGCTCGATATTCTTGAATAAAACCTGTAAAAATAAGAACAAAAATAACTACTAAGATTGCATAAGCAGTTATTGATTTTCCAACAATGAAAGATAAAATTACCGCAATAAAGAGCAAATAAATAATATAATTTTTCTTTATCTGCCTAAGAAGTATTTTTATTGGAGATATTACTAAACTCTCTTTAATCTCATTAGAACCATATTGCTCAAGCTTTTTTTTAGCTTCTCTATCTGTTAATCCTCTTTTTTCCATAAAACATTAATGTTTTAGGGGTTTAAGAGATTTACGGAATAATATAAAAAATAAACTTAAGCCTAAGATAAGAAATTATCTTTTCTTTTTATTTTTTCCAGACTTCGCAAGGCGTATAAGTTTCTTTACTTTAGAATTTTTGTCATTTTTGCTAGGACCTCTTCCGCCCTTGCTCTTGTTCTTTGATTTCTTCTTTGCCATCTTTTCTTTTTTTATGATTAGGACTCGGTGAAGGAAGTGCCTTAAACACATGTTGAAATCAATCTTAACCTATCAACGCATTTTAAAGGTTATCTCTTTCGTGCCACGGGGCGAAGCTTAAAAGGCACAGGTTTCGTAGGGAGAGTTATAGTCCTTTCTCCTTATTAATAGCTGAATGCCAAACAGAGGCTTTCGTGGTCACATCCTTTTCAGGACAACCGATATTAAAATTAATATTAAAGCGTATATAAATATGAGTTACTATTCAAAAATGAAAACTTTATCTTTTCTTTTTCTTAGCCTTTTTCTTTTTTGCCATTTTTACACCCCTTTTATTTATTATTTGATTAAGTAGATAACAAGCTGTATTATTGCTAAAACAATAGCAAGAGGATTAACAACCAATCCTGCTTTAACAATATCATCGTTTAATTCTTTTTTTACTAATCTTCTAAGCGAACAGAGCAAGAATGCTTCTTTGCTTTAGCGAGGAGTGAATTGCCCTGTGAGCGCTATCTTTTTCTATTCAAAATGATTATGAAAAGTGAGCAGGACGTTGCTCACTGTATAAAATTCATAGTTGTAACTGTCTTGTTCTAATTAAACTTATCGGGAGGTAAAAAATGAAACTAAAACTTGAGATAAAAAAAGAAGGTCATTGTGTTGGCGAGAGCAATTTTCATTATCAATTTACGCCGGCTTATCGGCAGGCAATTTTTGCTATTGATAAAGTTCGAGAATTGACTAAAGCTTATCTCTTTGCAGAAGCTGAGAAACTTGGTGTTGTGATAGTTACAGCAGAATTTGGTCCAGACCATCTGCATGTTTTTGTTGCAAACTGCAAGAATTATACTGCGTCTGAATTGGCTCAGAAGTTCAAAGGATTTATTTCTTACATAATGCGAAAAAATCATAAGAAATTGTTTGAGCATATGCTATGGGGAGAAAAATTCTGGACTTCTGGCTATTTTTATAGAAGTATCGGGCAAGCATCAAGCGAAGCAGTTAGATTCTATATCGAACACAGCCAAGCAAAGCACTGGGAAGTTGTAGATTATGAATTTTATCAGTACGCCAAACAATCGACGCTTAATCAGTTCTAAAACTCGTAACCTAAAATGCTCCCCACTTTAGTGGGGAGTAGTTTACTAGAAAGTTCAAAATTTCAGGTCAGGGGAGCACTTAACCGCTCATTTTTGCAGAGTTTAACCTCACTCAAATTTAACATCCAACTTTAAACCTCAAAAAGTCCTGACAACGCAACAATACAGATGATGCGCAATATTTATGAATATACTTTTATTTAATAGGATTATGAATTTGTTGAAAACTATAAAAAGAGCAGTTATGCTGGCTATAATTGCTTTTTTGTTTATTTTAATCGCTGTTTTTTTATTTAGATTTTTCAGCCATCGTGAAATTGATGATGTAACTCCCGAAATTCCCTGCTTAGAGGAGCTTTTTGATGAATCCGATGTTCTTTGGGTTGTGCCTTTATTTGAAAATTCTATAGCAGATAATTCCTCTTGGTGTTCTTATATAAAAGGACTTAACAAGACTTTAGGTTTGCATGGAGTTGAGCATAGATTTAATGAATTTGAAACTGATAGAAGCAATGAATATCTGCAAAGAGGGATAGATGCTTTTGAATCATGCTTCGGTTTTAAGCCTGAGATGTTTAAGCCGCCGCAGTTGAGAATTTCTGAGAACAATAAGGTGCTTATAGAAAAAATGGGGCTTGAGCTGAAAGGCAATTTTAATCAATTTATGCATAAGGTTTATCATTGCAATGATACGGGCATGTTTTCGAATAAGTTTATTGGGAGATTTTAGGCTTATTTGAACAGTTCGCTCAAGCTCATGTTTTCGCTGATTCTGAATATTGCTTCTCCAAAAAGTTGGGAGAAATCAATTACTTCGAGTTTTTCGTGCGGTTCTTGTTGTAAAGTATTACCCACAAAGAATTTATCGAAATAAGGCATTACATAATCAACGCCTTTTGTAAATAAGCCATGCGTGCAATATCCATAAACGCTTAACGCGCCGTTCTTTTTTGCTTCCTGTGCTGCTTTTATCGCTGTGCCTCCTGAATCAATTATATCATCAATAAGAAGAACATTTTTGCCTTCAACATCTCCGGCGATTCTAAGATTCTCAACATCTCCGGCGGTTTTTCTTGTTTTGTAGCCAAACACTACTTCTTTGATTCCCAGTTTTTTTGCAAAAGCTTGTGCTCTTGGCGCTCCTCCCACATCCGGGCTCATTATTACAAGATTCTGCAGAATTTCAGGATGTTTTTCTTGTAAATAATTTATTGTTATAGCAAATGAGTACAGATTATCAAACCTTATATCAAAAAAACCCTCTATTGCTGGATTATGAATATCTATTGTGAGAACTGCGTCCGCATATAAGTCTATTGTATCTGCAATTACTTTTGCATTTATTGGAACTCTTGGCTCATCCTTTCTATCCTGCCTCGCAAATCTTAAGTAAGGGAGGACATTTATTATCTCTCCTGCAGAAGATTTTTTTAATGCTTGGTTGACCAAAGTTAATTCAAGAAACCATCTTGCAGGCTCTTCGTTTGAATCATGGATAAAAAAGCATGTTCTTCCCCTTATATTATTCAGTATTTTCGGCTTTATTTCACCGTCGGCGAATTTTTTTACTTCTAAAGTATTTAATTCAAACTCCTGTGATTTTTGGGAAACATAATCGAACACTTTTTTTGCAAAATCCCAGCTTTTGCCTTCAGGATTTACAAGAATTGAATTCTTTTTTTCAGCCATAGGAATATTATCAAAATGAGGTTTAAAATCATTCTTGTTTTAGAAAGGTATGTTTGTTTTGAATGCCCAAGAACATAAAAAATAGAGAAATTATATTTTTATTCCAACGCAAACCTGAGAATTGCGCCAACGCCTTTAGTTATATTAAAAAATTGAACGCCTTCGTCTGTTTCTGTTGAGATGATATAAACTTCAGCGCTGATATTTTCTGCAAGCATTTCAAATTCTTTTATTTGCTCTTTGTTTAAGTCCTTTGAAATAAGAAGCTTTTCGACAGCTCCTCTTTCAAGAGCGAGATGAGTTTTTTCGAATCCATATGCTGCTTTTTCTTTGTGTTTTCCGAGGGTTTCAAAGAATTTTGTCAGAATAACTTTTTCCAGAATGAATTCTTGTTTTGAAAGGTCTTCTTGCGAGGCTTCTACCAGCATTTTTAAGCCATGTTCATCAACATAGCCAATGTCTTTAACTGCAATTACTTTTTCTTTCAATTTTGTTACTAAATTTCCTTCATCCAAAAAATCTTCTTTTGTCGGAATTGGGCCGCCGATAAGAATTCCTTTCAATTTTGGCATATCAAAGAATATTTCTTTCATAGCTTCTGCCACTCTTCTGAAAAATTCTTTTGCTAATCCTTCAGTGACTCTTGCAAATCTCTGTGATGATTGACCCCCAGCTCTGACTTTTCCTGGAACACCAGAAGTTAATTTTCTGATTGCATTTATTTTTTTGCCTTCTAAAACTCCGATGGTTGCTTGCTGCCTGTCTATAACAAGCAGGCCATAAACTTCATCAATCTCTAACATTTCTTTTAGCGGGTCAAGAATGAAAGTCTGGTCGCATCTGTAAAGCCGAACATTCAGAGGTCTTGGCGGCTCATAAACCCAAAGCTGAATATCCTGATTGCCTTCTTTTTCAGAGATATTGCCGCAGAAAATAGCTAATCCGTTTGGAGGAGTTTGCTTGTAATTTTTTAATTCTCTGACAATTCTATCAAGAGAGGTTACTACAGCTGTTCTTGTTGCCTTAGACTTTATGTTCTCTGCAGTGCCTGCTTCTGCTTCTAATTGCCTGACCACAGCATCTTTGTTAAAACCCGCAGGAATCATAACTGTTACAAGTTCAGTGTGCCTGCCCCTGATTTTATCCAGCAGAGCAATTAATTCTTCAAGTTCTAGTTTTTTTTTGGTATCCCAGTCCATTAGTAGAGAAAATAGAAAGGGTTAATAAATCTTAAGGAAACCAATTAAAGACCAGCCTTCCTTTAACATAGTGTGATTAATGAAGTATATCTCCTACTACAATAATGTTTTTAATAAGGAGTTTCATGCGCTTTAGATGTTGAAAATACTTTGTATTGGCCCTTCAGAGGGGCGAGATTTTGCTAAGTGTTTTGGAGAATGTGCTGTTAGAGAATTTGGGGAAGATACGGTTGTTCATTTTGAACCCAATATGCGCGGCGCGCTTAGAGAGATAGGACGAGGAAATTATGATGCAGCAATTTTGGAAAACTATCTTATCCCGACTCACGATGGCTGTAGATTAGAAGATCTTCAGAATCCTGCAGCTCCTGCAGCGAATGTAGCAAGATTTGCTCGTGTTAGAGGAGTGCCTTTTATTGCTTTAGTTCCTGAAACTGATGTTGTGACAAGAGATTATCTAAGAGGGGCGGGAGCAGACTTTTTGCCCTACCCTTGCCTTACAGAAGCGATTTTTGAAAAGATTTATGCCCATCGAGAAATTTCGACGCCTTTTCCAGTTGATAAGGATTAGGGGTTTGAAAGGTTTTTTATATTCGAGTTTCTTATTAGATATATGAAAAAGCCATTATTAAGAGCATACTATGGGGGGATATTTTTTGAGTTTGTTTTGCAGGACAGAACAGCAGATGCTGCAATAATTCTGCCTGATTTTCCTGGAAGAAACGATTTTAATGAATTAGTTGAATTGTTTTTTGATAGAGGGTATCATGTTTTTGTGCCTCGCTATAGAGGAACATACCAGAGTTCAGGCGAATTTTTGTCTAAAAATCCTGTTGATGATTTGATAATGTTTACAAAAAACTTAGACAAGGGTTTTGCTAAAAGCTTGTGGGATATGGAAAAAAAAGTGTTTAAAATAAATAAGAAAATATTGATTACTGGAAGTTTTGGAGGGGCGATTGCTTGTGGTTTAGCTGCGAAACATCAAGGATTTAGCCATTTAATTCTTGCAGCTCCTGTTTGGGATTTTGCAAGGCATAATGAAAAAGGCGATGAGCAGAATTTACAGCATATGACTGAATATGTAAAACGCGCTTACAAGAATTGTTATAGGTTTGAATTTGATGACCTTGCTAAAAGATTAAACAAGTTTAAGGAGTTGAATCCTGAGTATTATCACGCCAAACTAAAAGATTTTCCAGTTTTAGTTTTTCACGACCCGAATGACAAGATTGTTGCTTTTAAGCACACAAAAGAAATGCTTAGTGTATTAAGCAAGGCAACTTATATTGAGCATTATTTAGGGCATGGATTAAGTGCAAGCCTGCTTAGTGCTTTCTGGGCAGAAGTTGATAAGTTCATTAAAGTGAATTATATTTGAAAAATAGTAAGATTTATAAATACATGTGAAATATAATTCACATATGAAGAATAAATGCCATTTATTTTTTGAAACATTGGGAACCAGATTAAAGATAGATATAATCTTTAAACTTAAAGAAAATCAGTTAAATGTAAATGAATTGTCTACAGAGTTAAATCAAGAAAGGAGCAAAGTTTCACATGCTCTAATCTCTCTTTTAGACTGCGGTTTTGTGAATGTTAAGAAAGAAGGCAAAAGGAGAGTTTACTCTTTAAATAAAAATACAATTCTGCCTCTTTTAAATTTAGTTGAAAAGCATGTTAGGTTATATTGCAAAACTTGTGAAAAACACATGAAGAGGAATAAATGAAAATGACTTCTGAAACTTCAAAAATATTATCCAAAGAGCATAAAAATATCCTAAAAGTGGTTGATGCATTAGAGTCGGAGATAAGTATATTAAAAGATAAAGAAATTGATGTCAATTTTTTCAAGAATGTTATTAAATTTATTAGAAATTATGCAGATAGATTTCATCACGCAAAAGAAGAGGATATTTTATTTAAAGAATTTAATAAGAGTGCTGAGGAAGGATGTGCGCACTGCAATCCGGTAGAGCAGATGTTAGTTGAGCATGATGAAGGAAGAAGAGAAGTTAGAATGATTGAATCTGGCTTAAATGAAATGAATAAAGATAAGTTAATTAAAGGAGCAGACGGATATATTCAGTTAATAAGAGAGCATATATTCAAAGAAGATAATATCTTGTATCCTATGGCTGATGAGGCCTTAAAAGATTCTGTTAAAAAAGATATGCTTAAAAAATTTAGAGAAATCGAGAGTAAGAAGAAGAAAGAAATAAAACCTTATCTTGATTTTGTAGGTTCTCTTGGTAAAAGAAAATGAATTCAATAAAAGATATTATTGAATATCCGAGAGAAGGTATATTGAGTAAGAGTATATTTAAAGAAGATGGATTGGATGTTACTTTATTTTGTATGGCTGCTGGAACAAAGATTTCATCACATACATCAACAAAGAAAGGTTTTGTATATGTTCTTGAGGGCAAGGGGAATTTCTATTTGGGAGCGAGAGATATTGAAATGAAATCTAATATCTTTATACCTATGAAAGAAAATGCAATTCACTCGTTAAAGGTCGAGAAAGATACTTCTTTTATTCTTGTATTGATTTAATTAATACTTTTTTAGTAGATATTGATAAATTCATTAAAGTGAATTATATTTGAGTATACTTCGGCTGGCGAAGCAGAGACTTATCTAACTGCATAAACTAACTGCATAAAGCGAAATATTCCGCGAAGAGCTTTATTTATATTATGCCAAAGTGGCATTATTTTATTTAAGTTCTTATTTAATATGCGCAAGAAGGGAGTTTATTGCGGAAATGTACCAATTATTAATATTTATTTGATTATACATTTAAGACAAAAATCCCACGTTAAATTCTCCTTCTTTGATTTCCTTGGCGCAGCAAACTGCCTTCAAATCAAATATGACTTCTTTAAGTGAGGAGAAGTCTTCTTTTGGTAAAGATAGGATTATTTCAGCTTTCATTGACTTTTTAGCTTCTGATTTCTTCTGACGAACTTGAGTAATTATTTCTATTAGCTTATTCCAGATATTATCATCTTCTTTTTCTTTTACTTTTATTGCAGATGGCCAGGATTCAAGATGAATTGACTTTTTCTTTTCATATTGTTTGAAGTATTTTTCATATAATTCTTCAGTAATATAAGGAGTTATGGGAGCCATCATTTTGAGAATTGAAAGAAATGCCTGATAAAGAGTATAATATGCGGAGGATTTTTCTTCATCTGTTCCCTGATAAACTCTTTGTTTTACGATTTCCAAGTAATTATCTGCAAACATATGCCAGAAAAAACTCTCTGCTTCACTTTTTGCTTTTGAATATTGATATCCTTCAAATGCTTCTGTTGCTTTTTGAATAGTTTTATTTAACTGAATCATAAATAACCTGTCTGTTTCTTGGAGTTTAGAGACTTTTTCTGGATAATTGAAATTTTGGAAAATAAAGTTTGCCACATTAAGAATTTTTGTAACAAACTTTTTACCCATTATAACATCTTTTTCCTGATAATCAAAATCTTCTCCTAATCTTGATGAAGCTGCCCAGTATCTTATTGCATCTGCGCCATATTTATCCATTATCTCTTGCGGACGAATAATATTTCCTTTTGATTTTGACATCTTTTCACCCTGCAATGTAACAAATCCTGAAATTGCGGCATCTTTCCAGGGATTTTTGTTAAAATGCAGATGGGATTTTACCATTGTATTAAAAAGCCAGAAAGTAATTATGTCATGGGATTGCGGTCTTAGGCTCATGGGAAATAGCTTTTCTTGAATTTTTTTGTCGTTAATAAGCTGAATTGCAATCTGTGGAGTCATTGAAGAGGTAAACCAAGTGTTTAAAACGTCTTTTTCAGGAATAAATTTGCTTGATTTGCATTTTGGGCAGAATTTCATCAATGGAAAATCTTTTTCAGGGTCTACGGGGAGCTGTTTTTCTTCAGCTAAAATTGGCTCATTGCATTTTTTGCAATACCAAACCGGAAATGCGACGCCAAAATATCTTTGATTTGAAATAAGCCAGTCCCATTGTAATCCGTTTACCCAATTGTTATACCTATGAGCCATATAATCAGGATACCAATTTAATTCATGGCCCCACTTTAACATGTCTTTTTT
Source organism: Nanobdellota archaeon (assembly GCA_038045165.1). GTDB lineage: Archaea > Nanobdellota > Nanobdellia > Pacearchaeales > GW2011-AR1 > VGKP01. The sequence continues at coordinate 25,706 of JBBSYR010000031.1, forward strand.
TAAATCCAAATAACGAACAAACCATTGCTTGCTTTTAATAAATTCAATTTCAGTTTCGCATCTCTCATGAACATTTACTATGTGTTTTATGGGTTTTTGATTTTTCAATAATCCAGAATCTTTTAAATCTTTTATGATTGCTTTTCTTGCTTCTTTTATAGGCAAGCCTGAATATTTGCCTGTTAATTCAGTCATTTCTCCTTTTTCGTTAATTGCGATTTTTATCGGCAAGTTGTGCGCTTTCTGCCATTCCATATCTGTTTGGTCACCGAATGTGCAGCACATGACAATGCCTGTGCCTTTTTCAGGGTCTGCCCTTTCATCTTCCATAATCGGAACTTCAAAATCAAAAAGAGGGACTTTAGCTGTCTTCCCAAAATATTTCTTGTACCTTTTATCAGAGGGATGATAAAACACTGCAACGCAGGCTGGCAGTAATTCAGGGCGGGTTGTTGCAATTACTAATTCTTCTTTTCCTACCTTGAAAATAATGTCATTAAATGTTGAATCAATTTCTTTGTCTTTTATTTCCATTTGAGCAACACCTGTCCTGCATTCTGGGCACCACATTGCCGGCGCATCTTTTCTGTAAAGCCTCCCTTTTTTGTGCAAATCCAGAAATGACTGCTGGGAAACCTTTCGGGAATGCGCATTTATTGTTGAATAAATAAGATTCCAGTCGCAGCTAATTCCAATATTCTTCCAGTCCTGAATGAATTTAGGCAGCTCTTCTTTTAGGAAGTCAGTGCAAAGAGTAATGAATTCGTGACGAGGCATTTCTTTTGCTTTAACTTCTTTTTTCTTTTCAACTAATCGTTCAGTAGGCAGACCGTTGTCATCTGTGCCAAAAGGATAAAAAATATTAAATCCTTGCATTCTTTTGTATCTCGCAATAAAATCCTGCTGTGAATAGGAACAAGCATGCCCGATGTGCATTTCTCCTGAAACTGTCGGCGGAGGAGTGTCTATTGAATAAATTTCATTCTTTGATTTTTTATTAAAAGAGTAAATTTTTTCTTTTTCCCAATAATCCCTCCATTTCTTTTCTATTGCCTTGAAATCAATTTCAGCCATACTTTTACTATGAAAGAAGGGATTAAAAAGATTTGCAAGGCAAATCTTTATCCCTTTAATCTGAGCATTAAAGTTATAGAGAACTGCGTAGTTTATGGCTCATTTTTGCATACATTTCTCTAATGGATAACTGCCTTCGCGCGGGCTATATCCAATGTAGTTATCCATAAAAAGAGGGCGGTTTTAAAACCGCAGATTTTTAACCTTCGCTTTCTATACTAAAATATGAAAATACTGCTTATATCTTTAATAAAAGACTATCTGAGAGCGGAAAAACCAAAAAAACCCAAGGGAACAATTTTTCTTAGATTCCCCTCATTGGCCCTTGCAAATATAGCTGCTCTAACTCCTAAAGAAGATGAGATTAGTGTTTGTGATGAACAGATTTCTCCAATTAATTATAATATTGATATTGACTTGGTAGCAATAAGCGTAAATACTTCTGTATCGAAAAGAGCTTACGAAATTGCAGATAATTTCAGAAAAAAGGGAGTTAAGGTTGTTTTCGGAGGATTTCATCCAAGTTTAATGCCTGAAGAATCTTTGAAGCATGCAGATACTATATTAATTGGCGATGCTGATGGCTCTTGGCAAGTATTAATTAGAGATTTTAAAAATGGAGAGCTAAAAAAGAAATACGTAAGCAATCAAAAAAGTTCATTAAATCTTTCAACTCCGAAGTGGGATATTTTTAAAGGAATGGGTTATGTTTCAACAAATTTTGTCGAAGCTACAAGAGGATGCAGTCATAACTGCAAATTTTGTTCAACCTCTCCTTTTTATCATCATTTACACAGAACAAGGCCAATACAGGATGTTATTAGAGATATACAGCAAGTTAAATCCTTTCCAAGAAAATTTATTTTCTTTGTTGATGACAATATTCTATGCGATAAAGAGTATGCAAAAAGGTTATTCAAATCAATAATTCCATTAAAAATTTATTGGATTAGCCAGTCAACAGTTGATATCACAAAGGATGAAGAATTAATCAAATTGGCGGCAGAAAGCGGATGCTTTGGCTTATTTTTAGGATTTGACTCTATTTCAAAAGCCAGCTTAGAAGAAGTTCATAAAGACCATAATAAAATAAACGAATATAGAAAAGCAGTTGAAATACTTCACAAATATGGAATAGGTATAGAAGCAGGGTTTATGTTTGGTTTTGACCATGATGACAAAAAAGTTTTTGCAGAAACCCTGAAGTTTTTAGATGAAACAAGAATTGAGTCTTTCCTTGCAATGTATCTTACACCTATTCCTGGAACAGAAATGTATAATCAATTTAAAAAACAAAAAAGGCTTATAACAAATGATTATTCA
>JBBSYR010000032.1:0-4280 GCA_038045165.1 Nanobdellota archaeon
TATAAGGGCAAATTACTTGTTATCATCGATAAATGGAAATAATTTTTTCTCAGTTTGCTCATGAAAATAAAGCTTAACCTGCTGTAAATAATGTGAAATATTAAATTTTGTCGAGGACAAAATTAAAACTTGATGAGATAATGACTTTGACTTGTTCATATTATGGGGAAAACGACTTTATATTTACAAACTAAAAATTTCATTAACTTAGTACTTAATAATAGTAACATTTAAATAGGAACCCTTTCTCTAAAATTTCTATGCACCTATTACAAATGTCACAAAGGTTAGAATTACAGCAGCAATTGCCACTTGCTACATTTTCTTTAATTGAAGTTCCAGACTCTGCTCTTGAAGATATGCTGGAAGACCTTCTGCTAGATGTAAAATTGCATAAAGTGACAAAACCTAAGGGAAATGGAAGAAATTTGTTTAACACTGAAGCATTCATAAACAAATGTAAAGAATATAGGGCAAAAACAAATCTAACCCCCGCATACAGAATAAACTTTAACAGCGAGGGTTTGCAATTAGATAGTCTAAGAAATTTTGATGGCGTTCATCACGTTCTTCGCGAATACCTTGTACCTAAAGAAGAAAAAAGAAGTTCTGAACAAAACTTCTCAAGAAAATTTCTCGACTCTCTCAATTGGAAAGTAAAAAAACAAGAAGAAATAGTCAGATATGTTTTAGAAACTCAAAGAGAAGCAATAGAAAGTGGAGATGTTTACAAACTCAAACCTCTAACCATGGCTTCTATTGCAGAAATTGTAAAAGTTCATGAAACTACTGTTTCCCGCCTTGTAAAAGATTTAATTATCTCTTTGCATAGCGCAGAATTGCCAATTTCTGATTTTATAATAAATGAAAATAGCGGATTAACAAGAATAAGACTTGCATCATACATTCTCAATCTATCGCGAGAATATAATGTGCAGTCTCTGTCAACTCTATCTATTTCTGATGAAGAAATAGCAAGAAAATATTCCGGTGAGCATCAAATTTCAGTTTCCAGAAGATTAGTTACCAAAGTAAGAAATGATTTCGAAAAAAATAGAAGCGTGAGAATAGGCAGACCTATAGAGATAAGCGATACAATAGAACACTGGTTATATGAAAGACCAATTACTGAAGAAGATATCAGCAGATTAGCTGTGCACAATCTTGATGAATCTGATACAACTGTCCTTTCTCAAGGAATAACAAAGACTGAAACAGGAGGTTATATTGCTCTTCCATTAAAAGAAATGCCTTCTACTTCTCTTTGGTATCATTTTTTGCATTCTTCTCTTAGCGAAACAGAAAAAACAAATATTCAGCAAGAAATAGATTTCCGTGCAAAGAATTCAGAGCGTTACAACTCGGAAATGTTGGCTTCTCTTAGAGATTACCAAAAATTCTATCCCGCATAAACAGGTCCGACTTCCAAGCCAGATTTAGCTCTCTTCAAATAATAATCCTCAATTTTCTTGTAAATCTTTGCAGTCTCATGCGAAACAGAAGGAGTTATCTTGCTCAAAGCTTCTTCAAAATCTTTTTTCAAAACAATTTCAGAATTAGCCTGTCTTCTAAGAGCATTCATCGCAGCTTCAATTACAAGAAATTCTATATCTGCTCCAACAAAACCTTCAGTTTCTTTAACCAAACTAGAGATTGTTTCATTCTTTATTAACTTATTTTGATTTTCATATTTTTTTCTTATCTCGTCCTTTTCCTTTTCAGATTTTATTTTCATCTCTTCCCTCATTAATGAAAAATCAACAAATGGTGTATTTTTCAAATGCACAGTTAATATCTCTTTTCTGCTTTCTTCATCAGGAACATCAACTAAAATAATTCTGTCAAATCTTCCAGGCCTTAGCAAAGCAGGGTCGAGCATATCAGGTCTGTTAGTTGCGCCAATAATTGTAACATCTTTTAATCCCTCTAATCCATCAATTTCTGCAAGCAGCTGGTTCAAAACCCTTTCAGTGACTTTTGTTCCATTATCATATCCTCTCTTGCCCGCCAAAGCATCAATTTCATCAAAAAAAATCACGCAAGGAGCAACCTGTCTCGCTCTTTCAAAAACTTTACGAACTCCTTCTTCAGATTTCCCAACCCACATACTTAGCAAAGAAGGACCTTTAACCTGAATAAAATTAGCTTCGCTTTCTTTAGCGACTGCTTTTGCCAGCAGAGTTTTGCCTGTTCCTGGCGGACCATAAAGCAAGATTCCTCTCGGAGGTCTAATGCCCAGTCTCTTGAAACTTTCGGGATTTTTTATCGGCCATTCAACTGCTTCCTTTAATCTCTGTTTTGTTATCTTCAATCCCCCAATATCATTCCATCCAATATTCGGTGCCTCAACCAAAACTTCCCGCATAGCAGAAGGCCTAACAGTCTTCAAAGCTTCCTCAAAATCTTCCTCATAAATAACAAGTTTATCCAGCACTTCCCGAGGAATAGGCTCATTTTCTTCAAGCTTCAAATTCGGCACAACTTTTCTAAGAACACTTATCGCTGCTTCTTTCGTCAAAGCGCTTAAGTCAGCACCAACAAAACCATGCGTCTTTCCAGCAATTACCTCTAAATTAACTTTTTCAGAAAGAGGCATATTTCTTGTGTGAATTTTAAGAATGTTTAATCGAGCTTTCTTGTCAGGAACGGAAATTTCAATTTCCCTGTCAAATCTTCCAGGCCTTCTCAACGCAGGGTCTAAAGAATTAATTCTGTTAGTTGCGCCAATAACAACTATTTTACCGCGTGTTTTCAAGCCATCCATCATGGTCAATAATTGCGAAACAACTCTTCTTTCAACCTCTCCCTGCACATCCTCTCTCTTCGGAGCAATAGCATCAATCTCATCAATAAAAATAATTGAAGGCGCGCTTTTTTCAGCTTCCTCAAAAATATCCCTTACTTTTTTTTCAGACTCCCCATAAAATTTGCTCATTATCTCAGGCCCATTCAATAAAATAAAATTTGCTTCAGTTTCATTTGCGACTGCTTTTGCCAGCAGAGTTTTGCCTGTTCCTGGCGGACCATGCAAGAGAACTCCTTTAGGCGGCTCAATTCCAAGCCTGTCAAAAATTTCAGGATGCTTCAAAGGCAATTCAACCATTTCCCTGACTTTCTTGACTTCTTCAGTCAAGCCGCCAATATCTTCATAAGTAACTTCTGGAATCGATTCTTCAGAAACATCAACTGCCTTTGAATTTAAAACAATCTCTGTATTTTCAGTTATCACGCATGGCTGAGCAGGAGTTGTAGAAACAACTAAAAATTTAAGCTGTTGAAAGCCGCCAAAGCCAAAATTTGAGCCAAATAAATCATGCAAATCTCCGAAGATATCTGGAAAATCCCCCATTACATCTCTTCTTCTTTGCACTCCACCTAACGAAATAACATCTCCTTTGCTTACTGCTCTTCCTAACAGCCCATTTTTAAACATCTCAGGATTTCCCTGAATAATAATTCCCTGCTGTGCGGGAGCAATAATAACTTTCACAGCTGCTTTAATAATTGCTTTTTTTACAGTCACCTGCTCTCCAACACTTGTCTTTGCATTTCTTCTTATCAGACCATCAATTCTTATAATTCCCTCGCCAACATCTGCTGGATAAGCCCTATCAACAATAGCTGCAGTTTCCTTCTCCCCTTTGATTGAAATAATATCTCCCCTGCTCAAACCAAGTAATTTCATTAAATTGGGATCTATTCTAGCAATGCCTTTGTAAGCATCGTCTTGTAATGCTTCTACTACTCTTAACCTTGCATCGTCGCTATTATTCTTCATCTTCTTCTCCAAATTTCATTCTAAGTGTTCCAAAATCTTCAAAACAAAGCCTTACCATATCGTCCATATTTCTCCTCATGTGATGCATTCTCATTTGCTGCTCATTCATAAAATCAACAATCTCCTTGGGAATACTTACTGCATGGCTGTTTCCAACCATTCTCAACTTAACAACAAATGTTTTATCGCGCAGATTATGAAATTGCTGCAGGGCATTTAAATCTTGCGGATGTATAATTTTATCTCCGCAATTAGGGCAGGCTATAGCTCTCACAACAACTCCTTCCCGATGCACTTCTTGTTTTTCCATCTCCAAATTGCATTTCTTGCACATAATCTTTGTATCAAATATATCGGTCATCGTAGTCATTTTATGTATACACATAGCGTATACACTGGTATTTAAACTTTTCGGCTTTTTGGGCTTTGCACAAAAAGTAAGATTAGGATATTGTATAGTTAACGTCACATTTATATAGTTGTCTTGCTTTTTTTAATCGAA
>JBBSYR010000033.1:0-10427 GCA_038045165.1 Nanobdellota archaeon
CATAATCTTTAAAACCTCTTATTATCTTTAGTTTTTATGCCCAGATGGCACAGCGGTTACTGCGCGAGGTTGCTAACCTCGTTTCGCGCAAGCGATTCCCAAGTTCAAATCTTGGTCTGGGCGTTACCCTTTTTTGCATTTTTCCGCCGCTTTTGAGTAGCAGATTAGTAACAGAGGGCTCTTTTGTTTTAAAAATAGAGTCGAGAGTCAACGCATGCATTGACACACATGGAATAAGTTCGGGACAAATAAAATAAGAAGATTTAAATAATCCATTACTCATATGAATAACATGTTACTCAATACAAAAGAACAAGATATTTTGAATGAATTCATAGGAGATTATTCTAAAAAGATATATGGTCGAGATATTGCAAAGCGATTAAAAATGAATCAAAAGACTGTTTCAAATATTTTGAATAGACTTGAAAAAGACAATATCTTAAAGTTCACAACAGAAGGAAAAAACAAATATTATTTTCTAAACACTTTCACCTCGCATCTAAAAGAAATTATTGCAATGATTGAAATCAAAAGAAAAATTGATTTTCTTGAAAAAAATAAAAACATTAAGGATCTATTTGCAAAGCTAGAGCAGAAATCAAAAGGAATACTAGTCATATTCGGAAGTTATGCAAAAGGAAAAAGCAATAAAGAATCAGATCTAGATATCTTCTCGATTGGAGAAATAGAACAAGTTCATGATTTAGAAGACTTATACAATATAAAAATAAATATAATAAAATCATCAAAAGACAAGTTCAACAAACAAGAACCAATAATAAAGGAAATAATTAATAACCATATAATTCTTAAAGGAACAGAGGAATTCATAGAATTAACATGGTAAGCATAAAATGGTGTTGCAATCAGAGATCTGGAATAAAGATAGATTCTCCAAACGATAATCTTGTTCAAAGCTTTATAAACATGGCAGAAAATGCCATCGGCACAATGAACAGGGAGAAGACATTAAATCCACAGTTCTCAATCTCTGCTTGCTATTATTCAATGTATTATTCTCTTTATGCGGTTCTCATCAAAATTGGAGTCAAATCTGAAATCCATCAATGCACACTCGAGTTTATGAAACAATTCCTAATGGACTTTTATTCACAAGAAGAGATAAAAATAATCAGAAAGGCTTTTGATGTCCGAGATACAACTCAATATTATGCAAACAGCGTTGTCAATCAAGATGATGTCAATTTCATTATGTCTCGAGCCCCGCTTTTCTTAAACAAATCAAAAGCGGTTCTTTCAAAGTTGAATGAAAATGACATGAAAAGAATAAGAACCGAGTTATCGAAGATTTGCAAACAATAAAGCATATTTTACCTATTTGGGTGAATTATGATATGATAAAGTTAGACCTCTTGTCACGAACTTCATTCATACCAATGAAAATATCCTTTCAATCTCGACACTCCTTTTAACCAAGCTTATACCTAGATTCTCAAGTTGTAATACAAATTATTACAAAAGGCTTTGAGTTTTTTAAAATCACAGAAAGTGTATAGGTTTGGTCCGGGCGTTTTACCTTTTTGCATAATCGATGAGACGCGATATATCTTTATACCTTAATATATTCAGAAGAATGACCAGAGCTTTTAGCTCAGTACGAAGAAAGCAATGACAAAGAGTAAAAATAAATTTATGTGGCGCCGCATAATAAAAAATGAAAAATAAAAGTCAAAAATCAATTAATCCTATAGACAATATTAAGAATGATAAGAATAGATTTAAAATTGTAAACTTGGAGGGCAAAGAAGTAATTCAAGCTAAACTTTTAAAAAATAAAACGGGTCGTGAGAATGGAGGTTCTTGGAAAGTAAAATTAAATAAAAAGTATAATGAATTATATCTTCAATATAATTTAATGTTTCCTAAAGGTTTCAATTTTGTCAGGGGAGGTAAATTGCCTGGATTAAGTGGGGGAACTTCACCTGCTGGAGGTTCAAAAGATACCGACGGATTTTCAGCAAGGATTATGTGGAGAGTTATTAATTTTGATAACAAACATAAAATTAAGAATTCTTACAAGGCATATCTTTGCCAATATGTATATTATCCTGAAAAAGATATTGATAAAAAATGGGGTTTGGATCTTAACTGGACAAACTCAAAAACAGGAAGAAAGATATTTATTATTCCTGGAAAATGGCATACAGTAAAAATGAGAGTAAAGTTAAATGCTGGAAAAGACTTAATTGAATCTTGGTTTGATGAAAAGAAAGTTCTCTCAAAGAAGTTAACTTTAAGAAGAAAAAATCAAACTTTCAGCATTGAAAATCTATACTTCTCAGTATTTTTTAGAGGAAGTAAAGAAAGTTGGGAGTCTAAAAAAGATGAATATGTATATTTTGATAATTTCGTTATTTCTGATATAAACATAAAATGACTTATTACGAACGAATCTATCCGCTCCAAAATATCCTTTCAATCTTGAGTCTATTTGCAAGTTCAATTTGGCAATGAAAGTACACTATGATCATATTAAAGTCTCCGCAAGAAATCCGTTTGCTTTAGCTAACGGATGAATTGCGTTATGTATTTATTCTAGAAATATTTGGATTCAGGGAGAGTTTGTTGCAACTCCCTGAAATTTTTTTCGTCGTAGTTGTAACTTTTTCTCACTAAATAAACTTATCGGGAGGTAAAAATGTATAACAACTACGGAAACTCAATCGGGAATAACTTCAAGCATGTACAGATAACAACAAAATATCGATATAACATGATGCGAAAAGACAAGATCGAAGTTTTTTGCAAGGTTGCGATAGAAGAAGCGTGCAAAAAACATGGAATCAATATTATTATCTTGAAAGTCGTTGTAAATCATGTGCATATGATTGTTGATTGCCCAAGAACAATGTCTGATGCACAGCTTTTGCAGATGATAAAAGGTTTGTCTTCATATCTTTTGTTCAGGATTTGTCCGAATTTAAGAAAGAGATATCCTAACGGGCATTTTTGGAATGCTGGATATTTTTGTTGTTCAGTCAGAGCAGAATTTGAGCAGGTATTTTATTACATAGAAAATCAGTCGTTGCACCATGCGTAAAACGAAAGGACGCCTCGCTTGCGAACGAAGTGAGCAAGTTGCCCGAAGGGCAACCCTTCAGGGCGAGGAGGATGTCACACTAAAGTTAATATAAATCTTAATGATAGTCAGACTAAAGTTAATCTGTAGTTAAAGACTAGTAAAGTTTATAGGCCCCTATCCGATAGAGATTTAAGAGAAATGGATATAACTGAAAGAGGACTTGATAGTTTAGCTATAGCACAAGCAGTTTTTAACAGAATACCCAAGGAGTTTTATGGAGGAAGATAGTATGAACAAGCAGTTTACAATAACCAAACGCATCGCAAAGCATGGCGACCAAGCAATAATAGTAATCCCCAGGCTAATCGAAGAACATCTCAAACCTGACACCATAGTTGAAATTAGAATTGAGGTATTAGATAATATACCTTAAAAATCTTAAATGAGTTTTATTAGCTTGGATATTATCTCCTTAATCTTCGGTTCTCTGCTTTTTAGAAAATCTATTGATGTCTGTTCACCATAGTAAACAATATTATTCCTTTTTACTCTTAATTCATCTATTAAACTTGCCTCTTGGGGCGAAAGGGATTTAATATTTTTTGCAGAGTATTCAATTAGAAGTTTATGACTTAAAGTTTTATACCCTTGAAGATACATAAACGCAGTTAGTAATTCTTTGATTATTTCATAATATTCTTCTATAATTCTGTAGGGCTCTTTTAGAGAAAGAATATTGGCTAGTCTGTTCTTTGCCATTTCCTTTAATGCTTTAGCTCTTCTTTCATCTTTGGTTATTCTGAATATTTCATCCATTATCTTTCACCAAAAAGAATCGTTCCTTGATTTATGCTCCCAATCAGACTTTTATTGGCTTCTTCCTTAAAGATTAGATGAATTTTTCTTTTTATATAATCTTCCACTTTATACAGATTAAACTTTAGGGGTTTAGAATCAATAAATAGGTCTATATCAGAATTTTCAATATCCTCTCCTTTGTTGTAGCTTCCAAATAATATTATTGATCTGGGATACATTTCCTTTAATTCTTCAATCAATCCAGAATTCTTAATAAATATTAAATTAGCGATTTTCTTCTCGAATATAAATTCTTGATTTTCTCTTAGTGCGCGATATCCATTAAAAGGTTCTGATTCTGCTGCTTTTACAAGTCCTTCTTTAATAAGGGCGCTAAGATGTATTCTTACAGAAGTAGGCGATAGACTAATCTTTCTAGAAATCTCTTTCACAAAATGAATTTTTGTAGGCTCAAGAAAAAATATCTCTGCTACTTTCCATAAGGTGCATCTTTGTACTAACATAAACATTTATGTATCTTAGGGTATATAAATGTTACCTTACAGATATTTGCGAAGGGCATCCCCTTTCAGTAATCAGATTGCTGGTTCGGGCTCCATTTTTATTTTTATAAGCGTTAAAAAACGCAGGTCCATTCATATAAATATTAGAACTTTTAGTGCAAAATAGACTTTAATAAAAATTCAAATCGTTCTATTTAGCGCGATTCCCGTACTCTTTCTCAATAAAACATCTGACATTTACAGAAGTCGCTTACCAAAATTAAAGCTATAAAATAAGTAAGCGATTTGGGCTGAGGACTTGCAAAGTCTGAGCCTGTAAATGTTCGTTATATAAGGTTTTCTTGAAAAGAAAAAGTGCAAGGGTGGCAGGGGGCTTGGATGGTGGGAATTTGGCAAAATTCCATTTTCATAAGAGAAATTATCGCAGTATTTTTTAGTTAGTAGGGGCACTCGTGTTTTACAAAATTTTATAAAGAATCAAATCTTTCAATAAGTATGACATACCAACCTGTATTCAAAATGCCATATTCAAACATTTTTATTACTGATTTGTTTGTTCCAGCATACAGCCAATTCGGCCCAATTGTTACAATAAAAAATGGAAAGTGGGAGTTTTTTCTTCCTGAAAAAATATTAGAAGAAGTATCTGAACAAGGTTTTCGAATGGCCTTAGAAGAAGGGACTTTTAAGAGTTTTGAGGAAAGATATAAAATATTTTTAGAAAGAACAAATAACCTTAAAGAAACAAAAATAAAAGAACTCTCAAAAGAAGAATTTATTTCTTTTCTAAAAGAATTTAAGCAGCTTGCAAATGAATTTTTTGACACCTACAACGAAACAGAGTTTATTTATTTTAAAAAAATTGAAACAGAATTAAATGATTATGCTGAAGAAACAGGAAATTCGTTTGAAGATGTTCTTTCTAACAAAGTTAATTTAGCCTCGTGGCCAGAAGAAAAAAGAGTAACTTGCCGATTATATTGGTTCAATGCAACATTTAAAGTTTGAATACCGAAAACTTATTAATGATTTAGCACTTGGACAAAATTCTATTCTATCAGAAGTTTTAAGACAAATAGTTATGAGAACAAATAGGGAAGATTCTATTTCTATGACTGCTGAAGAAGTAGAAAAATTATTGAAGGATGAAAAAGTTAAAGATTGTTCGGATAGAGATGTTTATTCTTTTGTTGAATGGGATAATGAAAAAAGAGAGCTAATGATTATTGCAGGAGGAGAGGCATACAAAAAAATAAGAGAATTAGAAAAAGAAATGCCAAAGGGGGAAGTTATTGGAACTCCTGCATGTAAGGGTTTTGCAAAAGGAAAAGTAAGAATTATCCCATTTTCTATGAATCCTGAAGAATATCTACATAAATTTCAAAAAGGGGAAATTTTAGTTTCCACAACGACAGGTCCTGAAATGGTAATTATTATTGAAAAGGCAGCAGCGATTGTTACAGATGAAGGTGGATTAATGAGCCACGCAGCGATTGTTTCAAGAGAATTTGGAATACCCTGCGTTGTTGGAACAAAATATGCGACAGAAGTTTTTAAGAATGGAGATGAAATTGAAGTCAATGCAAATAATGGTGTAGTAAGAAAGATTTGAATACTTCGTTTTTCTATTATGGTTATGAAAAGAATGATTATTTATGACCTAAAAGACAAAAATAACAAGCAAATGTCAAGAATTTTGCAACTTCTTTATGGATATACTGACAATTCAAATTATGACTATTCATATAAGCGAAAAGGACTTTTAGATGAAATTAAATACAAAAAAGAAAAGAAAACCGTAATTTATGTAGAAAAAAGAAACGTTATTAAAGTAGAAAAAATCCTCAAAAATCTTAAAGTTCAATTTCGAACTGTTTGAACAGCCATATTTATGCAACACTGCAGAATGCATTAATTTTCTTTCCTGTATCTCTCGCAAAGTAATACTTTCGTGATTTTTCTTTTTACTACTGCAAAAACAAGAACGTAATTTTCTGCAAAACAATCGAGGATAAACAAAAAAGTATAGAAATCTTTAAATAGCAAATCTTTCTTCGACTAAGAGCACACAATAAATTGTGTTAAAATCGAGTATAAACACAAGTTGTTGTGTCAAGAACCCCAAAGGTTCTTTGTATCAAAAAAACGATGCGCCACCACGGCTTGAAAGCCGTAGTTTGTGGTAGGCGCTCGTTTTTGGAATGCCCTAAAAAGTCCTTGAAGACTTTTTACGGAACAGAAAATCCGAAGGATTTTCTTGTGCTCAAGAAGTCAAGCTTCTTGACATAAAAAAGAATAAAATGCTATGCCCCTACTGCCAAAATAAAACAACCAAAGTGACTGACAAGAGAGATTCTGGCAGTATCACAAAACGAAGAAGAGAATGCCTCAGGTGCAAAAAAAGATTCAATACGCGGGAAGCACTTGAAGAAATGAACCTACGAGTCATAAAAAAAGACAGCAGGCAGGAAGCATTTGACCGCGAGAAACTAAGAAGAGGAATCCTGAAAGCGTGCGAGAAAAGACCGATAAATGCAGAAAAAATTGATAAAATGATTATAAATATTGAGGAGAACTTGCGAAAAAGAGGAAAAGATGTTAAGACAGAAGTTATCGGCGGCTTGGTTTCTAAGGAATTAAAAAAAGTTGATAAGGTAGCTTATATAAGATTTGCTTCAGTTTACAGGGAATTTGATGATGTTGCTGATTTTAAAAATGAAATAAAGGAGTTGAATAATAAATGAATCCTGATAAATTAAGCCAATTGCAGACTGGAAAAATGGAATTAAGCAGATTTTTTAGCTTTGAAGGCAAAAATCCTTTTGAATTTGATAGCTATGGCAATCCAATCTCCTGGATTTCTGAAAATGTCAGCGTGTCTGATGATAAGGGAAAAGTTGTTTTTACACAGCCGGATGTAAAAAGGCCTGATTTCTGGAGCCCTTTAGCAATTAAAGTTGTCGCAAGCAAATACTTTTGGGGAGACCCAGCAAAAAATGAAAGAGAGGATTCTGTTGAAAAGATTATAAGCAGAGTTTCAAGATACATGAAAAGACAAGCTTTGCTCCAGCAGTATTTTGATGAAAAAAATAGCACTATCCTTGAAGAGGAAATTGCATCCATTTGCCTGAATCAGCTTGCTTCTTTCAATTCACCTGTCTGGTTTAATGTGGGAATTCAGGAATATAATAAAGATGCGGGAGGTGTCGCACAATATAGATGGGATTCTAATTTAAATAAAATTATAATGACTTTAAAAACTGAAGAATCTCCTCAGTGCTCTGCATGTTTTATTCAGGGCGTTGCTGATGACATGGGCTCTATTCTTGCTCTTCAAGTCTCCGAAGCAAACTTATTCAAAGCAGGTTCTGGCACAGGCACAAATCGTTCCATGTTAAGAAGTTCAAAAGAAAGGCTCACGGGAGGAGGAAAAGCTTCAGGTCCAATTGCTTTTATGAAAGGAGCTGATGCATATGCTGGCTTGATAAAGTCAGGAGGAAAAACAAGGAGGGCGGCAAAAATGGAAATCCTAAACATAGACCATCCAGATATAATTGATTTTATTGATGCTAAACAAAAAGAAGAGAAAAAAGCATGGGCTTTGATAGAGCAGGGTTATGGCGGAGGCATGAACGGAGAAGCTTATGCAACAGTTGCTTTCCAAAATTGCAATTTATCTGTGAGAGTCCCTGATGATTTTGTAAAAGCAGTTAAGGAAAACGGAGAATGGAAAACAAAATATATCAAAACAGGGGAGCCATGCGAGACATTTAAAGCAAAAGAATTAATAATGAAAATTGCAGAAGGCACTTATATTTGCGGAGACCCAGGAATACAATTTGACACTACAATAAACAAATGGAACACCTGCAAAAATTCTGGAAAAATAAACGCAAGCAATCCTTGCAGTGAATTTGTATTTTTAGATGACAGCGCCTGTAATTTAGCTTCAATCAATCTCTTAAAATTTAGAACTAATGATGGAAAATTCGATGTTGAAAAATTTAGAAGTGCAATTAGAAGTTTTATAATCGCAATGGATTTGATTATTGATGGCGGAAGTTATCCTGCTGAAAAAATTGCTTTAAATTCGCATAATTTCAGGCCTTTGGGATTAGGTTATGCTAATCTCGGCGCACTTTTGATGAGCTTAAGTTTGCCCTATGATTCTGACGAAGGAAGAGCAGTTGCCGCTGCAATTACATCCATAATGTCTGGAGAAGCTTACAAAACTTCTGCTGAACTTGCAAGTTTAGTTGGACCATTTCAAGAATATCCAAAAAATAAAGAACCTATGCTGGAAGTTATGAAAATGCACTTGGGATGTGTAAAAAAGATAGATGTAAATAAAATGCCTCCCCATTTAAGATATCTGGTCAATGAGGCCTGGGACAGCTGGAGTGATGCTGTTGAGCTTGGTGAAATCTTTGGATATAGAAATTCACAAACAACTGTTTTAGCCCCAACCGGCACTATTGCTTTTATGATGGACTGCGATACAACTGGAATTGAGCCTGATATTGCTTTGGTCAAATATAAAGTTCTTGCTGGCGGAGGAATGCTTAAGATAGTTAATAAGGGTGTTCCATTTGCACTGAAAACTCTAGGATATTCTGAAGAGCAAATTGAGAATATCATAAGTTATGTTGATAAAAATGACACAATTGAAGGTGCTCCAGACGTAAAGGAAGAACATCTTGCAGTTTTTGACTGCGCATTTAAGCCTGCTAAAGGAAGCAGGTCAATAAATTATAAGGGGCATATTAAGATGATGAGTGTTGTGCAGCCTTTTATTTCAGGAGCTATAAGCAAAACAATTAATATGCCTGAAAATGTAACTGTTGATGAAATTGCTGAGTCATATATTTACGCCTGGGAGCAGGGGCTTAAAGCAGTTGCTATTTATAGAGAGAACAGCAAACGAAGCCAGCCTCTGAATACTAGAAAAACAGATGGAGAGATTATAAAGAAAAAAGAAGAAAAATTAATGGGGGAGCGCATGAAACTTCCTCAAACAAGAAGGTCGATAACACATAAGTTTGATATTACTGGACATGAGGGGTATATCACTATCGGACTTTATGATGATGGAAAACCAGGAGAATTGTTTGTTACTATGCATAAAGTCGGCTCTACAATAAACGGGCTTGTTGATTCATGGGCGACTTCTATTTCAATTAATCTGCAATATGGGGTTCCTATTGATTTGCTTTTCAGTAAGTTTAGGCATCAAAAATTTGAACCTTCAGGTTTTGTAAGAAACTGCGACGGCGGTGAACTGGACAAGGGAAAGTCAGTGATAAGAACCGCCTCATCCATTGTTGATTATGTTTCGCAATTCATGCTTAACAATTTTGGAGTCGGCGTTTCAAAAATTGATTTTAGCTCTTCTGGCGGAGGAAGTATTCTGCCTCTCTCTTCAGATAGTAAAATCGAAGAGCAAAAATCTTTGACTGATTTTGGAAATGAAGGATTAGTCTGCCCCCATTGCGGCGGTCCAGCTAAAAGAATGGGCAATTGCGCAATTTATTGCACGAGCTGCAAGCAAACCACTCGTTCTGGATGCGGGGAATAGAGATGGTTAAAGTAAAGCTTGAGAAATATCTCAAAGAGAAACAATATACTCTAACAGCCCTTGCTTTGTTCGCTACTTTAACATTTACTTTATCGAATTCAAGTGTTAATTTAGATACAATATTTGCTTTAATATCAGGATTAATCACGCAATTCTTATTAATATCACTAAATTCAAGAGAAGTCCGGAACGTAACAATAAGTTTGGTTGCATTTCGTACTTTAATTACTTTATCAGCTATGACTTTTCCAATCTATGCGATGATTAGACTACCTAATTTCCTAAATTCGCCAGATTTAACAATAATATTCTGGACTATTTTATTGTTACTAGCGATTATTAATCAGTTTAAAAAAACAGAATTATAGTTTGAAATCGCTTTAAAAGTTGCATTAAAGATATAAAAAATAGATACTATATTCATCCATCTAGAGTCTGTCCTATTCTCTGACTCTTAATTGAGCATGTAAAAAGTTCCCCCACG
>JBBSYR010000034.1:0-3674 GCA_038045165.1 Nanobdellota archaeon
TATTTAAGTTTATCGGTATTACTCGATAGTTTAGAAATTCATTTCGGAGATACTATTATTAACACCTAAATCTAAAGTGGGTATGGCTTCTTCTTGTGGTGTTTTATTATTTATGCCTTGATGCTTTGTAACGTAGTTATAATAAATTTCCATGTCTTTCATTACAATTTTAGCAGAAAATAAAGAGACCTTGGAAAATCTACTTGATTCCTGTAGAATAAAAGCTTTTCCCACTGCGTTCTGTTTGAGATAACGATTTGACTTCTTTTATTTCTACTTTCTTCACTGGCACGATTATCATCTGCGCAATTCGCATTCCTTTTTCAACTTTAACCTGGTCTTCACCAAAATTTATCATCATTATTGTAATCTCTCCCCTATAAGATGGACTAAAAGTTCCTGCAACCACATGCACAGCCATCTCACTCACAATGCCTGCTCTATCTCTTACTAAGCCAATATATCCCTCTGGAATCTCCACTGCAACTCCAGTTTTAACTTCTTTCTGCTCAAATAGGCCAAGAACAACAGACTCACTGGCTCTGAAGTCAAAGCCCGTATCGCAATTCATTGCGTATTCTGGCAATTCTGCTTCTTTGGAGAGCTTCATTACTTTTAGAACCTCTTTTGAATCTTTGCTCTTTTTTGCCATAAACTTAGTTGTCTTTTAAGTTTTTAAATTGTTCTAAAAATAAATTTGCGGTAAATAAGGCAGAATTTATTTAATTTCTTTTAATAATATTTCAACCTTGCCTTTTATTGCATCTCTAATTTTTCTATGGGCATCTAAATCGCTATATCTTGGGTCTTCAATTTCCCAAATCTCTACCCTGCCAGATTCTCTTAAAAATGCAGGCCAATCTTGTTTTTTAGAATCAAAAACAATTATTTTATCAGCCCAATCCGCCATTTCCTTATTAAGTTTTTTTGAAATCTTCTTTCTAACATTGATGCCTTCTTCGTCCATGCAGACTTTTACATGCTGGGCGGTATCCAGATTTTTGCCTTCCCACTCTTCCGGCGCATAACCTGCGCTCTTTACATTAGGGTTTAATGAATATTTTTCATAAAAAGCTTCAGCTATCTGACTTCTACCAACATTTGCCTTACAAACAAAAAGCAATTTCATAATTGAAAAATAGTTTAAGTGTATTAAATACTTTTCTAAACCTGCGTAAGGGGCAGAGTGATAAAAACAACTTAGAGAAAATAACTTAAATAACGCCTTCAATATAGAAAGATGAAAAATCAGGAGAAAATCTGGGATATTGAATACAAAAGGAATGCAGTTAAATGGCATCGTGAGACAAAAACGCTTCCAAATTTACTGAAAAGCAAAAGAGTTCTTGAACTTGGTGTTGGCAATGGAAAAACTCTTTGGGCTATATTAAAGCAAAAACCGCGAGAAATTGTTGCAATTGATTCCTCGAAAGAAGCAATAAAGCAATGCGAAAGGATATTTGCAGGCGGAAGAGTTTTATTTAAAAAATCGAATATTCTTCACTTGCCTTTTGGTGAGGGTGAATTTGATATTATTATTTGTTATTATATCCTGAATAATTTAACTGAAAAAGAAAGAATTTCTGCTATTCGAGAGATTTGCCGCGTCTTGAAAAAAAAGGGACTTGTCATATTTGAAGATTTTGCTGCTGGAGATTTCAGGAATATTCATAAGAAAGAAAAGAAAAAAAATGGTTTATATCGCCATTTCTTTACCGGAAAGGAGATTGCTCATTTATTCAAAGATTTTTTGAAAATCAAATTAAAGGAAAAAACAACAAAACCTATTTTGCATAAGCCTGAATTGGTGAGAAAGATTTTATTCGGAGTTTTTGAGAAGTAGGATTTTTGAATTTAGCAGATATTTTACCTCTCGTCTTTGAAAAATGTTTTGAGACTTTTCCAACCTTTAATAGTTCTAACTCAAAGTGCTTAAATGATATCATAGTTAATATTAAGTTCGTATAATTTTAAATGTCGTGGCTACACAAAATAATATAAATGACATACTACAAGTTATTAGGAGGTATTATTTAGAGCGCAGTGTAGTATCCCTTATGTCCAATTTTAGAAGGTTATTATTTTTGCGAGTTTTATTTTTCTTTGGCAATTTCTTGGAAGTCTTTAGCAGAGGCGTCGTCTAGTTTTTCACTAATATCTTGGCTTTGCTCTTCACCCTTGTTGCCCTGTTGCATCATCATTAAAAAGAATTTGTTTAGCAATTTTCTAACATCTTTTTCAGAACCCGCAGGAGTTATTGTTGCAGAGTTCAAGATATCTTTTACCTTGAAATAGATTACAATTCCGTTTTTGACTTCATTAAATTTCATTCCAACTGACTCTCTTGCCCAGGGAGGACTCTCTATTCGCTCTCCTTCCATTTCTCTTTGAATTGTATAAATCATATTATAGATTTTGTCAAAATCAATTTCAATTTTAATATCTTCTTGAGGAACTTCTTCAGGAGGCATTGGTTTCATCTTTATTATGTCCTTCTCATTAATGTTAACATATAGATTGAAGACAATTTCATTAGTTGTATGATCTTTTAATTGAACGACTCCATCAACAGCCCCTCCATATTTTTCAGACATTTTTCTTACTATGCTCATAAATCCTTCATTTTGCTTAATTTGTTCTTTTTCTTCTTCTGTTGGACCTTCTCCGTTCTCTCTTTCTGTTTTATCTTCGCCTTTTCCGGGGAATTTATGTTCTTTCATTGCTTTTTTCATTTCAAATAAAATAAACTCTTTAGGGGGGAAGATCCAGATTTTCATGTAGGGAGTAACAACTGTTATTTCTTTGTCTTCTCCTGAGATTCTCTCCCCAAACTCAGACATCTTGACTGTTTTCATTTCCTCCCAGAATTCTATCTTTCCGTAATCACTTTCATATTTTATATTAATCAGATTAAATTGGGATGAAACATTTATCTTACTACATTGTGAGGTTCTTGCAATTTGTTTTGAAAATTCTATATCTCTCCAGTAAAGATTGTATATACCTGAAGCGTGCTCTTCCCAATCTTCTGCTGTATTTGCCAGATATTTTTCAAAGAACCAAGCTAAAAACTCATTATTCATACTTTTTTCAAATTCTCTTCTTTGTTTCAGATAATCATCGAGTTCGTTTTTACACCAATCATTGCTTCCGCTTGAGTAGTATTCCTGCTTTAGGTATCTTAAATCTTCAAATGGTTTGCCCCATCCGTCAAAATAGATTCCGCCCTCTTTTTTCTCATCAGAAATTCTGCACTGCCCGCCTAACTTGAAAACAGCTTCTTCGAATTTATTCATTCCTTCTTGTTGCATATTAAATCCTTCTCCTTTTTTGCAACTTTCTAGACAATCTTTTTTACATCCGCCAGTATCTTTTTCTTTTTTACATTCTGTTTTACAACTCTCAATACTGGAATCACAATTAGTTCCGCATTTGGAATCAAATACGCATTTCTGAACACAGGGCACAATTAGACTTCTTTCGCAATTATCGTCACAATTTTTATTACACTCTTCGTTTCTTTTTTGCTCATCTGCTTCTCTTCTCTCTTTGTCTTCTTGATTTCTTTTTTCATCTTCATTATTCTCTCGGGGTTTTTGTTGGTTTCTTTCTTTGCTCACCTCTCCTGATTCTCTCGGACTTTGAATTTCTCCTAAACTTTCTTCTTTTTTACT
>JBBSYR010000034.1:3774-12231 GCA_038045165.1 Nanobdellota archaeon
TTCTGAACCTACTTCTAAACTCCCCTCTCCTGATTCTCTCGGACTTTGAATTTCTCCTAAACTTTCTTCTTTTTTACTGGTTTCTGAACCTACTTCTAAACTCCCCTCTCCTGATTCTCTCGGACTTTGAATTTCTACTTTGCTATTCGCAGATTCAGAACCTTCTGTACTGAATCCATTTATAACAAAACCAGCAAATTTACTTCTTGCATTTCCAATTGATTTTATAATATTTCCCACTATTCCTTTATTTTCTTCTCCATCAGTTTGGGAGGATTCTTTTAGTATTTCCTCTTTGATTTTAGTGGCTAAAATTTCTCCTCCTGATTGCTGATTTTCTTCTATTTGATCTTCAATAATTAATTCTCCTTCTCCTGTTTCTTCTTGCTTTGGAATTGTAATACATCTTCCATTACTACAAACATCATATCGATTTCCACAATCTTCCTTAACAATACACTCATTTCCTCCTAAATCCTCTTTATTTATTTCTTCTGTTGTATTTTCATTTCCTAATGCTCCTGTTTTGCATGTAATTTCTGTTTCTTTCCAGAGTCCATCAAAACATTTTTTAGAAATAATCTCATCCCCATTTTCACATTTCGAAACTTTTTCTTGTCCTTCAGAGCATTCTGCTTCTCTACACTCTTTCAATGAACTTATCTTGCATTTTCCTTCAATGCACTCTGCTTTTCCACAGAGAGGTTGAGAGCAGTCTTTTGCTAGAGAGCAGGATAAATTTTCTTCAATACAGATTGGCTCGAGCTGACAATTATTTTCATCTGTTCCTTTGAACATAACCTTTCCTGAACAATTAATTGCGTCATATTGCTTGCATTGAGTACAATCTTCCTTGCAACTTTCAATTTCATTCCCTTCACAGAGATGATTTCCGCATATACTTTTATTTCCTGTTAGGATTTCTTCTTTTGCTTTACATTTTTTCATTATGCAATATAGGTTTTTTGTTTCAGTTCTTGTTTGATTTCCTATATTGACCTCGACCTCTCCATTGCCGCATATTCGCCCGTTACAGGCTTCATCGGCACAGTCTATATTATTATCTTTATTATCATCTTTGCCGTTGTTGCAAATTTCCTGTCCGAATTCTCCAAAAACTTCAACTAGCCTTCTCTCGAATTCTATTTGATTAAAAATATAATCTTTTGTTTCGTATTTTGAAACTAAATCAAGATAAAATTGTTTTCTTTCTTTGTAATTTTTATCCGTGAGCTCATCTGCCCTTTTTCTTCTTTCCTGCTCTTCTTTAATCCAGTAGTAAGGATCGTTTCTATCTGGAGATTCAGTCAGGGATTTTCTTTTATCTTCGAAAATTTTGTCAACTTCTTTCCAGACATTATTCGATTTTTCAGCCCAAGCATCGCCCATCATTCTGAGTTTTGATTTTAATTCATAAGCAGAATTAAAATCTCCTTTTGGGAAAGCTTTTTCTATTTCTCCAAAAATAAATTTGATTTCTCTTTTAAAGTCTTCGTTTGTCATTGTTTCTGCATTTATATTTGGCTTTTCGAACTTAGGCTCTTTTGGTTGTTCGAACATCCCTCTTGAATCAATCCAGAAATCAAGATTGACCCAATGCCATTCACACTCATCGCACATTTCCAACCTCATATTAACCTCAAAATTTTCTCCGCTGTAAAAATTAATTTCTTTTAGTATTGTTTTTTGTTTTAACATCTTGTTTTCTGCTCCGAAAATCTCATTCATATAAGATTCACATTTATCCCGTTCATTTTTCATTAGTTCTTCGAATTTTCTTTCTGTGGTAACGCTCTTTTTGGCAAGATTATTTGCGTTTTCATTGCTGGGATTTTTTTGATAGTTCTCTGCTAGTTCTTTTACTTCTTTGACTTCATCTTCTATATTAAATTTCTCGCTAGTTTTTTTGAATTCTATTCTAACATCTAATCTATAGACTAATTCTTCTTTTTCATTTTTTCCAAAAATAGAAGGCCATGCATTAAGCCAAATTTGTATTTTATTTCCATCGAAAACAATTTTTCTCCAGACCGGAATATCATTTTTTTGCTTTTCTTCTCTTTGTTTCCTTTCATTCCAAGCCCATCTCGTTTTTTCTGTTTCTTTTCCTAGAATATTTCTAAGCTGTTCTTCTTTCAGAATTCCCTCATTTTGCTTGTCAATTACCCCCATCATTTCATTCATTTTTTCTCGAGCGTTACTAAGATAAATTATTAATTGCGCGTAGTTTATATTACCTGATTCGTACTCTTCGGCGTAACTTGTTAGTTTTGATATTTCAGAATCGATTCCCCCCGCAGAAACGCTATTAATCAGAAGAATAAGTAAAACAATAAAGAAACATGCACAAACAAATCTAAAAGCAGCTCTTTTTTTCATTATATCTTCAATAATTAAAAGTTTAAATAGTTAACCATTCGAGCTTATTGCATTAAAAATAAATTGATTACTATACTAAACAGATTATACAAGACTATTAAGATTACAACAAGGGAGATTACGACTCCGAATTTTGCCCATTTTCTGCCTTTAAATGAATAAGTTGCGGATACTATAGATAGTAAACCAAAAATAATTAGCACAATAAAAGAAAATAATTCGTAATTAATTGCTGTTAATCCAGTTAGTAATGCAAAAATTAACCCGACTATCGCGCTGAGAATTCCTAAAATTCCAAATAAAACATTCCATACTTTTCCCATAATTATAATAAACAATCAAGTATATTTAAATTTAAGCTAAAATCAAAATGCTAATCAACTTGGAATTTTATATCTTAGATTTTCAAAATAAGCAACCTGTATATTCGCCTATAACTCCAAAAGTCGCAAAATAGTATAACGCCCGGACCAAAACCTGATTATGGAACGGGGATGCCAAAAACAACAGATTTATAAGTAAGAAAATTCTTACTAAAACATGGAAGATATGTTAATTAAAACTATAAGAGTATCAGAAAAAGGTCAGATAGCTATTCCTATAGAAATTAGAGAAAGGTTGAAAATAGAATACGGCGATGAGTTAGTAATTGTTCAAAATGCCGAAAAACTTCTTATAGAAAAAGCACCGAGAATTTCTAAGAAGATAAGTGAAGATTTTAGTGATGTCTTGGCATATTCAGAGCAGTCTTTAAAGGAAGTATGGGATAATCCTTCAGATGATATCTGGAATCAATATTTGAAAAAATGAACATTAATCAAAAAGATGTGGTGTTGTTACCTTATCCATTTAGCAATTTGGAGCAAAAGAAATTAAGACCTTCAGTAGTAATTTCAAATAATAATTTTAACAAGATTTGCAATGATTTTATTGCTGTTCCTCTGACATCAGTTATAAAAGATGAACCTTTTTCTTTAGCAATTAATCAGAATAATTTTAGAAACGGAAAATTAATTAAACCTAGTAGAGTGAGACTAGATAAAATATTTAGTGTGGAAAGAAGATTAGTTCAGATGAAGATTGGAGATGTAAATGATACATTTTTTGATAAACTAAGGTCTGAAATTATCGAAGTTTTCTAATAGTCTAAAATATCAATCTTAATTTCAACTATAGTGCCAGATTTGAGATGTTCTTTGATTAGCCCGAGGATTACTATTATTGCTTGGTCGCCATGCTTTGCGATGCGTTCGGTTTTTGGGATTTATTTGCGGGTTGCCCATTGTTTTCTTTTTTAAGCGGATTACCCCAAAGGTCTTAGAAACTTCATCTCTTACAAAAAACTGAATTGATTGCGCGACATTCAGTATTCAGTTCTTTGTATGGATACAGAAAACTGCGTAGCTTGTAGCACATTTTGTACGCAGTTTTCTGTCTGGAGAACTGCAACGCAGAGAGCTACAAGTAATGCAGTTATCCATAACTGACAAGAATATCAAAAAAACGATGTGCCACCACGGCTTGAAAGCGGCGATTTGCAGCAGGCGCATCGTTTCACCAAGAACCTCTGGTTCTTGGATACCATCAAGAATGCAAATAAGCATTCTTGAGGTTGGAATGCCCTAAAAAGTCTTTGAAGACTTTTTACGGAACAGAAAATCCGAAGGATTTTCTTGTGCTCAAGAAGTCAAGCTTCTTGATGGTATGAGAATTCTTAAACAATAGTCTGCCTTCGGCGGATTTTGCATAAATAAATAATGTCTAATATTCGTTTTGAATAAAATTCATTCTTCCAAGTTTCAAAAACACTTAAATACTTCTCTTTGTTTTTAAATAGCATGCACACAGAATTCAAGAGGCATCAAAAAGTAATTCTTCTTAAAGATCCCAGCCCTGAATATCTAGAGTATCACAATGAAGATAATCCAGATTTTAAAGAAGTCCCAATAAAAAAAGGCATGCATGGCAAAATAAATATTCTTCTTCCGAATGGTCAGTATCATGTTGAGATAGATGATGAAAATGGGGAAATTATTGCGTATGTTCCGATGAATGAAGAAGATTTAGAAGCAGAGGATTAATATTAGTCAAATAGGCTATGTGGTTTGTTATTAAAATTTTTAGAATCAAAAGCACGATGCGTCACCGCCGCTTAAAAGCGGCGGTTTGAAGAGACGCTCGTGCTTTGGATGCTCGGGAAGCCACCGCACTATGAATAGTGCGGTTTTCTGAGGCTTCCCGACATAATAAAATAGCACTTTTTTATACGTCAAGAATTTTATAATCCCCGCAAAAACCCAAATTATAAATCTCTGTTTTTCCTATTTTCTTTTTGCCTTTTTGTTCGTGAATATACCCTGACAAAACCAATTTAGGTTTATGTTTTTTTATGGCTCTTAAAAGAATTTTAGAACCTCGATGCACAGCTTTAGTCTTGTCAAGATAGCCAAAGGGCGGAGCGTGAGAAATCAATATCGCTCCGTCTAAATTTTTTAACAATTTATTAAGTTTAATTTCTCTCGAATTGTTTATTTTGAATTGTCTTTTCATCCAAGAATCCGCCTTTTTATACATATGCGGCTCAAAACTCATATCAAAAAGCACAAAATTTTTTCCTTTGATTTTTACTTTGCCTGTTTTCTTATAAAATAGATTTCCATAACTGGAAAAAATTTGCTTTGTTAATTTATTTCTTGAGCCAGTCAAATACATATTTCCTTTTAAAATTAATACTGGTTTTTTATAAGAGCAGAGTTTTCCAACGATTTTTTTGTAGAGTTTATCTGCGTTTTTTAAAAATTCTTTTGGAAAATAATTTATCCTGCCTTTTCTAAATGCGTTTGGAACAGGAGGAACATCACCAGTACAAGCAATAATTTCTATGTTCCCTCTTTTCATTATTTTGTCTAAATTTTTCGGCAATTTTCCATGAGGGTCGCCTATTGCTAATAGTTTCATAATACAGAAAACTGCGTACAAAATGTGCTACAAGCTACGCAGTTTTCTGTCTGGAGAACTGCAACGCAGAGAGCTACAAGTAATGCAGTTATCCATAACTTAATTGTAATCAACTTTAATAATTTAACGAAAAAGTGATGTTCTGAATTTATTTTCTATAATAATTCGTAGCAAGAGCACGAAGGTAAAGTAATGTGGAATTACGATAATATAAAAATAAATGGTGTTTGATGAGTGAATCAGTGCAGGGGATAATAATTGGTTTTGTCTTTTGATGCATATGTTATTTATAGCGTGATAATTTTGATTATGGAAAATTCGGTTGATTGCACCACGATTCATTAGAATTATCCAGACAGAGAATTTGGATAATTACGCTACACTTTGTTCCAAATTCTCTGTAAATCTTAAATCACAGCACTTTAGCTTTGATTATCTTGACTTCTTTTAAAGGTCTGTCATTTGCGTCTGTCTGAACTTTCGCAATCTTATCAATAACATCCATGCCTTTCACAACTTTTCCAAAAACAGGATGTTTTGCGTCTAAAAAGCTGTTGTCTACAAGATTAATAAAAAACTGGCTTCCTCCCGTGTTTGGACCTGCATTTGCCATTGAGATTGTACCTCTTTCGTTTCTATTGCTTTGAGTAAATTCATCCTTAATTGTGTATCCTGGTCCGCCTCTGCCTGTTCCATCAGGGTCTCCTCCCTGAATCATAAATCCATCAATTATTCTATGAAAAATCACTCCATCATAAAACTTTTGAGAAACAAGCTTTTCAAAATTTCCAGCAGTAATCGGCATTTTATTGTAGATTTCTAGCGTAATATCCCCCATACTTGTTTGCAGCAGGACTTGTTTGTTTTCATCAGTCATAATAGTTCCACCAGTTATTTTTCCCTTAAAGAAAAATATACCTATAAATAAAGCCAGCAAAATCAAGGTTAAAAAGATTACTGTTTTATTTTTTACCATTTTAATTTTAGATAAAACTGATTTTATAAATCTTTAGCTCTGGGGTTTTTTCAAAAAATAAACTTCTCTTCTAATTGCTTTAATTATCTCAATATCAAATTATAGTGTGCCTTACATTACAATCCATCATCACCAACCTCAAGAGAGAGCCCTCTTCCAGAAGCATCGATAGCAGCTGCAATTTCTGGCTGCCACACTTCTTCTTTGAGCTCAAATCCAAAGGGTTTTACAAGCTCAACTAAAGAAGATTTTGCAGACTCTCTTTGAGAACCATAAATTTCGACGCTCGGATTAAAATAATCATCTGTTACAACTACGCTAGATCCAGAAGGATAGTGATGAAATACAGCCGCACTAGGAATTCCGTCACATCTAATGGAATTATGAATTAATTCAAGTCCTGATGCTTTAAGTTTTGCCTCTCCAATTTCCCATTGGTGATTAAGAAAATCTCCAATCATTATATGGTAAAGACTATCTCTTACATGAGAACTTTGTTTAGAAATATAACTTAAATGAATATGCGAGTGATAATCCATATTATTCATACAAACTGCTCCTTTTTAAATATAGCACCTCAATTTTCATTTTAAATAGTAGTAATTTATTCTGTCTTCTGCTGCTTATTCACTGCTTTTTGAATTAACTACATTGCTTCGAGTAATCTTTTCTTCCTGCCAATCTTTCAAGATATATCTTGCAATTTTATCAGCATCCACTTTATTTCCTTTTGCTAAAAATCCTTTTTTTCTTCCGAGCTGTTCAAGCAGGACTTCTGCGTCGCCTTTAGCTTCGATTTCATAAAATCTCTCAAATAATCCTGGATTTTCAAGCATTAGGCGCGAGATAATCATATCTGGCTCTTTCACTTTGTCATATGTTCTGACTCCAATTTTTGCTTCTTTTTTCAAATCCATCTTATTGGTATTTGCATTTTCTATTTCAGAAATCACGCCGGGCGTGTCCAAAATAAGAATATCTTTATTGAATCTAATTCTGCTGATTCCTTTTGTGAATCCTGCTTCTGCAGCTGTTCCAGCAGCTTTTCTTCCTGATAAAAGATTAATCAGCGAGCTTTTTCCAGTGTTTGGGTAGCCCACAACTCCAACATGCGCCTTTTTGTGCTTAATCTTCAGTCTTTTAACTTCAATTTTTATCATCTCGCGCAGTCTTTTTCTTCCTATTTTTGTTTTGCAGGAAAAAAATACGTAAGGCTCTAATTCAGAGATTTCAAGGTTATGTTTTACTTCAGCAAGTTCTATCAAATCAGCCTTGTTTAAAACATAAATCAAGAATTTTCCCTGCTCTTTTATAAATTTTTCAATTTCCTTGTTGCGTGTTTCTTCCAGATATCTTGCATCCAGAACTTCAAGAACAATGTCTGAGATTTTTATTACATCTTTTGCAAGCTTGGGCATTGGCTGTTTGTGCCTATTATGGCCTTCTATTCTTCCTGAACGCCTAGACGAAAATGAATAACGAATTCTCATGTTTTGATAATGAATTACTGATATAAAAAGTTAATCTTATTCGAATCTCTAAAATACAAAGGTATTTAAATATTAGTAACTGCATAATGACTGTATAATATGGAAGAATATAAAGTTTTAACTAAGGATTTGAAATTGGTAGATCCTAAAGATTACCATTTTGGTTATGGAGAAGAAGATTTTCAATATCTTGTAAGAAAGGAAGCGCTAGGTGAAGTGGTAAGCAAAGGAAAAGCGCCGTTATGTACTGCGTTTATGAAAAGAGTGGGAATTGAATGGGAAGAAATGTCGGATAGGGGGCATCAAAGGTATCAGCCGAGAGCAGCTTTAATGTTCGAATTAGCGTCAGAATATGCTGCTCAAAGAGCAACTTCATTAGGCTTCCCAGTATATCCTATTAAAGGCACAAATCTTTTTAATTTAGATGAGCCAGCAGTAAAAGAACATGCAAACTTATTTGGCGATAGACTTTATCAGGTAGAGGCTGAAGGCAGAAGATTTGTTATGATTACTGGAAAAAATAATTTACTTAGCTTTCTTTTAGGATTATCAAAATAAAGGTAGATTAGCTCTAAAAAAAGAGAGCACATGGTGCTAGTTATAGTCATGGAACTAAATAATTGAGCACATTGTGCCTGAAAGGTTGAGTTTTCC
>JBBSYR010000035.1:0-4807 GCA_038045165.1 Nanobdellota archaeon
CCTCTTCTGCCATTTTATAACGGGGATTTTAGATTTTAAATAGCTTTTTGTTTAAGTAAAATTATTAAACTCTCCTTTCTCCTCAAAAATATCACAAATCATATTCATCTCACCAATGGCTGAGATGAAAGGGCTCGCCGCACGCGGCGTGGCGGGCCCACTCTTTTTAAACACCTATAAGTAATCATCAGATATTTAAAAGAAAATCACCTTTATTTAAAATGAAAAAGAGCAATATTTTGCTATTATTGGGGATAGCTTTAGTATTAATTGATATAATCACAAAACATTTATTTTATGGTAAGAAAGAAGCTTTTATCACCTCTTTAACAAACAAAGGAGGAATCTTCGGATTTTTTGATAATTCTTTTATCTTTATCTTAGTGCTTTCTTTTGTCTGCTTATTTTTACTAATTTATTATTACAGCAAAATAAAAAGTTCAAATCAAAGATTAGCCCTCATCTTCGTCATTTCTGGAATAATTGGAAACTTTATAGATAGATTGATATTTGGATATACGAGGGATTTTATTGACTTGAAAATCTGGCCAGTCTTTAATTTAGCAGATGCATTCACAACAATTGGAGTAATTCTTTTCATAATATTTTTGTTTAAAGGAGAAAAACATGCTAAATTTTCGCACACTCATTGATTTTAGCTTTATTTCAATAAATTTTTATGGAATTTTATTTGCTGCATCAGGCTTGGCAATGTTCTTTTTTCTAAAAAACTTTATGTTGAAACACAAAAGAGAGCCAGAGTTGGCAATTTCAGCAACAATATACCTCCTGCTTGGAGCATTCATTGGCGCCCGTATTTTTTACGTTCTTTTTTACAATTTGGATTATTTTATAAATGCTCCTCTTGAGATTTTCTATTTCTGGCAAGGAGGCATGAGTTTTCACGGAGGACTTTTTGGCATATTTCTCGTCGGTTATTTATTTTGCAAAAAAAATAATCTTTCTGCATTGGAAATTGCAGACACCCTCACAATTCCTGCAGTAATGGTCTTGTTTTTAGGAAAACTCGCAAATTTTTTCAATAATGAGCTGTACGGAACTATCACTTCCCTGCCTTGGTGTGTTAATTTTGAAGGCGTTCGAGGGTGCAGGCATCCAGTTCAATTATATGAAGCAATGAAGAACCTCGTCTTATTTTTATTTCTTATAATCTTGAAAAAAAGAAATCCTAAAAAGGGAGTTATTTTCTTCAGTTTCATATTTTTTTACACTCTTGGCAGATTTCTTATAGATTTTTTTAGGGAGTATTCAATTTTATATTTCGGATTAGGCATAGGACAATATTTGAATCTTGCTTTCTTTCTTATTGCAGGATATTTTATCTGGAAGATTATCTGGACATCGGAAAGCAACGAACTGCCAAATAAGAACTTTTAACATCTTTAAACAAACTTGAAAACAATTATTATTTTCTGAAATAATCTAATTTCATCAGGCATAGCGCTATCAATTGTAATCCCGCATTGTAAGGAGAGTAGTTTATTGAGAATTTGCACTAATCACTTTTTATTTTTAGTAATACCCTTGATATTGTCACGGGGATAAAGCGAGGTAAGATTACAATAGAAATAATAAAATAGTTTTAGTCAAGATAATTAACTGATGTATAATATGGTTAGCGTATTAATGATAATAATAATTTTCTATTTGTCTTCTGATGCCCTATGCTCTTGGCGTAGGGTTCTTCGCCATCAGCAAAAATCCTATTTATTATTACTTTTTTATCATCCAATCAATATCTTCCTTGCTCCACCCTTGTTTTCCAAGATTCTTTATTATATTCAAGGACTTAATAAATTGAGCAGTTTGGTCCTTGAATATCAAGGGAAAAACATACAATTTTGCTCAATTATTTATGTTTTTCACTATATTTCTTCGTTAGAATATCCCTTTGTGCGGTTTTCTTTCACCCAGTCTTTTGCAGCTTTTTTAATTGAATCAGCGCTGATTTTTGCAGAATCATTTTTTTCAGAATTAATTTGCTGCACTGCTCTTCTGTTGCGGGTGTATGCTACCGCAATTAAAACAAAAACAATTAAAATAGCAAATACAAACAAACCTATCAGATAATAAATCTGTTTGTTTTTCTTTTCATTGTCAGCAATACTATTTTTAGCTGAAGAAGTTGAGATACCCAGATTAGTTCTCTCTTGCTCTCTAAGAGCAGTTGTTACAGTTACGTCATTATCATTAACATCTCTGCCAAGACAATCAGCACCAATGCCATATCCATCCTTATCCAAATCAGCACAATTAAGCGTTCTCTCCAAGCAAAGTTCTGTTTTTTCTATTGGTTTTCTGAAATTAATTCTGCAATTTCTCAAATCAACGCATATTTCCTTTCTCGCATTATTTACACATGCCCCCCAAGTGCAATTCCACTTTGGAAGGCACCCACCCGAAGGAATAGCACTCTGAACAGCACATATGCTGCAATCACTAGGGCAAGAGCCGCAATTCTCATTATTTCCAGCTTGGCATACACCATCTCCGCAATAATTCCCCTCAACAATTTCAAATGATGAGAATCCAGAAACATCAAAAGTTATATATCTTTCAGCAGAATTATAGTTTTTATTGTTGCAAACAGATAAAGGACATGACGCACCATTATAATAAATCTGAGGATTTCTCATCGCAATGTTTTCGATAGTAACTTTCGCTGCTTTGCCTTTAAGTTCGCTAAGATTATTAGTATCTACAGATACTTTTCTGTTATTGAACACAACATAATTTTGTAAAAGTGAATTAGTTCTTTTAATGCGGGAAACATCAACTGCATCTTTAAATTCAATTTTTCCATATGCACTTTCATCATCCTCAAGTATAAGGTCAGGCATACTATTTGAAATAGCTAATTCTATATTTGCTCTCACTTGCGGCAAATTTGGTATTTTTGACAAGGCAAAAGCCTCAACCTTGCCTTTTATATTCCCTTTATCCATGTTTATATAGAATATCGCCCTCTTACCTTCTTCTCCTCTTGTTATAAGATTTTGATTTATCTTATTCCACTGGTTAGCACACTGGCGTAAATTAAAATCAAACCGCGTGCAGTAAAATAAAGTCCAATCATCAATCTTATTGAAATTCATCCCTATTCTCTCTAGATATTCTTTCATCATTACAACCATGGTGTTAAAGCTCGTGTAATTAAATGTCGGTTTATTTGCAAAAACAGAATAATACCAAATTCCATTTTGGCTTATATTTGCATAATATTCTGAAGTTATATTTTCAGAAGCAGCAATATTCTTCAGCCCCGCAAATGAAACGCTTTGTATAAAAGCATCAGTTTGTGTTTGTATCTCTTCTTCATCTCTGAAAGAAGCAACAGAAATACTCATCGCTGATTTCTCACTGCCATCATCATAAAAATCAATTGGCTTAGGAAAGGTCCCATTTATAAAAATCTCTCTTGCCCCTCCGGACAAAAAGCGATTTACTGCATTTCCTTTGCTGTCAATAGCTGAGATATTAATTGGAATAATCTCATAAACTGAAATTTCAGTTTTGTATTGATTGTCTGAAATATCCTTTTCACCAGAAACAAATGCATTCACAGTTACATTTAATATTCCGCGTGCAATAGGAGTATAATCAAATGAAATTGTTTTTTGTCCTTCCCACTCTCTTGCACCAAAAGGAATGTCAAGAGATTTTTTCTCAATTAATCGTCCATTAATTATCAGAGAAACATTAATATCTTTAAGGCTCTCATTTCCAACATTGCTAAGATAAGCAAATATCTGCCCCGTCTCGCCTATTTTTAAATCATTCGCGCCAACATTATCAACAGCCAGATCTTTTCCTTTGTTTTTTACCATTCGCCCAATAGAATTTTGATTGTTTTCAAAATCAACTTCACCTGTTGCAGTTATATTTGCCATAAATTCAACTTGTCCTTTGTTTTGAGGAGTATATCTCATTTCTGCAGATATTGTCTGCCCAGGTTTAATTGCACCAGCAATCTTGAGGTGCGTTATGAATTTATAACTAATTTGCTTAATGCCATAACCAGTATTTTTATTTCCCCCAATTTCTCGTGCATAAATATAATAAGTTACATTTGTTGCATTTTCAAGTCCTTCATTGGTAAAACTAACATTAAACCTTATCTGCTCTCCCTTTATAGAAAATCCCCCATATTCCAAATTAGCAAAATAAACAGCCATATCAACCCCCCTTTTTATAATTCTTAAATTATCCCCAAAAGTATTATCTCCTTCTATCTCATTGCTTGCATTTAAAACAGCAATAAAGCGCAAATCCCCTTCTTTTTGAGGAGTATATTCATAAATCGCATTTATTTCTTTATCAGCATCAATCTCAATATCTTTTGATATTAATAGGATTGGGGGCGCAGGAGCAGGGCAATCTTCTCCAATTGTGCACGTTGTTCTACTCTCCTCAACATACAATTTCAGAGTGCCATTAATTGTTTTTTCATTTCCTCTATTGTATATATTTATACTAATATTTATCAGCTGCCCAATAGTTGCTTTCCCATTGTCCGTTGTAGAAATCCAACCACTCAACTCAGCCCCGCTATTTCTCGTATTTATATTCACATATCTAAAATTATTCTCCAAATTAACATCTCTGCTTGCATTTGCAATTAATATAAAGCTAAATTGCCCTTTTTCCGTCGGCGTAAACCTTACAATATTCTCAATTCCCGCATCTGCTCTAAGTTCTGAACTATAATTAGAATAAATAAGCCTTACATTCTCGCAACTGCTCAAAGGCATATTTCCTATGTTGCAATATCCTTTTGCAGTATATA
>JBBSYR010000036.1:0-3790 GCA_038045165.1 Nanobdellota archaeon
AATATTAATTGCCCATTTAGATTTAAGGAAAGTCTGTCTAAGTTCAATCTACTGAAATTACCAATAAATTTAAATAGCTGCCAAAATTCAGGAAATCATGGCGGAAAATCAACCAGAGAAAATTTCAAAAGACGAGCTAATTGGCTTTCACAAGGGCTCTTTGAACACGTTAATAGCGGAAAGAAATGAGATTTTAAAGATGGTAAATATCACCGAGCAATTAATTCAGGCGCACATTAAAGAGCTCGAAGCTTTAGGCATAAAACTAACAACTTCAAAACCAGAAGCAGAAAATATTAAACAAAATTAGTGCTGCAATCTCCCGCAGTCTTAAATTAATAAAATGATATAAGATTATGGATAACTGCATTACTTGTAGCTCTCTGCGTTGCAGTTCTCCAGACAGAAGCGTACAAAATCCGCTACAAGCTACGCAGTTTTCTGTATCATAAATTAAAAATATAAATAATTATCCGATGTTCAATGAGCAAATCAGGGCAGGAGTTAATATTGGATAATCTCTTGCTCAAGAGCTTCACTTCGCCTTTATTCTCTCAATTTCTTCAATAACCCTCAGCTCTCTGTTAGAAAAAGAGCATTCATTCTTCTTTAATTCTCTTATTTGTTTCTCTGAAAGATTAGCATATAAAAACTTGCTCTCTTTGAGCTGCCTGTCGAAAGTTACACCGGGCAGAGCAATTGCAATCTCCCAGTCTTCAACTGCTTCATTAACATTTGTCTTGTCAGATTGTATTGATTTTACATGCGCAATTTCATCACCATTCTCATTTATCAAGGGAATTCCTGTCCGTAATTTTCCTGCAAGAACTCTCACGCCAAAAATAGCAGGATTTGAATTTCTAAAAACATTTTTATGAAAGATTTCAAGTTTGCATATTGTTGCAAGCCCAAGTATCTTCTCTCTTTCAATTTCTGCTTGCTTTTTCTTTCTCCATTCCTGTAGTTCTTCAATAAGCTTGTAAACCACATTATGAGTAATTATTTTTATTCCAGCAGCATTAAGCTCACTTTCAATTTCAACATTGAATCCAGCTATAACTGCATCTAAGGAATTGATTTCCAAATTTGCTTTTGCTGAAGAGATATCTGATTTTCCAATTGACCCTATTCCTGCTTTAATTATCTGAATTCTCTCTCGCCTTAATAAATTCATCAAAGCTTCAAGGCTTCCAAGAGAATCAGCTTTCACAATAATTCCCTGCTTGTCAGTCTGGATTACTCCAGAAATCTCTTTCTTAAATTGCAATTTAATTTTCTCCATTTCGAGTTTATTTTTAAATTCTTGAAAAGGCATCCCTGCAAGAACTCCTTCTTTATTAGTCAATTGAATCTTGATTCCAGCAGCTGCAGAAACTTGCTTAGTAGAAATGTATTTGTTCGCCAAAGGCAATATTTTCTGCAAAGAACGCACTTTACTAACAATCGGTTCTGAAAAACTAGCAATAACAAGTTCATCACCTTCATTTAATTGACCGTCATAAATTATTGCTTCTGCATATTCCATGCCCTTATCTTTCTTAATTTCAAAAATAACTCCTTTAGCTTTGTTTGAAAGAGTAAGTCTCTCTTTAAGAAATCTCTGGCACATACCGCATAAAACAAAAAGCAATTCAGAAATTCCTTCTTTAGTTCTTGCAGAGCAAGGAACTATGGCTATTTTCTTGGTAAAATCCTGAACATCATAATAGAGGTCAGAATCAAATCCCTGCTCTTTTAAAGAGCCTTGAAAAGTCATCAGAGCTTCATTAAATTCCTGCTTCGCATGCTCTGCCTGATTGTCTATTGATTCCTTTAAGTTGCTATGTTTTGTCCACCCAGAAATAGAATCTATTTTATTAAGTGCAACTAAAAAAGGAGTTTTATTTGCTCTCAAGATTTGCAAAACCTCTGCTGTCTGCGGCTTTATCCCTTCTTTTATGCTGACAACTAAAATAGCCAAATCAGCAAGAGAGCCGCCTCTTTTTCTTAAGTGTGTAAAAGCAGCATGTCCTGGAGTGTCAATAAACAAAAATCCAGGAATCTCAAGTTTCACATTATTGTCATAAATAAGCGGGCAGGTTGCTTTTAGCTGTTCTATAGGATAATTCGTAAAAGATATTTTCTGCGTTATTCCACCAGCTTCGCCTTCTTGAAAGCAGGTACCGCCAAAAGCATCGAGAATTGAAGACTTCCCATGGTCAACATGACCTGCAACTGTGACTATCGGTTGTCTTAATGTTTTCATTTTGTCTGATTTTGATTCCATTTTCTTTGCTCCCGAACATAATTCTTACAATAAAACAAGAGTTAAAAGCTTTTGCTTATGCAACTTTGAAAAACAGCAGCACAAAACGTGGCTAATAAAATAAGTTCTTTTAATAGAGATGCTCGCTTAACTACTCCAAACTCTACTTTTAGACTGCCAGCTTTTTGGAATTTTATAAGATTCATCAAGCATAGACGCCTTGTATATTCGATCTGTCCTAAATATTCTTTCATCCTCTCTTAAGTAGCAATAACAAGTAATAACATCGGGTTCGAACTTATAGATAGCAATTTTCCTTATGGTTACCTCATCAGACATATGGCTATAATATTGAATTTTAACTTTCTTTTTTTCTTTAAACGCCTTTCTTAATAGAAATATAATCTCTTTTTTGTCATTAACATACTTGACCTTCTTTTCCTTACTAATTTTATCAAGAATACTTTTTGCCTCTTTTTCTTTGGACTTAGCTAAAATCTCTTTCAGTTTTGCCTTTTCAGATTTTGTTAATGAGACCACGATTTTAAGGTTAAAGTGTCATACTCTCGGCACTTTCAATTAACCTCTTTCTTTTCTTTTTTAACTTTTCTGGAACATCCAAAAAATTATCTTCTACTAAAACACTTTCACCTGTTTTTTCTTCTAATTCTTTTCGAGCATTACCTGCAACTTCTCCGCCTTGTCTAGCCGCAATTTTGTTTTCTTCCAAGCCTTCAACATCCTTGCTCTTTGCTATTCTTGTTGTAGCTGCTTCTCCAAGCATTGTGAAAATGAGTTCTAAATCATCCATGTGGTCTCTTAGATTTTCTCTTTTCAACTTCTTTAACTTCTTGTATTCTTCAATAGTCTTCCCAAATGTAGCCTTGCTTATTTCATTAGTAAGAATGGCAAACTCAATTTCTTTTTTAACACCTCTATTTTTCCATTCATCAGTTAATTCTTGTCTTATCGCAATTCCCCTTAATCTCTTTTCAATCCAATCTTTAGAATATCCTTTTAATTCATAGAGTTTCTTCATTCTTTCTTGTGCAAGTTCAGGATTCTCAATCTCCTGAACTCTTTCATAACCAACACGGGCAAGCCATCTCTTAAACGGTTCCGCTTTTTTAGATGGAATCGATTGGATTATTCTGAATATTCCTTCAGTATCTGCACAGTCTGTTTCATATTCTTTACCATCCGTCGACTTTAATTTCAGTTGTCGACAAAATGTCGACAACTCAGTCTCACTGGATTCTTCTTCCCTAATCTTCATCTTGTACCAATAATCTCTTGGATTTTCGCTATCTGTTAAAGCACCTACAACATCTACAACCGAAAAAAACCATTTATCTTCGATTAGCTTTCTTCTTATTGTTTTGCCATTAAAAATGGCTATATGCGTATCTTCAATATTCTCTTTTTCTTCAGCCATAATATTCTATAGAACCTCCAGTTTTTAATTATTTGTTTTTCCATTTTCGCTTCCTTTAAGTACACTAAATCATAATTAGTGCCTACTTATTTGTTTGTTACAACAGATAA
>JBBSYR010000037.1:0-1540 GCA_038045165.1 Nanobdellota archaeon
ACTAATATCTTCTTTTTTTCAAAGAGCGTATAATCATCCAGATTATCAAAGCAACAACAATAATTAATAGAACCCAAAGATACCACTTGCTGGATTTTTCAGTTGTTTCTCCTGCCTTTCCTTCACCAGTTTTTGCAGTTTCCCCTGCTTTTCCTTCACCAGGCTTAGCTTCTTTGCCTTTCTCCGCTTCAGCTGCTTTAATCTCATGCAAATACTCGATTGTTAATTTTGCTTTGCTATTCGCAATACTATTCAAAGTCACTTTTATATCATAATAACTATCATTTGTAACTTCAAATTTCTTTGATTCTCCAACAGCTAATGTTGCCTGTTGAGGTGCTGAAGAAACATTTATCGTCGCAGTTGTAGCTGTTAACGCAACAACTCCTGCAGAATGCTCCTGCCCGCCAATCTTAACAACAACTCTTCCCTTTAGAGGTATCTCTCTTGATAGTGCAGGCATTGCACTAAATTCCTTATCATTATACAAATACGTGCTTGTCCAGAATGACAAAACTGCTGTTCCTCCTCCACCACTTTCTGATGTAGTGGTAGTTGTTGCTGTTGCAACTGCTGGAGGAGTAAACGCAGCAAAAGTTGTAAAATGATATGTCCAGATATTCAAATTGCTTCCATCATTAATATAGCACTCTCTTGTCGTTATAGCATTAATATTTCCAGGAGCAGTTGTATTTGTCGCATTTCCGCTATTGCATATTGTTGTAATATTCGTAAGTGTAGTGCTTCCTCTTGCCCACGCACCTGTTTTTCCAGTTTGTCCTCCAAGAACAACTTTAACAGCACTTGTAAAGTTCAACTCACCAGAAGAGCCAACATCAATTGCAACAACACCTGTTCCAGAGCCAGGAGCAGTGAATGTGCTTGAATTCACAATAGGAAGAGTAATTGTTCCCGCCCACGCACTTCCTCCGCTGACATTAGTATTTGCAGGAATAACAACGCTGTAATTTCTCGTGGTTGACTGTCTTTCTAAGATAAATTGATTAGCCCCCAAACTTACTGCTCCACTTTCCAATAATTGTGTTAAATCAAGCGTAGAAGATTGATTGCTTGCAACTGCAGATGAAATTGAAATATTCTGAAGTGTTGAATTATATGCCATGACTATATTAGTAGTTGTATTCTCATCAATTATCTGGCTTCTATTGTTGGTGATGAGAGTTGCCGTCGGTTGAAGAGTTATATTATAAATTGTAATGGTTGTGCTTGCAAGGTTATTCGTGCTGTCATTTGCATAGAATGTAATATTTTTTTGCCCAGATGAAGTATAATTTATATTAGCGCTCAGAGGATTTGTTGCAACAGCACTGGCATTGACATCTGCAGTTCCATTATTATACATATACCACAGACCGCTCACACTTGTTAATGCATCTGCGGCCCTAAAGTAAAGCTGTATTGTTTGATTTGCATAATAAGTCTTGTTGCTTTGATTATTAAGCAAAGTTATTACAGGTGCAGTTGTATCAAGAGTAATTGTCCTCGTCGCAGTCGTATTTCTGTTATTTGCTCTGTCAAC
>JBBSYR010000038.1:0-2914 GCA_038045165.1 Nanobdellota archaeon
AAGTTAATAAGAATTTATAGCAATTGGTCTCTAATTGCTATTTGGGATGTAGCCCTAACTTCCCAGTCATGATGCAGATTGATTTTACCTGCTCTTCTTAGGCAACTGCTTGAGTTTCTCAAATCAATTATGTGAATAATTTGATTAAGCATTAAAAATTTTATTTATTTAACTGATTAAAGATGAGCTTATCCTCTGAAAAGCTCATCTACTGACTTCCGGCTTTGCGTGAGATTAATATGATTTACTAAATTTGTCCAAAAGCTCTAATCTGCTTAATAAACTTTCTGCAGTTGAAGTTTTCTTTTTTTCCTTCATCTCTTTTTTTATTAAGTCTATGGTTTTGTGCATCTTTTTTTCCCGAGCTGATGAAGCGTAATGATGAATTACATCACGCGTGTCGTTAGTGACAAGGATGAAGAGTTTTCCAGAAGATAAACGAGCGGTCCTGCCTGTTCGCTGGATTTTTCTTATGGCGCTCGGAATTGGCTCATAGAATATGACTGCATTGACTTCTGGAATATCCAAACCCTCCTCGCCGATCGAGGTTGCGCAGAGGATATTTGTTTCTCCTGACTTGAATTTTTCTATTACTTGCTTTTGCTCTTTTTGCGACAAACCAAGGTTCTTTTTTTTGGCTTGGCCGATGAAAATTTCTGCTCTCGCTTCGGGAATTTTTTTTAGCCTGCTTAGAATAATCGAAGCAGTATCGCGAAATTGCGTAAAAATAATTATTTTTGCGTTTTTATTTTCTTTTAATTCGTTTTCTATTATTACTGATGCTTCTTCTATTTTTGGATGTTCAATTTTATTGTCTAATAGGCGTTTTAATGATAAAAGAGAGGCTTGAAAATCCGGAGAATTGACGAGAGTTTGAACTCCTTTCGTCTTTTTTTCTTTTGCCTGCTGGACAAGTCCCCGAAGATAAGAATCAAGACCTGAAAGAGTTTGGGTTTCCAAAAGCTCAAGGGCGTGCGAGAGTTTTATTGCCTGCGCAGTCAGAGACATTCCAATCATTGCGTGAAAATTTTTTCCAGCCATTTGCGAGGCAAGAGAACTCTGGAGTTTCAGAAGAGTT
This sequence comes from Nanobdellota archaeon, assembly GCA_038045165.1. Taxonomy (GTDB): domain Archaea; phylum Nanobdellota; class Nanobdellia; order Pacearchaeales; family GW2011-AR1; genus VGKP01. The sequence continues at coordinate 1,079 of JBBSYR010000038.1, forward strand.
ATTTTGTTTACAGGAGTCAGATTTGGAAACATCTTCTTTATTTTATCTGCTTTTTCATCGAAGAGACGTTTTAGCAAAACGCGGATTTCAATGAATTCCTGGGGAAATGGAACTTCAACTTTTTTAAATTCCAATTTTTGCAGGTAAGGTTTAACATCTTCTGAATCCCGCGTTCTTAATTCAATTTCTTCTATGTCTAAATGCTTGCAAATCTCTCTTACTTTTAAAGGGTCTTGGCCAGGAGAAGCGGTCAGACCGAGAATTCGCTGAATTTGCGAATGCTCTTTATATTTTCGGACAACGTTTGTATAGTCGTAGTTTTTTAAGCATCTATGGGCTTCATCAATAATTAGGAGAGAAACTTCATTTAAATTGTAGAGAGAATTTTCTAAATCATTAGCGATACATTGAGGTGTGGAAAAGATTATTTCTGCTGTCTGCCAGATTTTTTTTCTTTTCGGAGCCTCGATTTGACCGGTAAATAATTCCATTTCTGCAAAAAGTTCCGGAAGATTTTTTTTGAAATATTCAAAATGCTGCTCTATTAATGGGCGGGTTGGTGCGAGAAAAAGGATTTTGCTTAAGGGAAATGCTTTCTTTCTTTCTATTGACAAAAGCAGGGCGATAAGGGTTTTTCCCAAGCCAGTTGGAAGAATTACCAAGGTGTTGCTGTTTTTTGCTGTTTCAAAGATTTTCTGCTGGTATTCCCGAGGTGTTAGGTTTAAGAGAGTCATGAAAATTGGAAGCGAGGAGAGGGTTTAAATTTATGGGTTTTTGAATTTTGATTGAATAAAAGTATAAAAGTAAAATAAATAATTAGCTGATGTTCGAGGGCAAATAAGGGCATAAGATAATAATGAATGTAGTATTGCGATGCTTCGTGGAGATTTACATTTGTTTAAATTATTCCAAGACTTATAACAAGGGCGTAAAATGTGAAAATCAAGGTTAGAACTGCGAGAATTGTCCAGAGGACTTTTGAGCCAAAGAAAATCTGCGTCCCGTCGAGCTTCGAGATTGGAATCATGTTGAAAAAAGCATAGAGAGTTGCGAGAATTGCAAAGTTTTCTGAACCATAGAAATACATGATTGCTGAGAGAATGAGGACTGCGAGAGTTCCCGCTGCGCCGATTATTGCAATATGCCATTCAGTCATTTCAGTGAAGCTGTAGTAGCCAAATCTTCTCGCTGCTCTTCTTTTAAGAGCAGTTGTTTCATAAGTTAAAAGAGTTGGAACTTTGAAAAGACCGAGGCTGAATATGCTGAAGAAAATCGGGAAAATTATTCCGCCCGGAATTTCTTTTTTGAGATGCCAGCTCGGCTTAAAGCCGTATCTTGAAACTTGCCAAATTTCATGTTCAACATCTGCGTCAAGAATGCGGGCCATTGATTTTTTTGAAAATACTGCAACCATAATCAGAATTGCTGAAAAGATGAAAAAATTCAGAACTCCAAGCCAATCACTATTTATCGCATATTGAAATCCAGATACTGCTGTAAGCACGAGTATTGCTGCTGTAATCTGCAGGATTTCTTGTTTTTTCATAGATATTTTTAGGGATTCGTTTATATAAATATTATGGCTTTGCTTTTATGAGCTTAACCCTAAAGAAATCCTCTGTCTTTAGACATTTAATTATATGCTGAGGATTTCTTTTCCTAAAAAATACTTCGGATTTTTAGAGCCTCGAAAATAGAAGATTTTCTCAGTCACAAAACCGCCCCGAAGGGTTTTGTGATAATTGCGATTTTTGTTAAATTGATGGATATTTTGGAAAAACTGCTGTGTTGCATGATTCCAATATTTCAACACAGCTCTCGCTAATCCCTCAATTC
>JBBSYR010000039.1:0-12838 GCA_038045165.1 Nanobdellota archaeon
CAAGATTATCATACTTCAAGAAGATTAAGAAGGGCTAATTTATACGCAAAGCCTAAATAACCTAAAAGCTTAAATATTGCTGAAGAATAATAAATAAATGAATCAGTATGCTGGAAATAGAGAGGATTGTGCATGGGCAAAGGATGGCTCTCGTCAGCCACTTGAAAGTTTTCTTCAGAGTTATTTTGCTGATAATTTAAAAAAGCTGAACACTGCGAGAGGAATAATTCTTACTTTTCTTGATGATGGAGTGCCAAGAACATATGTTGGTGTACCTTATGGAATTGAAGAGGGTGAATTGATTGCTGGTGCATATCAGCCAAGCAAGGGGGAACCTGAACCTATTGATTTTGAGCAGATGACTAAAAGAATAAACCTGCGGGATATTGTTGCGTGTAGGGGTTTTGAACTTCCGAGAGAGCGAAAGTTTGCCCCAGATCTTAGACATTTTGGCGCAAATGTTGAGTTCTACGTTGGAGCGAAGGGCATAACGTTGGGGAAAGGGACATAATTGACTAAAACCATACTAAAACAGAAAAATAATAAAGTACCCTTTTTAAAAAATAGTAGTCGAATGGTGTCTTTTTATGACATAAATGTTTAAGAATGTTGGTTTATTGGGAAATAAATGCCAAGAGAAAGTCAAACGAGCAAGCTTTTATCTAAATTGCCTATTGTTGAGATGAAAGAGGGTGTAAGAGTATTTCAAAGAGCAGAAATTGAATTTGGAGGGTCTGGATATAAAAAGATGGTGTACGTTGCTGGAAAGTGCCTTCATGAGGGAGAGGAGCATTTAGTTTATGGAGACGGGCTTGGTCGCGATAACAGAATTGCGCAAGAAGGGAATGTTTTCGATGCTATTCCTTTTTCGCAAATTAGAAGATATTCTCCTCTTAAAAAAAGATAGATTTAATTAATATTCTTTCTGCTTGTTAGAATGAAAATTGAGTATATTGGAAAATGCCTTTTGATTGAAACTGGTGGGGAGAAAATTCTCGCAATTGGAGATTTGCATCTCGGATATGAAGAGGCGCTTGAAAAGAGCGGGGCGCTGGTTGGACGCAGAATTTTTGCTGAAATGATTGAAGAATTTGAGGGCTTGTTTGGGCGTGTAGGAAAAGTGAATGAAATTGTTTTACTTGGAGACTTGAAGCACGGACTTTCTGAATTGGGACAACAAGAAAGAGAGGAATTGATGGGTACGTTTGATTATTTGTCTGGAAAATGCGAGAAAATTATTGTTATTCGTGGAAATCACGATAATTACCTTTTAAATTTAACTGCAAAGAGAGGTATTGAAGTCAAAGAGCATTATTTGAAAGAAGAGTTTACATTTTTTCATGGAAATAAAGATTTCTTAGAAATTTATGATAAAAAAATAAAATGCTGGATAATGGGGCATTTACATCCCGCTATTAAACTCTTTGAGAGGAGAGGAGTTAAGGCAGAGAAATATAAGTGCTTTCTTGAAGGAAAGTTTAAGGGAAAGAAAATAATTATTGTTCCGAGCTTTTCGTCTTTCAGCGAAGGAACAGATGTTCGCGAGAGCGAGATGGATATGCCTTGGAAATTTAATTTTGAAAAATTTAGAGTGCTGGCTGTCGGAGAAAAGCTTGAGGTTTTAGATTTTGGGGAATTAGGAAGATTATGAATAATGAACTAAGCAAGGTAAATGTGAAGTTTACTTCTGCGGCTGGTCTGCGGGTTTGGCCTGCAACTGAGGCATGGGAATATGATATGGAATTGCGATATCTTCTTCAAGAGAGAGGGCTTTTGTAGAACATTTTTTTAGAATAATGTTAAATAAGAAAAGGCGCACTTGGCCGGGAAATTCCTTCTTTTTCCATGACTTAAACATATCTTTTGATTCTTCTTTTGTTGCTGAAAGCACGAGATTGCCTTCAAACAATATCTCTCCGTTTTTATCTTCTTTTTTTTCCTCTTCTATATATGAAATTGAAAATTTAAAGGAAACGCGCAGAGCGTCTGCATCTTTTAAAATCTCGATTTTCTCTTTTTCAAAGCCGGTAAATTCTATGTTTGTATTTATGGCGCTGCCTAACTTAAATTGGGGAGTTTTTTCTGCTGAGATTTTTGTGAAATTAAAACCTATTAATTGCATGTTTATGTTTGTTCGATGCTGTTTTTAAATATTATTGTGTATCTGAATTAAATTAAATCCTCTTCAGAGATAACGACAAAATCACCTATGGCTATTATTGTATTGTAGGGGATGAGAACTTCTTTTGCAGAAGAAATTTCAAGATTTAAATTTCTAGTATATGGGGTAGGATCTTTTACTATTAGCTGAATCAACTCTCCTGTGCGTGTTTCAAAAGTAATGTCTTTGACCATTCCTAGTCTTTTGCCCTCTTTTGTAACGATAAGTTTGCCTATAATTTCTCTGTAGGGTTTTCTATCAAGTGCCATACTAAACTTAAAAATGGTTTATATATAAACTTTTCTCTTATTGATTATATATTTAAAATAGATAATAATGCGCGATTGGCAGATATTTAAAAATTTTTATTTCTATTTTAAGAGGATTTTTTTATTTTGACGTTGGATTTTTTGGTTTGTTTAATTGATTATTAATTTTGTTACCTTTCTGTTATAGAGGGCGTCGAATAACCCTCCAATTTTTTAGTTATGGATAACTGCATTACTTGTAGCTCTCTGTGTTGCAGTTCTCCAGACAGAAAACTGCGTACAAAATATGCTACAAACTACACAGTTTTCTGTATTCGGGATTTTCAAAGCTCTTAGAGGATTTGAGGGGTTTTTCCAAATTCTCAATATTAAAGGATTTGGTTGCTTTTTATTTTTAGTTTTAGTGTGATGGGATTCGATATACCTACCCTCCCCCTTATTGCGTATGGAAAAAATAAAAAGGTTTAAAAAGGAAAAGTTGATTTTTTTCTTTTTATTTTTCATTTATAAATTTTTATATTATATATTATATATTATAGAATATAATATATTGAATGATAGGTGTTTGTTCGTGTTAATACATCGTAATGGAAAATATTTTAAGTAATAAGTGTTTGTTCGTGTTAATGAGATCTAATAAAATATACGGCATAAGTAGTGTTTGTTCGTGTTAATGTAACATAATAGGAAATAGGTCAAGTAAGATGAATATGGGCAAGCTGAACGAAAATGAAGCTCATTCACCGCAATATGCCTTTGAGAATAGTATATAAAGAATAGTATATAACAAGGGGAGATATTTTCTTGAGCGTGCAGTGGAAACGATGGTGTCAGGCAGAGAAGGAGCAAACAAACTATTTAATTGGAGAAATCAATAAAAAACGACAAAAAAGCCACGCAAAAGTAATTATTTCCATTGGAAATAGAGCTTTCAGAACAGATAAGTTTATAATGATATTAAAGTTGTAAATCTTGCTTAGAAAAAACGGTGAAAATGAGTAAAATTGATAAGATATTTAATTCGTTTGTAAGTCATGGTTTATTTAAGGATAAACGTGTTTTGCAATCTAATTATCTTCCTGAGAACATCGCCCATCGAGATGAGCAGGTCGAAGCAGTTGCGTCGATTCTTGCACCATCCTTGAGAGGAGAAAAAATAAGTAATTTATTTATTTATGGAAAAACAGGAACGGGAAAAACTTTGAGTGTACAGCATGTTGGGGGGAAAATTCTTGAGAAACTAAAAGAGATAGAGCAGGAAAGTGTGCAATTTGTGTATATTAACTGCAAATTAAAAAAAGTTGCAGATACTGAATACAGAATTTTAGCAGAGATTATTCGTGAGCTTGGAGGAACTATTCCGGCGACAGGGCTGCCGACAGACGAAGTCTACACGAGATTTGTAGATTTGGTGGATAAAAAAAAGCAAATAATTATTCTTGTGCTGGACGAGATTGACCAGGCAGTGAAAAAAATAGGTGATGGTTTTATTTACACTTTAACGAGATTGAACTCAGAATTAAAAAATGCGCAAATAAATATAATTGGAATAAGCAATAGTCTTACATTAATGGATAACCTCGATCCGCGAGTAAGAAGTTCGCTTGGAGAGGAAGAATTAGTTTTTTCGCCGTATAATGCTTTACAATTGCAGGATATTTTACGAGAGAGAGCAGAAAGCGCGTTTAAGGATGGAGTTTTAGAAGAGGGAGCTATTTCGAAGTGTGCAGCATACGCAGCCAGAGAGCACGGAGACGCCAGGAGAGCCTTGGATTTATTGAGGGTAGCAGGAGAGCTTGCCGAGAGAGAGCAGAGCGAAAGGGTTGTTTTGAAACATATAGACATGGCAAAGGAAAAAATTGAAAGAGATAAAATGCTAGATATTATTGAGGGGGAGCCGCGGCAGTTTCAAATTGTTTTGTTTTCAATAATGCGTTTGAATGAAAAAAATAAAGGAGCAGAGATCTCAACTGGAGAGGTGTATAATACTTATAAAGAGATATGCGAAAAAACCAAGAATGAAATACTAACACAAAGAAGAGTTTCAGATATTGTTTCTGAATTTGACATGCTTGGAATTATAAATGCACCAGTAATTAGCAAAGGCAGACAGGGGAGAACCAGAGAAATAAAGCTGGCTTTGCCGTCAACAATAGGCGAAAAAGCAAAAGAGATTTTAGACAAGGCCTTGTGCCTATAGGAGTTTTTATGAATGAAGAAATTTTGAAAACCATAAGGGAAAAAGGGCTTTTGCTTGAAAAAGAAGTATATGATTTGGTTGGAAACATGGATAATGCGGGTGCTGCTAGAGTATTCTTGGAAAATCTTGAAAAAGCATCCGGGCAGAAAATAATTACGAAATCTGTCCTTTCTAAGAATATAGAATATGTTCAGAGATACTTTGAGCAGATTTCTGGAGGAGAGAGCATTGTTGAAAATATTTTTATTAAGCTCGGTTTAAGTCTGGAGATACGAAAAGAGAAAGAGATTGCCAAAGAAGCGGGAAATAAAAAGCCGGAAGAGCAGAGCTATCAAGTTTTTTATGCAAATACCAAGGCAGATAAAAAATTAGAGGTTTCAGATTTTACTTATTATTTTAGAGCCAGATATCAACAAATTCAGAGAATCCTTCTTCAAAGACCAGACCTGCTCCATCTTATTTCTATCAACAAAATTTCAGGGGATAGGCAAACAATAAATATCATCGGAATTGTAACTGAAAAGAGAGTTACTAAAAATGGAAATCTTATTGTGAAATTTGAAGATTTGACTGGCAGTATAAATGCTTTGTTTAAAGGGGACAACAAGGAAGTGTTTAGCAAAGCAAGGGAGCTGCAGCTTGACGATGTTGTTGCTATAAAAGCCGCAGGCAATAGGGACATGCTTTTTGCTTATGAGCTATATTATCCAGATTCATTTTTGACAGAAAGAACAAAATTCAACGAAGATGTTTCTATTGCTTTTTTGTCAGATGTACATGCTGGGGGAGGCAAACACCTTGCAAAAAGTTTTAACAAATTTTTGGAATGGATAAACAGCGACAATGAAGATGCAAAAAAAATAAGATATTTATTTTTTGTTGGAGATAATATAGATGGCGTAGGAATTTTTCCAGGGCAGGAAAAATTACTTAGCCTAAAAAGTATGAAAGAACAGTATAATCTGCTTGCTTCTTATCTGCAGAGGATTCCTAAAAATATCACTATGTTTATGTGTCCTGGGCAGCATGACGCTGTGAGGGTTGCTGAACCTCAGCCAATACTTGATAGAAAATATGCCGGGGCAATGTATGATATTGAAAATCTTGTTCTTGTGACAAATCCAACGCTCGTTAAGCTGATAGAGGGCGAGAAGGAATTTAAAGTTCTTATGTATCACGGGGCAAGCATCCACGATTTCATAAATGAAATTCAGGAGTTGAGAGAAACTAAAGCACATTTATACCCTGCAAAAGCGGTAAAGCACATGCTTAAAAGAAGGCATTTATCCCCCACACACTCGAAGGCAACATATATCCCGAATGCGGAAAAGGACCCGCTGGTTATTTCTGAAGTGCCTGATGTGCTTTGCACAGGAGAGGTGCATAGATTAGATATTGAAAACTATAATGGGACTTTGATAATTACTGGAAGCTGCTGGCAGGCGCAGACTGCTTTCGAAGAAAAAATTGGAAATGTGCCGGATCCTGCAAAGATTCCTGTTTTAAATTTAAAGACGCGAGAGCTGAAGATATTTGATTTTACAGAGGAGGAGGAATTTAAACGTGAAAGTTGAAAGAGAGATTAAAACTGCGGAGAGTTTGGAAAGGAAGCGGGATATTATTCTAAAAAATTTGGGAGGAAAAATCTCTTTTTAAAATGAACATTAAAGAATATTTTAATTGTTTGGAAGAGCAAGTAAAAGTAAATTATGCGGTTGCTGGCGAGGCGCGCAAAAAAGGGATAGATCCTTCGGAGAGCGTAGAAATTCCTGTCGCTACGACTCTTGCAGAAAGAGTTTTAGGGCTTGTTTCTGTTTTATACCCCCAGATTATGGATACTAAAATTGCTGTGCGAGTTTCAGAGCTTGAAAAAATAAACGGGCCTCTGAATCCTGCTGTGGCTTTGACTATTGCTGAAGAGGTTGCTAAAGAAAAGTTCTGCAAATTCAAGAGCCATCTTGAAGCAATGGAGGCAGGAATTAGAATTGCCCTGGGTTATCTCACTTTAGGGTATGTTTCTTCGCCAATCGAAGGATTTATCCAGCTGAAACTGAAAAAAACTTCAAAAGGAGAAGATTATTTTGCACCGTATTATTCTGGACCAATAAGGTCTGCTGGAGGAACAGAAGCAGCATTCTCTTTAGTAATTATTGATTATTTGCGGGAGATTTTTGGATATGCAAAATATGACCCCACAGAAGAAGAAATTAAGAGAAGCATACACGAACTTTATTTATATCATGAAAGAATTACAAATTTACAGTATCTTCCTTCTGAAAAAGAAATAGATTTTATTATGCGAAACATACCTGTGCAGATTAGCGGTGATGCGAGCGAGGAGCTGGAGGTTTTTAATTACAAAGATTTGCCAAGGATAGAAACAAATTTTATCAGAAGCGGATTTGCTTTAGTTTCTGGAGAAGGGCTTGCACAGAAAGCGCCAAAAGTTTGGGGAAGAATTGCCAAACTGAGAGAAAAAGGGTTTAAGCTTTCTGGATGGGATTGGCTGAAAGAGTTTGTTGAGCTGCAGAAAAAAATAAAGGAAGGCAAGGCGGCGAGCGCTTCGAGAGCAGGAGCAACTTATATTCAGGATTTAGTTGGAGGAAGGCCTGTTTTTGCGCACCCTTCAGAATCTGGAGCATTCAGGCTAAGATATGGAAGATGCCGCAATACTGGCTATTCTACATTAGCTGTTCATCCTGCTACTATGGCTGCAACAAATGGATTTATTGCAATAGGCACACAATTAAGAATCGAGAAACCAACTAAAGGATGCACGGTTGCTTCTTGTGATAATATCGACGGGCCAATTGTGCTGCTTGAAAATGGAGCAGTCAAAAAACTAAATAATTTTGAAGAGGCGAAAAAACTTTATCCAAAAATTAAAAAAATAATCTATTTGGGAGATCTTTTAGTTCCGTATGGGGATTTTTTTAATAGGAATCATGTTCTTGAAAAAGCAGGGTATGTCGAGCAATACTGGCTGGAGCATTTGAAAAAAGCAGGAGGGGCAAGCAGTCTTTCTGTTGATTTTGATATAGCGATTGAATTATCGAATAGATTTAAAATTCCTTTGCACCCGAGCTATATTTATTATTGGAGAGAAATAGACGTTGATAAATTTAATGGGCTTTTAGATTGGGCTGCACACGGATCTATTAGAGGAAAAATACTTGCTTTGCCGTATGGCAGAATCGATAAGGAGAGATTCACAAAAGGAAAAGAGGCGCTTGAATTAATTGGGTGCGAGCACAGTGTCGCGACAGAAGATGTTTTGCTTTCTGAAAAAGATACGGCGGCATTATTATTTAATCTGGGAATTTTGGAAATACCTGAAGAAATTGAAGAATCAATTGATGAAGTAATAATTAAATCTGCTTCCATTGTTAACGAGGGAGAAAGCAGGGTTTTGAATATTATTAACTCTCTTTGCCCAATTAAAATAGAAGATAAATCGGGAACCTTTATCGGTGCGAGAATGGGAAGACCGGAGAAAGCAAAGCTTAGAAAATTAACTGGAAGCCCGCACGTGCTCTTTCCTGTGGGGGAAGAGGGGGGAAGACTTAGGAGTTTTCAGGCTGCGATGGAAGCAGGAAGAGTAAAAGCAGAATTTGCTATTTATTACTGCGAATCTTGCAAAAGCGAAACAGTTTATCCCCGATGCGAGAGGTGCGAGGCAAAATGCCGAAAATTAAACTTTTCAGAAGAATCTTTTATAGGGGGAGAGAAAAGAGAAAAGGAATATGCTGAGAGGTCAATTGATATCAGGCATTATTATGATAATGCGAGGAAAAAATTGGGTTTGAGACCAGAAGAGTTACCTGCAGTTGTTAAGGGAGTCAAGGGAACGAGCAATAAAGACCATACATGCGAGATGCTTTCTAAAGGACTGCTAAGAGCTAAATATAATTTACATGTAAATAAAGACGGAACAATAAGATATGATATGACTGAAATGCCAATTACACAATTTAGGCCTTTCGAGATTGGAACTTCTGTTGAAAAATTAAGGTCTTTGGGATATGAAAAAGATGTAGATGGAAAACAACTTGAGAAAGAAGACCAGCTGTTAGAAATATTTCCGCATGATATTATATTACCTGCCTGCCCTGATTCTCCAGACGAAAAAGCAGATGATGTTTTTTTGAATGTGGCTAATTTTGTAGATGCTGAGCTTGAAAAAATATACGAGCTGCCAAAATTTTTCAATACGAAGAAAAGAGAGGACCTTGTGGGGGTGTTATTTGGATGCATGTCCCCCCATACTTCTGCGACAGTTGTTGGCAGGCTGATTGGATTTTCAAAAACTCTCGCGCTTTTAGCTTCGCCTTATATTCATGCAGCCATGCGCCGCGACTGCGATGGCGACGAAGCAGCAGTTATGCTTTTAATGGATTTATTGCTGAATTTTTCACGTAAGTTTATTCCTTCGCACAGAGGAGGAACGCAAGATGCCCCGCTGGTATTAAACCTGCGAATACGTGCAAATGAGGTCGATGATATGATTTTTGATTTAGATGTTTCAGAGTATATTCCTTTAGAATTATATGAAGCGGCGATTCTGCACAAAATGCCTTCTGAAATCAAGATGGAGCAGATAAAAGGAAGGCTTGGAGGCAGCGAAGAATTTACTAATGTGGGGATTTCTTATGATACTTTGAATATCAATACAGGGCATTTGTGTTCGAGTTATAAATCTTTACCGACTATGAAAGATAAAGTGGACTCTCAAATGGAGCTTTGCAAAAAAATAAGGGCAGTAAAAATTGCAGATGTTGCAAGACTCATGATTGAAAGACATTTCATAAGAGACATCAAAGGAAATTTAAGAAAGTTCTCTCAACAGGAATTCAGGTGCGTTGCATGCAATAGCAAATTTAGAAGACCGCCTTTAACTGGAAAGTGCACAGCATGCGGAGGAAAAATTATTTTTACTGTTGCTGAAGGCAGTGTTATTAAATATATGCAAACAGCTTTAGATCTTGCAAGAGATTATCATGTCGAACCATATTTGCTTGAAGATTTAGAGCTTGCTGAAAGGTATATTCAGAGTATTTTTGGAAAGGAATCTGAAAAACAAGAAAACATTAACAAATGGTTTCAGTAAGAGTTACTTTTTAGCATTATATAAGTAAAGTATGAGATTATAAAAATATAAGCGACTTCAAAGAGCAAGGGAAGTGTATCCATGCTGTCAAAAATAAATTTATCTATATAATCTCCAAGAAGCAGAGGCCAAAAAAAGATAAAGAGGGGAACATCTGACCATTTGCCGCTGCAAAAATTAAGGGCGCGAGAGGAGCTTTTGTCGGCGATTGCTTCGCAGGTAATCAATATTGTGATGTTTAAAATAACAAAGCTTAATATGATTAGAACTATAAGAGCTATTGTTTTTAAGGTACTCACTTTAAAAAATTCCGCTAATCCCATTGATAAAGAGAGATTTTAGCATTAATAAGGCTTTTTGTTTAATCGAAAACTTTATATAGGTATACACAAGTGTATACTCATGATAATTGAAAATATATTTGAACAGCAGGAAAGAGTAGTCCGAAAAGTAAACTTAACTGGAAATGGAGCGCACACCTTCGTTCCAAAAGAATGGGCAGGTGAAGAGGTATTAATTGTAAGAATATCTAAATTAGATATAAAAAAAGAAGTTTTGAAGGTCTTAGAGCCTTTTATGGAAAATATTATCTGTGTTATTTTATTTGGTTCATATGCAAGAGGGGAGCAAAGCAAGAAAAGTGATATTGATGTTCTAATTATTTCAAATAAGCAATTAAAATTAAAGCAGAAGGGAATGGATATAATTATTATTACTGAAGATAAAATAAAAAAAGCAATCGACTTAAATCCTATTCTAATTTACTCTGCAATAAGTGAAGGAGTGCCTTTAGTTAATTCTTTTTATTTTGAAAAGTTAAAAAAAGAGAAAGTGAAGCCGGAATTGTTCAAAGAATTTTATAGATCAACTAAACTAAGCTTGAAAAGCGACAAGGAAATCTTAGAATTAGACAAAGAACAAAACTTAAATTACATTTCTAATAGTGTAATCTATTCTTTATTTTTGAGATTAAGGGGAGCGTATATTATTAAGCGTATTTTAAAAGGGGAGAAATATTCAAATAGAAAATATAAAAAATGGTTAATGTCTAATGTGCCTGACTTAGATTACTCCTCTTTTTATTCTATTTATGCTTCTATAAGAGATAAAAGAAGTGCAGTCGACAAGATAGATATAAAAGTGGGGGAATCTTTGATTGATTTATTATCTGGGGAGATTAGAGTATAATGGTTAAGAGAAAGAAAAGACTTCAAAAAGGAATTGATTCCTTAAGGGAACAAATTAAACTACATGAGGATAAATTGAAGAGTGCTGAAGAAGAAGGAATGAAAGAACTTGTCGATTATTATAATCGTGAGCTTGAAGCAAAGAAAAGAACATTGAAAGAGAAAGAAGACATTTTAGATAAGCAATGAGGAGCAATACTTACTTCGCATATAGTAACTATTATTTATTTTTTTCCATTGTTTGTGAATGCACTAAAAAAGAAATTACAGATAATTCTGATAGTTAGTATAAATTTTGTTCAGAATTCTCTGTCTGTATAATTCTGAAAAAGAATGCTCTAATCAACAGAATTATCCATAAAAGAAATATGAAATACTTCTTAGATTTGGTTTTTAGCGAGTTCGAAGAAAAATGCAAAGCATTCAAATGAAAAAACAGCTAATTCATTCTTTTTAGTTACAGAGAATTTAGATAATTTACCTTTGGTTCCAAATTCTCTGTCTGGAGAATTAGGTACAAATGCAGCGTAATCAACCTAATTCTCCATAATTAGTGTAACCATATCTGCGCAGTTATCTATATTTAGAGCAAATAATAAATAATCGCAGGGACTATAAGCGAGGACATGAGATTAATTCTTTTTGAATTTGAGAGAACTGCAAAAACTCCGAGGGCTGCAGCAGTTATAAGGACAATAATGCCCAGCCAGTTTGTGAAAACAACGTTTACAAAAACTAAAATTCCGATGACTAGGATATTTAATTTCGCGTAGGGTATTTTGTTTATATTTTTCGCTGCGAATTTTGAAAGGATTATGCCTAAAAAGAAAGCAGCAACTCCCGAAAGAGCAATTGCAATAAGAATTATTGTTAAGTCATAGGGAGTGATTTTTTTTAGAAGAGATAGAACTGCTGCTGCACTGCCCGTGCGCGTTTTGCCTATTGTATAAGCAGTTACGAAACTTAAACCCATTACAATGGTATTTATTGCTCCCAAAAGAAATAGAAATTTTCTATTTGTCTGTTTTATCATTTCTGAGCCAAGAACTGCTGCGTGACCGGCGCCAATGCCCGGAAGGAAAGAGCAAAGGGGAGCGGCGATTGCGGAGACAAGAGAGGTTTTAAATAATTCTGAGCTTGCGAGTTTTATTTTTTTTAGAGGGGAAATTATCTGCTTGTTTATTTTTGCGTTTGTTTTTAGGGAAACAAGAAGTGAAGAGAGACCGAAGAGACCAGAAAGAAGGGGAAGCAGAGGCTCTTTGACTGGAAGAGCAAATGTTGCAAATCCTAAAAAGCCAGCCAAGAGAAAAACAATCAGAGAGGCCAAAAACTCTTTTTCTCTAAAAATAATAAACAGCGAAGCAAGGAGCAGCAGAAATGGAATTATTGTTTTGATTGCTGCAAATAAGGAAGGCAGAAACAAAATGAAAATTGGAGTAATTATGATAATTATTGGAATTGCAATTAGGGAGCCATAGGCAGTGAGCACAAATGCTTCGTGGCCCTTTCCTTCTTTTAACAATTGATGACCTGGAAGAATTGAGAGAAAATTATCACCTTCCGGAGCGCCAAGATAAATTGAGGGGATGAAGTCAATAAATGTGTGAGTTATTGACATTGCGACGATGAAAACTGACAAAGCAAGCATTGGAATTTCAAGAGAAGAGAATTTGCCGAGAGAGAGCAGAATAAAAGAGGCAACAAGATTAATATGGATTCCTGGGGAGAGGCCTGTGAAAGTGCCTGCGAGAATGCCGAGGAGCAAAGCGGCTATAAGGGCTAAAATCATGGGTTTTAGGGCCTCTCGCATTTGTTTTTTTGCTTGATTTGGTGGCTACCAAACCCGACTTTATCTTCGGAGTTTTTTATTGCTCTTTCTATCATTTTATCGTCGACAAACTATTTAAATGTTGT
>JBBSYR010000040.1:0-4376 GCA_038045165.1 Nanobdellota archaeon
CTGTACAGTTGGTTGTTGGAAGTGTAAATATTTTCATGTCTCCAATTATAAAAGAGTATCTGCCAGTATTTATGAGTGGAATAATTATAATATTTATTTTGTTTGCTGGAGGATATTATTTTGTTTATATTAGAAGAAAGCTATTTGAAAAAAAGATGGAAGAAAAGAAGAAGAGCAGCATCTATCCTTTCCCAGACTTTTTTGCTTTACCGAAATCAAAGTATGCGTATATCGGAATGGTTGCAGATGCGAATGTAAAAACGCACTTAGATCACACACAATTAAACAGGCACACATTAATCGCTGGCGGAACTGGTTCAGGAAAGACTGTTGCAGGAATGGTAATTGCGGAAGAATTGCTGAAGAAAGGATTGCCAATAATTGTATTTGACCCAGTTGGGCAGTGGACAGGTTTCGCAAAAAGGAATACTGATTCTGCAATGAAAGCATTGTATAGAAAGTTCAAGATTTCTGGAACAAGAGCATTCAAGCCAACAATTATAGAAATCAATGAAAAAACAATGTCTCTTGATATAATGCATTATTTGCATAATGGCGGACTGACTGTATTGAAATTAGATGGATTGACTCCTCTGAAAGCAGATATGTTTATTGAGAAATGCTTAAACACTATTTATCGGGCAAAGTTATCTGAGACTGGCTCTTTGAAATCGCTGATTGTATTAGATGAAGTGCATAGATTGCTGCCTAAATATGGCGGAAGAAAAGCATATCTTAGACTTGAGCAGGCAGTAAGAGAGTTTAGAAAGTGGGGAGTTGGATTGCTTATGATATCGCAGGTGTTAACTGATTTCAAGGGAGCTATAAGAGGAAATATCGGGACAGAAATACAGCTGCATACGAAGTATGAAGGAGATATAAAGAGAGTAAGAGAGAGGCACGGTTCTGTTTTAAGCAAGTTGATATCAAGACTGCCAGTCGGTATCGGAATGATTGAGAGCGGAGGATATAATAAAGGATTGCCTTACTTTGTGGAGTTTAGACCTTTGTTGCATTCACCTTACAAGTTGAATGAGAAAGAAATAAAATCTCTGACAAAAGAGGAGAAACCAATTTTATTAGAAGAGAATGTGAATCTGAAGAAGACCGATAGTTCAGGGGAACATAAAGAATTGGGAAAAAACCGAAAATTAGGAGAACATAAGAAATTCAGGATTCACAAGATACTGAAGCATAGAAAAAAATAATTTAAGCAGGGCTTAAAGATGGTTTGGTTAAAGTGGGAATAGCTGCTGGATACTGTTGAATAAGACTGGAAGATTTATATCCTTAGTTTGACAGTTGTTAGACTGTCAAACCAAGAGCCTATTCGCACCAAAAAAGCCACCCTAATGCCGGGCAGAGAAAGCTTTAAATTTCAAGCATCCTGAGATTATTTATGGATGAAGATAAAAAGACTGACTTTTCAGCCATAGAAAAAAAATGGCAGAAGAGATGGGAAGATTCCAAGGTTTTTGAAGTCAAGGAAGATGCGAAGAAGAAAAAGTACTATGTTTTAGAGATGTATCCTTATCCTTCTGCGTCTGGCTTGCATATCGGACATGCCTTTAATTATACTATAGGGGATATTATTGCGCGTTTTAAAAAAATGCAGGGTCTCAATGTTCTGCATCCGATGGGATATGATTCTTTTGGCCTGCCTGCTGAAAATGCAGCTATAAAAGAGAGTTCACATCCAAAAATATTTACTGAAAAGGCAATTGAGAATTATATAAGACAGCAAAAGGCGCTTGGATTAAGCTATGATTGGACTAGAAAAATTCAGAGTCACGATATTAAATATTATAAGTGGAATCAATACCTCTTCTTGCAATTGATGAAAAAAGGACTTGTTTATAGAAAGAAGTCTCCTGTTAATTGGTGTCCTAAGTGCAATAGTGTTCTCGCTAATGAACAAGTGCATGAAGGAAAATGCTGGGTGCATAAAGATATTAATATTGAGATTAAGCCGTTAGAGCAATGGTTCATTAAGACAACAGAATATGCTGAAGAATTGCTAAACATGGTTGATAAATTAGATTGGCCAGATAGAATAAAAGCAATGCAAAAGAACTGGATTGGAAAATCGCACGGAATTGAAATTAATTTTGAAATAAATGAAGAAAAATGGCCAATTTTTACAACTAGACCAGATACTATTTATGGGGTAACTTTCATAGTGGTATCTGCTCAGCATCCGCGTCTTATGGAATTAGTTGCAGAAAAGCAGAAAAAAGAAGTTGCAGCGTTTTTAAAGAAGATTAAATCAACAAGCGAGAAAGACACAACTGAATTAGAAAAGGATGGAGTTTTCACAGGAAGTTATGCAATAAATCCTATAAACAGGGAAAAAGTGCCTGTTTGGGCAGGCAATTTTGTTGTTGCAGATTATGGGTGCGGAATGGTAATGGCTGTTCCTGCGCATGACCAAAGAGATTTTGAATTTGCTAAGAAATATAAGATTCCTATCAAAGAAGTAATAAAACCCAATACTTATGATTTAAATTCTGAAAAAATGAATAGAGCATTTATTTCTGAGGGCATTTTAGTTAACTCAAATAAATTTAATGGAATGATAAGCAAAGAGGCAATTGAAGAAATCAGCAGTTATCTGGAAAAGAGTAAAATCGGCAAAAGAGTTGTTAATTACAAATTGAGAGATTGGCTTGTTTCAAGACAAAGATATTGGGGCACGCCAATTCCTGTTGTTTACTGCGATTCTTGCAAAGATAGTATAGAAAAGAATGCAATTTCTTTATCTTTTTATGAACAAGAACATTTTAACAATCTTGTTAATGGAAGCAAGAAAATAGAAACAAGAGCATTAAATCCTGATGAAAAAAATAGAGATTTTGCCAAAATAAAAACAGGAGATACTTTGAAATGTGTTAATAAAGCAGATGGAAATGTTATTTATTTAAATGTTGTTTCTATGAAGATTTACAAGAATCTTAGGGAATTATTTGAGGACAAAGAGGCTTTATTTAAGATATTTCCTAAAAGGAAAATAGAGAGCATTAATGATTTAGAATCACTTTATTCTTACACTCTGGATTATTTAAAAAGAATAGAGGAAAATGGGCTTGTCGCATGGAATGTTAAATTAATAATTCCCGGAATTGTTCCTATACTTGAAAAAGATTTGCCGGTGTTATTGCCAGAAGATGTAAAATTTGGCGAGGGAAATCCATTAAACACAAGCAAGAAATTTGTTGAAACTAAGTGCCCTAAATGCAAGAACAAAGCAAGAAGAGAAACTGATACAATGGATACGTTCTTTGACAGTAGTTGGTACTACTTAAGATTTTGTGATGCAAATAATTTAAAAGAGCCATTTGATAAGAAGAAAATAGAATACTGGATGCCTGTTGATTTTTACACTGGAGGAGCAGAGCATGCTTGCATGCATTTAATATATGCTCGATTTTTTACAAAGGCATTAAGAGATTTAGGATTTCTAAAATTTGATGAACCCTTTACTAAATTATTTAATCAAGGCATGGTGCATGGCGAGGACGGCGTAGTAATGTCAAAATCCCGGGGAAATGTAGTTGACCCATTAGATATTGCAAAAAAATACAGCGCTGATGCCTTGCGTTTGTTCTTAGTTTCTTTAGCTTCGCCTGACAAAGATTCTTCTTGGAGTGTAAATGGTTTTGAAGGAAGCTGGAAATTTACAAATAAAGTTTATAAATTTGGATTAAATGCAAAGTTTAAGAAGTCCAGCGAGAAATTAGAGCACAAAATTAACAAGAATATTAAAGAGATTACAGAAAGTATAGAAAATTTAAAGTATAATATTGCAGTCATAAAATTAAGAGAGATATTTGAGGGATTTGAAGAGGGAGTTTCAAAAGAAGATTTTATTAAATTTCTGAAGATGTTTTCTGTTTTCTGCCCTCACCTCGCAGAAGAGATTTTGGAGAAAATCGGCGGAAAAGGATTTATTTCTACAGCAGAATGGCCGAAAGCTGATGAAAGCAAGATAAATAATAAGTTGGAAGAAGAAGAGAAGGCGGTGGATAAGGCAATCTTAGACATACTCAATGTCCTTAAGATAATAAAGGAGAAACAAGGCAAAGAAGTGAATAAAGTTTACTTGTATGTCTTGCCGAATGAGATTGAGAATTACAATAAAGATATATTAGGGAAGAAAGTTGGAAAGGAAGTTTTTGTTTTTGCTGTGAATGATAAAAAGAAATACGACCCTTCAGGAAAAGCAGGAAAAGCTAAGCCTGGGAAGCCGGGGATTTATGTTGAGTAAAAATAGATTATATAACGTAGAATACAAATAATTGAACGTTTCTTTTATATTCTTCTAGGTGATTGAGGCATTTTAGCACCAAAAAAGCTTAAAAACAAGCTAAACTACGACG
>JBBSYR010000041.1:0-1961 GCA_038045165.1 Nanobdellota archaeon
CGTACAAAATCCGCTACAAGCTACGCAGTTTTCTGTATTCGAGGGTTTTCAAAGCTCTTAGAGGATTTGAGGAGTTTTTCCAAATCCTCTATAAATTCAAATGCTGAAAAAAGAGGGGATTGAAATAAAAAATTTCAAAAGTTTTCTGTAAATTTAGGATGCGAGCAGGTTTCTAAATCCTGGAGTCCATTCATCTGTAATCATAAGCACCGAATCAACTGTCCTTATAACCTGGGGGAACTCTTTTTTTAGGTCTTCAATTATCTTGTAGTATTCTTGATAGCTGTCCACAACAAATTCAGGCTCAATGCTCCAAAGATTTCTTATTATATACTGCACATTAGGAAGCCGCGAAAGATATGAAAATATCTTTTTCTCATCCTCTTTAGTATATCTATCTAATTTGATGATTGCCTTATATAATTCTAATCCCAGCTTATTCAAATCTACCCCAATCCTATATTGAATAACTATTTCTTTTTGTTCTAATCTTTTCATTCTTCCTTTTATGATTATGGCTGTCGATTTTAATTTTGCAGCAAGTTCGACAATTGGAGTTCGAGCATTATTGACAATTTCTCCCAGAATTACATAATCTATTTTATCTAATTCATTATTATCTACTTCCCCCCCAAACATACTAGGATTTGCAATTTGTTTTGTAAAATACATTTTAGGAAATTGCTTAACATCAAGAAGGATTTGCCCTTCTTCTTCAACAATGATTCTGTTAAACTCGGAAATAATCTGATTTTTTTCTTCAAAGAATTCATAATCGTTTTTTGCAAAGATTCCAAAAATCAAATCCCATGTCCCGGAGCACTCCCCCATCCAATATACTTTTCCGGATGACTTCAAATGCTCAAATAATCTTTTCTTCTCTTCTGGAATATTTCTCAATTTTAGATAAATTTTATAGATTTTGTATCCCATTTTATGAGGATTAAATGATGTCTGAAACCCCATTATAATTCCTTCTTTTACTAATTGATTAATTCTGTAATCTACCGCTTGCCTTGATTTATTTGCTTTTCGAGCTAAAATTGTAGAAGGAATCCTTGAGTTTTTATCTAGTTCTGTTAAAATAATTCTATCTGCTTTATCGAGCTTAATTCTATTTATTTCGACCATATTAAGCATTATTAATATTAAGTATATAAATCTTATCATTTATGCTCATTTTTCTGAAGAAAGTTTAATATATCTAAATAACTATCAAATAGTAACAAAAAGGCAATAATAAAATGGAAAAGATAGAAATTAAGGGAAGATTAGCGGTCAGAACTATGCTAGAGATGTTAAGTTCCGGAATTGGAAACAGAATCGATCACCTTATTGACGATGGCAGAGCTTCTCACTTATCCCCATGGATATATAATGAAAAGTCGCCAGCAGAAAACACCCCGCTCCTATTATCTGCCTCTAACTTTCTTACAGAATCTGAATTACTAGTTGCTTCATGGAGAATGAATCCTGAAAATTATAACGCAGAGATGAAAGTTTTGATAGGTGATGGAAATGAAGTATTAAATGTTAGAAGAGAAGTATGGCAAAAAACTGATGCAATCCAAGAAAGTGAGTTTTATTTATTATGGTCCGCCTGTAATATGAGAGAAGTAATCCTCTTGGGTTCACAAAATTCTGATAGTCTAGACTTAACTTTTCTTTCTAAGCAGGAAGGATTGCCAATAAGAGGGTATACTTATTATAGTCCTTCATTTGGACAAATAGGAAATTTTATCCACATTCAGGGTAAAATTGAAAAATCGAGAAGAGAAGAGTTGTTCTTGTATTTAAATAAACCTGATAGGATAAGTTCTAATCTAAAATTTGGAGGTTATCGATTAAAATGACCAAAAAAGACAAAACACAAGACATTAAGGAAATGGAAGCATATTATAACAAGCTATAGTCATGGAACTAAATAATTGAGCACATTGTGCCTGAAAGGTTGAGTTTTC
>JBBSYR010000042.1:0-8872 GCA_038045165.1 Nanobdellota archaeon
ACTTGGCGGCCAAATGGCTGGAAAAAACCGCCTCTCCGGCGCACCAACGGAATAATTTCTAAAAATATCATTTCCATTCTCATTTGGCAATATATTTAAATTTTAGTAACAAGAAAACGAGCTTCTTTCGAAATAAAATTAATTGAATCCAATCTCAAAGAATAATCTTTCACACCATCATTATTAACATCGCTCTTCCGTTCATCTCCAATGTTAAAATTTGCTTCTTGCCCATTTTGAAGTGTTGCTGCACTTGTTGGAGAAATAGACACTGCTTTTATGCTCTGCTCCACCCCGCCAATACTAAAGGTCGCCTTTTCATTTTCCTTAACCCTTATTTCACTAATATCTTCCACCACTCCCAAAGAAGAAATTGTTTCAGGTTCTGCAGGAGTAAATGTTGTTACAACTTCACTTTCTCCCCCACCACTGCTTCCGCCGCCGCTATAAACTATTTTTTTAACAGATGGTCCTGCAGAAATAGGAGCAACACACTCGCCAAAATTACAAACCTTTTCATTAAGACAATTAACCCAGCTTCCTCCAGCACAAATTTGCCTGCTATTAGAAGGATTGCACTCATTATTTGAGCAAACTCCTTCTGCTCTTTCTGAAGGAATAACCCCGCCTTCTTCGTTAATATTGCTTTCTGAAATATCGATATTTGTTATTTTTCCAGTAAGAGTTTCTGAAGGCTGAAAAACAGAAAACAAGGCAAATCCTAAGAGAGAAATTCCTAAAATAAAAATTACTGCTGATAAAAGAAATTTATTTGACTCCATCTTAAGAAGCCCTCCTTTTTCCTTTTCTTGCATTTAAAGCAAGGCGAATGCTTATAATAATCAATACAACTGCAATCAAAGCGCTAAGCACTATAACAACATAATTTTTCTCTTTTATAGTTTTATCAGTTTTTTCAGCTTCTCCCGGTCCTCCGGCAGCCCCGCCCTTTCCAGTTTCCTTTCCTTCTTCAGGAACATATAAAGGAGTAAGCACAAAAGTTGCTTTTTTTGTGATTATATTAATAGACTTAAGTCTTATAGAAATATCCATAACTTTATCAGCATCTAAATCAACTTGTTTTTCTTCTTCAATGCTAAGTGTAAATATCTGGGGCTGGCTTTCAATTTTCACAGTCGCAGTTGTTTCTGTAACATCCAAAACACTTAAAGTATGCTCAAGACTTCCAAATGAAAATCCAAATAATTCATCTTTCCCTAATTCAGTTATTATACTATTTATTAATTTCGTAATAGGGGTTATCACTGTGGTGCTGCCTCCACCTCCGCCACCTCCGCCGCCTGCTCCACTGCTGCCAGGGCTGGTTGTTGTAGTCGTAGTAGTGCAATCAGTGCAAGTTACACTTTGAGAGAGCGTAGATGTTTTAGTAGCTGCCCCATTAGCTCCAGTCATTGCTGCTGTAAGAGTAAATCTGCAAGCTCCAGAACTTCCCTGTGTAATTGTCCAAGTAACTGGACTCCATGTCTGCTGATTAGTATTAGAAGCTATTGTTGTTGTTTTCTGGGAAGCTTGATTCCCAATACTGCATCCCCCTGAATCAATAGTTAAGCTAAGAGTTACACTTCCATCTCCATAAACTATAACATTCGGCGAAGTAGTAAAACTCGCACCTGAAGCCGCACTTGAAGCAGAATTTGACGTCGTAACAACGAGGTCTATGACATTAACTTCAACATCTGTAATTATATCATCCGTATGCACGACATCATCCAAATAAATTTTGCTAAAGCCCTTATTGCTTCCTGCACTTATTGCTTTAAGATTACCAAAGTTAACTGAAAAGCTTTTTTCTGTTGTGCTTCCAGGTCCATTTGCTTCTTTAAATTCTCCGTTAGGTAATTCCAACCAAACAGGACTAGAAGGATACAATTTCAAAGTATTAAGAGTAATAGAGTCTCCAGCAGCATTTCCAATTGTAACTGTGCAAGCAAAACTTCCTGCATCTTTTGCAACATCTTTCGGACAGCTAAAACCATCTATAGTTAATCCAGCACTAACAATTCCAATTCCTAAAATCACAGCTAACAAAAACACAGCAGATATTCCAAAATTTTTCTTATTCATTTTAATCATCTCGCCACCTTAATTGCAGAAAACGCAGTAACATAATTATAATCAGCATCGTAACAGCTCGAATAAATTCCATAATTCTGACTCGTCATATTAGTTACATTCAAATTGTATCTATGGCTTGTTGTTCCTGTCAGCAATCCTGTTGAAGCAGATGACCATGTGCTTGTTACTCCATCCCAGCTAGAGAAGTAATTCTCGGAAATCCAAGCAGAATAATAATTGTTTCCTGCATAATTATAACGTGTGATATTACATGCTCCTAAGGTCTGGTTTGAAATACTACCATTAGTTGAATTAGTTGAATTCCATCCTCCACAATACCAATTATAGAAATTATCATAGCTATAAACTCCAAGCGAACATTGCGCATTCTTTGTTGTAGTTGCGCTCCAAAGCATTGTGCCATTAACACTCGCATTTATTGTTGCATTATTTGCAGGAGAACTAATTGTAATATTAATAGGCGTGCTATCTCTCGCTCTTACATAACCTGAAGTAATTGTTGCTGTATTTCCTCCTACTGAAACAGTTGCTTTAATTGTATACTGCCCCCTATTCCATCCACCACTTGGCGCTTTAATAGTAATAATGCCTCCAGATGAACTTATTCCATTTGATGCTCCTCCTCCAATTACGCTCCAAGTCGCAGAGTTGTAGGTCATACACCAATCACTATAACATCCGCTGTCGCTGTAAGCATATTGCACATTAGTCACATTTACACCAACATTATTATAATCCATATCTCTTACATAAATTTTTATAGTGAAATTCTCATTGAAATCAAAATAATACTTATAATTGCCATTTGCATCGCTATTGCTGAAATATCCATTATAAGATTCTTTCCCATCAAAGCTAATGCCGCTCCAGTCCTGCAATACTATTGAAGCATCATTTTCCTTAACCCACTCAGCATAAAGAGAATTATATCCCACTTTCCATCCATTACTCGGCGCATAAATTGTCACATTTTGCGTTCCATTTATTACACATTGTCTGGAAATCCAAGAGCTGCAGCTTCCAACACTAAAGTTATATTCCTCTCTAACACTCATATAATTAGTTGAAGAATCATATCTCCATTGGGATATCTTAGTAAGATTACCTCTTGTTGCTGTTCCATTTGTCTTCGTGACAGCTACTGAAACATTTATATTTGCTCCAGTTGATTTGCTTCCAAGCCATGCGCTGTATCCTGCCCCAGAATTATTCCAGTTAATTTGGAAAGGAACTGTCTTAAATGAAAGCCATCCTGTATCGCTCTCTTGAGTATCATTATTTCTAATGTAAACATTCAAATAATGATAACCTCCCCAGCTTCCACTTCCCCATGATGTTCCATTAGGGCAAATTCGTATATTGCTCCCATTTCCACTAATTATTCCAGTTGTATAATTAGTATAAGTTACTGGATTATTTCCTGACATTGACCAAATATTCTCAAAAACACTTGTAATAGTATAATTAGCTGTAACTGGAATATAAGGCCAGTTCCAGCCAGGCTCATAAACATAAGCTGTCGCATTTACGCACTCTTCGCTGTCTATATTATAAGAATTTCCTGAAATAGCTCCTCGTACTGACTGCAAATCTACTCTAAATGGTTTCACTTCAAACCAAAGCCATCCTGTTGAAGTCTCATTATCCGCATTCTTTAAACTAAGCTCTCCAGAATACCATCCAGATGGCCAATTAGTTCTATTTCCAGTAGTAGTATTCAAGAAAGTCAAATTCAATAAAGAATTTCCATTTATTGCTGTTGAAGTTACATTAATTGAAGCATTTGCAGTTCCATAGGTATATTCACGCGAAGTAGATGTTGCATAATCCCAAGTTCTAAGAATAAGGCTGTCAATAGTAGTATTTACATAATCAGAGATATTATATCTTGAACACCCGCCCCACCAGCACCATGATTTATAGCTCTTCACACTACTAACATTGAAATACATTGGCTTAGTCGGTCTTATGCTGTATATATAGTTAGTTCCATTGTTATCAGTTGGCTGTGTCTCAACATAGAAAGCAATAGCATTAAACCAAGCAGAGCCTGTGTCAGTTCCATTCACATCTAAAGTAACAGAATAATACCCAGTATTCCATCTTCCAGTTGTTGAATTAATTTGAATAATATACTTACTGCTTTGATTCCCCGCATTTGTGTTCCAATACCATGGGCTTGACTGATTAACATTTATGCTTGATGCGCTGTAGGTGCTTGAATTTAAGTCTTTGCAAGGCCATCTTCTGCAATCTTGTATTTTTTTAACACGTATAGTTATATTGCCCCCAATATCAGCGCCACCATTATCGCTCCCATAATAATTTCCTGCTTGAGAAATTTTAGCGTATAAGGTTATATTTTCTTTTGAATTAAAATAACTTTTATAAGTGCATCCAGCAGTTGTGCATTCAACAGGGTTTGCATAAACATCCCACAATTTAACTCCAAACCATGCATACCCATAATCAATATCTCCAGCAGTTGTTGTTGCCTGCAAAACAGCTCTATAATATCCCGTCTTCCAATTTCCGCCAGCAGCATATTGCGAAGGCACAGTCATTGTTCCGCGGCCATTAGTAATACTTGTTGATGAATTCATTGCAGAAGTGTTGTAGCTCGCATCAACAGGGGGATAAAGCCACTCGCCATCTCTTCCCTGATATTCAATTTTCTTCAATACAACTGTTCCGCTTACACTGCCTCCGCTGTTTCCCCACCAGCTATTTCCAGCTTCATAAAGAGAAATGCTTAATGAAATATTATTAGTTGGGCTGTTCTGCCATTGCGTGCTATATCCATACATATAAAATGCTCTTGCTTCAAATCTGCTCATTGCAAAATCAGTTGTCCCATCCTGCCCGAGAATATTAAATTTAACTGTATTCCCCCCTCCTTCCCACTTTGATAATGGCTGCAATGTGCATGAATATCCTCCTGAATTATCACTTGCCTGGCATGATGAAGCACTTGTATTAAAAGACTGCACTGCTCCAGATTCTGTATTTCTTACTTCATTTATTGTCAAAGTCGCATTTGAAATAGCCTGCTGATTGCTGCTTATATTGCAGACAGAGCCCTGTCCATACAAACTGCTATTTCCAGAGCCGTTAACAGCAGTCGCTCTTCCCAGAGGATTATTTGCCTGCGTAAGCTTTATATCAAAATAAATTGTATCTGTTTTTTTAAACTGCCAGACATAATAAATATTATTTCCAGAAAGAGTGTTCTTTGGCGTAGAACAAGCATCATAAGGATTCACAATAAACATAGCATTTATGCCCAGAGTTCTATTATTTCCATAAATAAAAACATTGTATATTCCTCCCACTCTCGGAACATCAAGCTTGAGCATCTGCAAAGTTGAATTCCAACCCCACTCATTTCCAGAATTTGTTGAATTAACAAGACTAAAACTAGTCTGCGCATAACTTATTTCAGAGCCATTCATATAATTAACTTTTAAGACCTCAGCATCGCTAAGATTAAATGAAGCACTTGACTGATTATATGCAGAAAGAGAAAGATAAACATAATCTGTTGTGCCAAATAACTCCTTTACATCTCCATTTGCATTAGTTGATTGAGCAGACATAATCCCGCCTATAACATCAATTCCTCTTATTTCAGTTTGCGTGCTTCCGCTATATGAAAGAGAAGCATAAAGATTATACTGCCCAACACTCTCCGGAGTATTCATAAAAAATTCATAACAACCTGATTTGCCACAGCTTGCATTCCAGCTCGTATTTGCACTTCCCAGGACATTCTCTAAAGCATCTTTCAACGAAATAGAAAAAGAGCTCTCATTAATTCCAGCGATAATAGAGCCATTTGACCTATAAGTTGGATAAATCTCAAACCTCGTTGTTTTGTTTGGGAAAGTGCTAAGTTCATATTCAAAACCAGAATTAACATCCTTTTTATTAATAGTCAAAGCCCAATCTTCAATTTCAAAAGATGCCGAAGCAGAGATATTTCCATCTCCAGCTTTCACTATTGTTACAGCAGCCCTATAAGTTCCATAATTAAATGTCAAAGCATCTGCTGTAAATAAGAAACCATTGCTAAAAGAATTATTATTATTCAAAATTGTAGAGTTTATTATCTTCACGACATTTCCTGAAGAATCAACAATATATCCTGAAAAACTATAGCTATCATCTGTGCTCGCATTAATTATACTCACATCAACTCTTGCCTGCTCTCCTCTCGCAAAAAGATTCTTTGTTGACTCTCCAAATTCATCTTTTATATAAAGTGTATAAGAAAAAGGCGTAACATAAAAAGAACTGAATGCCTTAAAATTATTAAGCTCTAAATTATAAGTGCCATAGCTGGAAGGGGCGCTGACAGAGACGCTGCATTCTCCGTTTGCACCAGTAGTGCAGTTAAATCTCGAAATAATTCCCTGCGTTGAATTTCTCAAACTGCCATTTACATCAATATTGCTGACATAAAGAATTTTATCCCCTATCTGCTTCATAGCGTATATTTTTACTTTAATAGTTTCCAAAGGATTATAAGCTACTTTTTCCGGCCTTATATCCAGCATATCTAAAGACTGGGAAACCACTTTTATAGATGCAGTTGAGCTCCAGATAGTATTATTAGGATCAACATACGAAGCAATTATATTATAATTCCCCGCAGAAGAAGGTGCAGGTATTGAACCATTATTGGAATTATGGTTATTTTTCGATTTAAATTTTCCATTTGAATCTGTTATAAGTATGTAATTGCCTGCATAAGTATGATTTTCATTTTCAATAGTAATATTAACATTAGCATTAACCATGGCTGAAGAAGCAAATACAAGTGTCCCATTGCTTGTATAATTTGCCAGATAGAGTTTTCCCTTCAGCGAGATATTCTCATTAAGATTATAGACGCTATCGGGAATTGAAAATGAAAAATCAGCGATATAAAAATTCGTTGAAACAGATGTTTGGGTGGATATGCTCCTGTTTGCATTGCCCCAATCACTCTGCCCAGCAGAATCATAAGCTAAGCAATTCCAGGTATAATTTCCATTGCCAAGAGCAAGTGTCCAATTCGCACTTCCGCTTGTCCCAGAAAAGTTTGTTGTTTTATTAAGGCTAAAACTTGCGTTTTGTGCATTTGTTATAAACAAGCTAATATTACTTAATGCATAATTATCAGTCACAGAACAATTAAATACGACGCTAATAGAAGACGCACTATTATTTGTATATCCAGCACTTGGCGAATTTAAACTAACATTCGGAGCTGTTGTATCATTTACTGTTATGCTAATATTAGAATAATATGCTCCAGTCACATTTAAAGTCATGATAGTAAAGTTATAATTTCCAGGTGTAGAAGCAGTTGCATTAAACCAAAAATATTTTTTCTGGCTTTCATTGATTAAATAAGGTGTTGCATTTGTCCAGCTTAAAACACTGCTTGTATTTGTAAATACTGCAAAAGCATCACTGCCATTTGAATTTGAAATAAAAACAAAAGTATTGTTAAGGGTTATGTTCAACTGGGTTATATTAGCTGTTTGCCCAGCAGTATTATTTACGCTTATATTATACGCAAATTGGACATCTTCAGCAACGTTAAAAGAAGTTCCGCCAGCTGAGGTCCCGACGCTGTGCCCTGCAAAAGCAACATAAGCAAATGCAGCTACACTAATCACTAAAAAAAAGAAAAGAAAAAAATTCCTCTTAATTTTCACCCTTTTATTTATCATTAAACTCTTTTTATTATAGAAAATCTAAATATCATAACTTTATAAATGTTTTTGATTTTTAATTTTGGGCAGAATTCTCTGTAACACTAACTCTGAGTAGAGATGCTTTTGCTAAATACTTTCTATCTACGATAAAAAGAGAATGCGATAAAGTTGGTTAAATAAATAATAATAAAAAGCATAGCCTTCAATAATATTTACCCTGCTTTTCTATAGAGCGCTTTGAATAACCCTCTAATTTTTGAGTTATGGATAACTGCATTACTTGTAGCTCTCTGCGTTGCAGTTCTCCAGACAGAAGCGTACAAAATCCGCTACAAGCTACGCAGTTTTCTGTATTCGAGGGTTTTCAAAGCGATTCTTAGAGGATTTGGGGGTTTTTCCAAATCCTCTTATTTTACTTGGAAATATTCCTCTACTGAATAATAAAGATGTTTGCTAAAGTTCGTCAGGATAAAGAAGATTAAAAGAGTTTATTATTCAACAATAGTCTTGGCTTTAGACAAGACTTTCTTTGCAATTAGGAGAAGCTCTTGGTATAAGTTTTCCTCAATTGAAAGACCTGTCCCATATTGATATTTCTCCCTTATTTCTACACTTGTTGATTTTTCTTCTTCTTTTTGAACGTCAAGAGTTGCAACTTTGTCTATTAGCTCTTTGTCGATATCTATCTTTTTCTCTTCAATTAAATAGTGCATTAAAGCGAATGTGCATTCTTGATTTCCAGATTCATATCCAGATTTGATAGCAATCGCTAAAAATGATTGATACATTGAATAAAAGAAAGCACTTGCAGACCAATCAGAAAATCCTATTTTATGGAAATTAATCGCTCCTTCAAGATTATGTTCGGCTTTCTTTATATGCTCTAAGGCTTTAACTTTGTTAGGCTCGACTTGAATTAGACCTCTGTGCTTCCCTTCTTCTTTTAATTCCTTCTTGGCTTTATTCAAGCACCAGATTACTTTGTTTTTAGCGTGGCTCATTCCAATATCTCCATTATTATACCTGCTCCTGAGAGATATAACCCCCTCAAAGCATTTAGAATAACCTTG
>JBBSYR010000043.1:0-2649 GCA_038045165.1 Nanobdellota archaeon
TTAACAAACTGGTCAAGTTCATTAAGATATATGTTAGCGAAAAACTGAGATGTATGACTTCCTAACGGCATGCCTTTTTGCTGTTCGCCCCCCCCCCCGATTTTCGAAGCAGTATTAAATAAAATCTGCTTGATAAGCCAGATTACTTTTTCGTCTCTTATTTTGCCTTTAATAATATTAATAAGTATTTCATGATTGACTTCTTCAAAATAGTGCTTAATATCTGCCTTCAGTACATAGCATTCTCTGGTATTATTTCTAGATACCTTTCTCTTGAACAGGTCAAACCTTTCAATTGCCTTTAATGTTCCTTTTCCTATTTGGTTTGCATGAGAATCATAAATAAAAGATTTTTGAAATAAATTGCATATAATATTAATAAGAGCGTGATGAATAATTCAGTCTCTAAATTTGCTCTTTGATATTTTACGAGTCTTAGGGTCAAGAATAATAAAAGTTTTAAGTGGCTTTGGCTTATAACCCAACTTTGACAGTTCATGAAAGAGCTCGTCGAGGAATTTTAATAATCTCTTAAAATCGTCTCTAGAATATTACTGGAGAACTAATTTTACTTTCTTTAAATATACTTAACTGTTTATCAGTTAGTTTTGTCAAAACTTTTCTTGAATTATTTTCAGCAGTTATTTCAGAAAGGGTAATTCTTTTTAGCTCACTGACTGTTTCTCTTGCACTCTCTTTTGAAAACTTCTCAATTATGCTTTCAATCAAAAAGCTAAGCACGCAGACAAAAATATGCGCACGCACTCTTCTTCCTTTCCAATGATAAACTGGGCGAACATACAAGAAGTTCTTGCATTCATCGAATGCATTTTCAACTGTCTGCAGCTCTTTATACGATTTCATTGCTTCCTTTGGGCTTTTTTCTGTGTTTGTTACTAGTAAAAACTTGCCTGCAATCTTTTTCTCATATTCGTAATCTTCGGCCTTAAAAGAATATTTTAAGCCTGTTTCATCGTATTCAAAATCAAATAATCGATTATTCTTTCCAAGAATTTTATCTGCAGAAATTATTAAGCTCTCTTTTGTCATCTTCTTGCATTTATTAGAACTCATTGATTTTGCATACTTATCCTGCAACATCTTCAATTCTTTCTCTTTTTTGTCTTTTATCTCTTCTAAATTTTCTAATCTCTCATTTCTTGTTTGGTTATCCAAACAAAGAATATATCTTCGTATAATCTCTTTGTCTTCTATTATTTTTGTCTCTCTATGAATTTCTTTTGCAAATTGTTTTTCTTCCGAGGTTATTTCTTTAGAAAGAAGCTCCTCGGCAAGATTATTGTTTCTTCTTTGAACACCGATAATATAATGGTATTCTTTATTTTCTAGCAGATCTAAATTATCTCCAGTGATAAGCCCCCTATCTGCTACTACAATCAAATCTTTTATTCCGAATTTTTCTTTCATATTGTTCACCATATTTTTTAAAGTTGTTTTATCAACGGTATTTCCGTTGTAAACTTCATGATATACGGGTATTCCATCAATCATCACAAGCCCAATAACAACCTGCTTTCTATCTTTTCTATGGTCTCGGGAATATCCATAGAAGGCTATCTCGCATTTAGATCCATCAAAATAAGTGCTAGTCAAATCATAATGAGCAATTTCGGTGTTTAGTTTCATTATTTTTTTAAGACTCCCATAAATATCTTTTTCAATTTTATCTTTTTTTTGAACTAGATAATCCAATGCACGATAAATATACTGCCTATTAATGCTTATTTTTTCAGCATAATCTTTTTTTATCCAGTCATAAGCGGACAAATCACTTGAAGGTTTGACCAGACGGTTTATTATCAGCGCCTTTATTATTTCATATACCTTGAATTGAGCTTTATTATCGGATAACTCTTTTTGCAATATTTCTTTAATCTCATATTTTTCTAGTAATTTGTTTGTTGTGTAAGTTACCCCATATTCTTTAGTGTTTAATATTTCAACTTTATTAAAGTCTACATGAACAACTCCTTTTTTCATAGATTCAAGAATTTTTTCATATCTTTTAAGATCATTATCTGATTTTATAGCACCTAAATTCATTATTACTTTTTGTCTCGAGGTATTGCTAGTTTTATCCCAATAACTTTCAACTATTTTGGCATACTTTCCAACTCCCCGATTAGTTTTTTTCTGAGTAATTTTCAAATACATTATGATTAATAGGAATAGGGGTTTATAAATATATCGTCTCTATATTGTCCCTATAAAATAAACAGTAAACCTAATCCTTCTCGAGGATAAAAAATAAAATTAGTCAATCGCTGTCAAAGTTGGCTTATAAGTTTGAGCTATAAGCTCGGTTTGCAATTGTTTAAGATTATCTTCTAACTCTTTTTCAAATTTCAAGACATAATACTTTCTTGTTTTTCCTTGTCGTGCTTTGATAAACGCTGAAAACAAGTTTTCATATAAACATAATTTTTGATACATAGTATGATGTCCTAACGGCTAACTGGGTTATTCGACGAGGCGACCATTGTCATTGTCGAGCCTGTTCCTGCCATTGAGCTGAGACCTGTTCTCAAGCCTGTTGACGTAAGCCGCCCCAGAGTAGCCCCTTTACTTTCAATTAATAATCACTGCTCCTTCATTTCTCTGGAAAACTTTTATTATTATCAGTTTTCC
>JBBSYR010000044.1:0-1091 GCA_038045165.1 Nanobdellota archaeon
TCAATAGGGCATGCAAATTGCCTTCTGAAGAACCAATATCCAACACCTCTCTGCCCACTAAGAGTCTATTATATATTTGAATCTAATTCTATCGCTTTTTATTCTTTTATCTAACATTTTGCCTCCAATAAACTTTTTTGAATAAACCAGCTGCAATGCCATAGATTCTTGTGAAAGAGAATATAAAAATCCACAATAGGATCTTTGCATCTTTATTTTTATATAATTTGTAAAATGAATAGGCAAACCATAAAATAGGAGAAGCAATTAGGAATAAGAGGGGAACAATGTATTTGATTATGGGCATATCAAATATTCCGTTTTGATTTGAAGAAGCTATCCATTTACTCTGCTTGTAAACTTCTTTGAAATTTTCAGGAGCCTTATGATAGCAAATCGCTCCTTTTGCTATATCGGGTTTAACACCATATTTTATGAAGAATGTTTGATCATCTCCATAGCCATACCTAGAATCAAATCCATTCATTCTAAAGAATTCTGATTTCTTTATTGCCCTGAATATTTTTCTATCTTTATTTTTTCCATTAAAAAATAATTTTCCCCAGCATCTGCTCCAGATATTTGATTCAAAATTACTTGATATTTGTATTTCATTTTCAACACCAATAACCTCACCTTTAGATAGGGGTTTTATCAGATATTTTAGATAATCTTTATCAAAGGTCATATCTGCATCAACAAAAACAAGTATCTTGCCTTTCGCTTGTTTTGCTCCAAGATTTCTTGATGCACCGGGTCCATTATGCTGGCCAGAAATCAATTTTATTTCTTTAAAACTTTTAACAATCTCTCTAGTTTTGTCTTTGCTGCCATCATCCACAATAATTATTTCAAAATTTTTATAGGTTTGTTTTTTCAAACTTTTAATGCATTCAGCTATGCAGTTTTCCTCATTATAGGCAGGAATTACAATGGATAAATTTGGATTTTTCATTTAATGTTTAGAGTTTAAGCCTCAGTTCTTCAATTTTTCTCTGAATTTTCTTTTGTAGGTCTCTAACTGATCTAAAGAAAACATAGTTTTTATATCCTATTTTAGCTATTCTGCTTACAATGTAAAAGAGCATACC
>JBBSYR010000045.1:0-4396 GCA_038045165.1 Nanobdellota archaeon
TGCAACAGTTCTTCAAAAGAGTATTCTCTTCGAATATCAAATTCTCTTAAGGATATATCTCTAAATCCGGCAGATTGCAATCTTTGAGCATAGAAACTTGGATCTCTTGCTCTGACTAATCTTCCTCTAAAAATATCTGCTATTTCTTTTAATCCCTTTCCAACACCATACTCTCTGAAAAATTTGTTACATTTTTTGCAGTTACTACATCAAAAAAATCTGATTCAAATGGAAGAGTTATATTGTCTCCTAAGAAGAGCTGAATATCTAAACCAGAAGTTCTTTCTTTGGCTTTTTCTAACATTTCAGGAGAAATATCGACACCCCATAAACTGCTATACCTTAAAGGATATCTTTTAGCTAATTGTTCAAGAACATATGCATTCCCAGTACCAATGTCAAGTATTTTTGATCCTGCCGAAACCCCCCCATAGATAAGATTAAAGAATAAATCGCTAGCAGAAGAAGCTGTTGGAGCATTGTCTCTAAAGAAATCTTCCCTCGATTGTGCTTTTTCTTTATCATAAAAAGCAGGTTTTTCCATATTAAGAAGATAATTAAGTAGCTTATAAAGTTTACTACTTTAGAATTAATAAAGTTTATAAAATCCAATTATTTAGATAGGTTATGAAAGAAGACAAGAAAATGGCTAAAGCATGGGATAAGATATCTCCAAGCTATCAAAGAAGATATCAGATTGGTACTTCTCAAGTTCATTGGGGACCATTATGCCCATCTGAAGAAGAGTTGAAGTTACTCAGAGAAGTTAAAGGCAAAAGGGTAATAGAAATTGGTGCTGGTGCAGGACAGAACTCAATAATATTAGCTAAACATGGAGCAATTGTAACTGCTTATGATATTTCAAAAGAACAATTAAGACATGGCAGAAAATTAGCAAAAAAAGAAGATGTTCAAGTGAATTTTATTCGTGGAGATTTTCAAAGATTAAGAGATCATTTTAAGTCTAATTCTTTTGAAGTTGCAATGTCTGCTTATGCACTGCAATATTGTTCAACATTAGAGTCTATGAACGATACATTCAAACAGATTTATGAGATATTAACTCCTAAAGGAATTTTTGTTTTTAGTTTAGATCATCCTGTAAGAACAATTGGATATTGGGAAGAAGGAACAGATAGGTTTGTTTTAGATAATTATTTTGATAGATCTCAGAAAGAATGGGATTATACATTTCCAGAAACAGGAGTTTCAGCAAGAATGAGTGGCTCTTTTAAAACAGTAGGCGATATTGTTAATGGAGTTTTACAAGTGGGATTTAGGTTAGAGCAGTTATTAGAGCCAGAGCCAGTAAAACAAGATGATAATAGCCAATTTGGAGTAAATTCAAGATATGGTTCTCAAAATAAAAAAGATTCTTATAGTTTTGATCATCTTTCTAGAATTCCTGGAACACTGATAGTTAAAGTAAGAAAATAAAAAAGCATTGATTGTGTATTTTTTTTGGAAGTTTTAAATCTCAATTTTTTGAGTCAGCCCCCTACTTAAAATCCGAGCAAACGAATGTTTGCGAGCTATCTGTGGAGAAGCCACAATATAAAATCGTTCAGCCCCCGTTCGTGTGCCTTCTCCTATTGGGTGGGAGAAAAAATATTATTTCCTATTTCTTAACTTGAATGTTTGAGGCGTCTCGAATTACAGATAACATAATGTTATCATAAGTTTATTTATGATAACATTCTAAAAAGGCAGGTATAGCATACTTCAGAAGTAAGAAGTTTGTTCTTTTTCTGATGAAGGTATCGAGAAGTTTATAATCGATAAAAAAATAAAATGTTGCAAACTTCTCTATAGAGAACTGCGCAAGGTATAGCCTATATTACACGCGCATATTACAAAAGCATAATCTTATTAACCTTTTTATTGTTTTATTTATAATGGTAAAAAAAATAGCAGAAAATATCTGGCAGATAGATAAGGAAGGAAAAATGAATGTTCCGGGTATAATTTTCGCTTCAGATGTTCTTATGGAAAAGATAAAAGAAGATGGAAAAACTTTAGAACAAATAAAGAATGTTGCTCAGCTGCCCGGAATTGTTGAAAAATCAATTGCTATGCCTGATGCACACCAAGGTTATGGATTTCCAATTGGCGGAGTAGCTGCTTTTGATTTGGAAAAAGGCATTGTCTCTCCGGGCGGAGTAGGATATGATATTTCATGCGGAGTCCGCCTTCTGGCAACAAACATCACAAAAAAAGATTTTATGTTTAAAAGACAAGCTTTGTTGAATGAGATATATAAAAATGTTCCTGCGGGAGTCGGTGAAGGAGGAGAATTAAAGCTTACAGATGCTGATTTAAATGATGTTTTAAACACTGGATGCCAATGGGCGCTGAAAAAAGGATACGCAACTCAAGAAGACCTTGAAAAAACAGAAGATAATGGGTGCATCAAAGGCGCAGATGCATCAAAAGTTTCCCAAAAAGCAAAAGCGCGCGGGCGCTCTCAACTGGGCACGCTGGGTTCAGGCAATCACTTCTTAGAAATTCAGGAGGTTGATGAAATTTATAACAAAGAAATTGCAAAAATCTTCGGAATAACAGACAGAGAGCAGATTGTTGTGATGATTCATTCTGGAAGCAGAGGTCTTGGGCATCAAACAGCAACTGATTATATACAAAAAATGGAAAAACAATATGGATTTGCGCATCTTCCAGACAGAGAATTAATTTGCGCACCGCTCAAATCAGAGTTAGGCAAGGATTATCTTGCCGCAATGGCTGCAGCTGCTAATTTTGCATTTGCAAATCGCCAGCTAATGACTTTTCAAACACGAAAAAGTTTTAAGAAATTTTTTGTAAAATCCAAATTAGATTTAGTTTATGATGTTGCTCATAATATCGCAAAATTTGAAGAGCAGATAGTTGATGGAAATAAAGCAATCCTTTGCGTGCATAGAAAAGGTGCAACGCGTTCTTTTGGCTCAGGAAGAAAAGAGCTTCCAGAATGCTATAGAAAAATAGGTCAGCCAATTCTCCTTCCTGGAAGCATGGGCACTGCTTCGTATGTCTTGGTCGGAACAAAAAAGGCAGAAGAGATTTCTTTCGCTTCAACAGCGCATGGTGCAGGCAGAATTCTCTCAAGATCGAGTGCAACAAAAAATTTCTCTGCAGAAGGACTAAAAAAAGAAATGGAATCTAAAGATATTATTTTCAAAGCCGGCAGCATTCGCGGCTTGCTGGAAGAAGCGCCAGAAGCTTACAAAGACATTGATGAAGTTGCTAAAGTCAGCCACGAATTAGGAATCGGCAATCTTGTTGTGCGCCTTAAGCCATTGGCAGTGATGAAAGGATAATCCATAAAACTTATAGAGGAAACTTAGCAGAACAAATCGGCAGATTTATAAACATCCTTGCAAAAAGAATTTTATACAATAAGATGATAACAAATTTTTCTAAAAATTGCAAAATTGCTATCAGAGATAAATTATTTTTGAAAAACTGACAATATGGCTACAATTGATTTGCAAACTATGAGGTATATAAATTTGCTGGACCGAATCTCCGGAGTAAAAACAAGCAGATGTTTTAATTATAATAATACTATTACTTTTGCTGTTCCTAAAAATTTTGTGTCTAAAGCAATAGGTTTAAACGCAAGTAATATTAGAGAAATGCAGGAAAATTTTGGAAAAAAAGTTCGCATCGTTGAAGAAGCTCAAAGTCTGAAAGATGCAGAAAGGTTCATCAGGTCAATTGTCGCGCCAGTTAGTTTCAAATCCCTTGAAATAAAAGACAATTGCTTAATTATAAATGCCGGTGCGCAAAGCAAAGCAGCTCTCATTGGCAGGAATAAGCGCCGCTTAGAGGAATTGCGAAGAATATCTATTGATAATCTTGGCGTTGATGATTTGAAAATCTTTTAAAACTAGAGTGAAATTTCTATTTGATTTAAGCCGCATATGCTGTGGCAGTAATTGTGTCTTCTAAGTCGCCGGTCAAAGAATCTGCCGGAATCCTTAAAAGAATATCTATCTGAATTGTATCACTTCCAGTTCGGGTATCGAATACATCGCAGATCTTTGTCCCGCTAATCGAAGTAGTGTTTGCATCATAGTATGCTCCTAAATTAAATCCGCTGGCATTTGTGCATGAATTTGTTCCGTTATTTGTAATATTAAACTGATATGCTGGATTGCTGCCGCCTATAAATTGGGTTGAATTTTTGCCAGTTTTAAGCCAGATAGTTGTATTTAAGTTGCCAATGTTTTCCAAAATAAAACCTCTGCTTTTGTTTCCATACCATCCAGTCCAATTACCATTTAGGATCTTATAAGTGGCATTACGGCTTGTGTCTAAAGTGGCATTAGCAGCCCCGGCAGTTACTCTGCCAGAGCCCCAATCAATAACATCAGTGGTAAAATTAATAATAAGCCCA
>JBBSYR010000046.1:0-5497 GCA_038045165.1 Nanobdellota archaeon
TACCTGACCGCATATAAGTCTGCTGCATTGGCTGCTGTTGATAATCCCTTTTATCCCCTCCGCAATCTTGTGGGCAAGTATAAGGATGCGTCATTTCATAATCATCGCAAGTTCCATCAGGGCACTTTTGCCCACCATTAACTGAAGGATTATTTTTATCAACGCATATCACAATTCTATTTCCATTTTTATATTCCAATATTGTGCCCATTCCCTTTTCCTTGCAAATTTGCCTTTGCCTCTCTTCTTCTGCAGAAATCTTCTCCCCAGTATTGCCGTCAACCATATTTTGATCCATCATTTTGTCCCCAAATTCTATATATCTCCCACTCATCTCATTATAAAATTCTTCAAAACATTTCATTTTTTCAGCAGCATCTGAAATGCCTTTGCAGTCCTTCCCAGCAGTCTTCTTTTGATTTCCCATGTTCTGCTTATCAGCCCCCATTCTTTTCATAATCTCCTGGCATTTTTTCTCATCACTCCTCGACTCTCCCGTCAATCCTGCATCAATGCATTCCTGGGGAGCATTTGATTTGAACATAAACTTACCGCACTCTCTTGAATCTTTTATTCCTGCATCAATGCATTCCTGGGGAGCATTTGATTTGAACATAATCTCTTCGCATTTTTTCTCATCACCCATCTGCCCTTTCAATCCTGCATCAATGCATTCCTGGGGAGCATTTGATTTGAACATAACTGCTCTGCATTCTTCAGGATTTTTAGCTCCTGCCTTAGTGCATTCTTCAGGCATATATTTGCCAAAAGCTAAATTATCTTCTGCTTGTCCATATTCTTTCTGAACCTGCGCCATTACATTCTGCAAATATGCAGGCAATAAATCTGTTGGATCCTCGCTATTACTGAAACTCTCGCACGCACTTTTATCTCCTTCTTCGCATTTTGCAGCAAGAGAGGATTTTTCTTTGCACATTGCAGCAAAAGAAGCAACATCAACCTTGTCGCACTCGCATGTTTTCGGATTCTTAAAACAATTAGACATAATTTTAAAAAATTCTTCAGCTTCTTTCTCCTGCTCTTTTGTAAGCTGTTCATCTAATTTTTTCTGCCATTTCGGCGTGTCTCCCTCAGCCTTGCAAACGCGCGCATACTGCTGAGGATCTAATTTAGAAAGAGACTTGCAAAGTTCTTCTATTTGATTTGCAACCTTCGCAGCCAAAGTAATCTTATTTTCTTTATCAACAATTCCATCTACAAATTCGGACCTGTCCGATTTAGGAATTTCCTGCTCTATTTCTTTGATTGCATTCCTTATCGCCTCTGCACTTTTTCTTGCCTCTAATTGTTTTGCAGGGTCAACATCTTTTTCAACACGCTCGGCATATAATTTATATTCTTCAAGTGCTTTTTTTGCAGAAGGAATGTCTCCTTTTTGAATCATTTTTCTAATTTCTGCTATTTTTTTCTCCCTATTGCTAATATCACTTCGGAACTTGCTTAAAACATCTTTTTCAAGAAAATAAAATGTGCTGTCGGGAGTTATGCCTGCGTTAGTATCGAAAGAAACCTTTCCAATATCCTCATCACTTACTGCCTGCTCTGCTTCTCCAACTGCACTTTCGGCAGTTGTTTTAGCCTCTTCAGCAATAACAAGACTAATAGCCACTAAAAAAACAATCCCAAATATACACAAAACTAACCCTCTTTTTTTCCAATCACCCATTTTAAAATAAAAATCTTCAACTATTTAAATCTTACCGAAACTATTTCCATTTCTTACAAAAAACCAACAAGTTAATCTACTTGGCTCAATCAATTAATTCATGAAACTCCTTGCCCTCGCGCTCGCTCTTATGGGTCTTCTCTTTCTGCTAATTTTCATTCAAGCACAAAAGCCAATAAAAATAACAAGCCCGGAAAATCTCTCTTTCTTACAGGAAAATCAAAAAGTCCTCGTGCAGGGCAAAGTTCTGGAAGAACAGCCCTATTTCAAAACAAAGCTCTTAATTCTCGAAAATAACATTGTAATTATCTGCAACTGCCCTCTTTCACAATCCTATAAAAATAAGAATATCTCTGCTCTGGGCTTCCTAGATGTTTATGCAGATAAAACAAAAATCAGCGCATTGAAAATTTCTCTTCAAACCTTGAAAGAGCTTAGCTTTCTAAAGTATGACATAAACATAAATAATTGAACGTTGCTTTTATGTTCCGAGCTATAACTCTTTGCCACCAACCCGCCACCAGCCAGAAGTAGCTTTAGAAAGCTAAGTAGATACGCAAAAATACCCATCTTTCACGACAATTTTAAATACCTCATTTACTTCCTTTATTTATGAAAAAGAGCATTCAGGTAATATTTATGGCATTTATCTTTTTGCTGATATTGTTGGGAATCATAAATAAAATTTCTGCAGAAAGTATAACAGGGGAAATAGTAACAGGAGAAGCATCCCAGACCTTTGGTATAAGCATATTTGTAACAGCTTATTTTCCATCATTAGTTATATATTCTCCCCAAAATAAAACTTACTTAACTAACGAATCTATATTATTAAATTATTCAGCAAGAAATGCACAGGCAGTCTGGTATTCTCTTGATAATTTAACAAATAATATAACTATAACTTCTTTTTTAACTTTTAATATTTCACAAGGAAGCCATATTATTTATCTATATGCAAATAGCAGTTTTGGCAATATAACCTCAAAAAATGTGAGTTTTTTTGTCAACTCAACTTATCTAAAAATTATAGACGATAAATTTGATGACGGGAATTATAATGATGAAGAAACACCTAATAAAAAAGAGAAAAAGAAAGGCGATTCTACTGATTTTTTAGGTTATTCTTATGAAGAGCTTCAGAACTTAAGCAGCATTATTTTTGATGAGCCAGCATATGGAAAAATAGAATTTAGAGAGCCAATTAATTTAACAAATGATGCGTCTCCAAATGATAATATTATTAATTTTGACGATTATGTTAACATATCACAAAACAGAATAGAAATAAATTCAACTGGCTTGCCAAATTTTAATAAAAAAGCAACATTAATGCTTTACAATTTGAGTTTTTCTAACCCCCGAATTTTAATAAATGGCGAAATTTGCCCATCTTTTATATGCCCAAAAGAAAGTTATCAAGGAGGAGCATTAAAAAATTTAAGATTTAATGTAACTGGATTTAGCGTTTATTCTGCGGAAGAAAGTAGTATACAGGTAATTCCTTCTCAGTCAAGCTCAGGGGGAGGGGGAGGCGGCTGGGGAGGCGGCGCAGAAACAGGCAAAGAAACAAAAAACTTTAGTCTAAACGGAAAAAAAATAACAATTTCTTTGAAACAAGGAGAGATTGAAAAAAAAGAAATAGGCATACAAAACACTGGAAATGAGAAATTAGATTTTGTTTTGGAAATTTTAGATATAGGAGATTTTGTGAAGATTAATAAAGATAGTTTTGAACTAAGTGCTGGCGAATTCAAAACCATAGCTTTAGATTTCTTTGCCAGAGATGATGCGCTTCCTGACTTATACATTGGAAAGCTTATTGTTACTGGCGGAGACATAAAAAAAGAAATACTGATTGCAATAGAAGTAGAATCCAAAGGAGCATTATTTGATTCTGAAATAAAAATTCCAGAAAAATTTTTGGCAGTTTTCCCTGGAGAAAATATCGTTGCTAATATAAGATTGTTTGAGGTAGAAAATGTTGGAAAAGTAGATGTAGAAATAGAGTATAAGATAGTCAATGAAAACGGCGAATCAATATTTATAAAGAAAGAAACTCTGGCAGTTGAAGGGCAAATAAATTTCATCAGGATATTTAAAATTCCTGAAAGTGCAGAAAAGGGAGAGTATACACTTTATGCCAAGATAAATTACAAAGGAAAAAGCGCTGGCGCAAGTATACTTTTTATTGTAAAAAGCAAAGAGAAATCAAAACCCAATTTCGTAATTTTGCTTTTAGCAGCCATACATATCATTCTTGTAGTAATGCTTATTGTAATAATTTATATTATTTTAAAGTTAAGAAAAGCAAGCAATGCTGGCAAATGGCTGTTTGAGTGGCAAAACAAAAAAATTAATATACCTCTGCAATTAGATAAATGAAGATGATAAAACCGAAAAACCCAAAAATACTTTGCATCAGCCTTATTTTCATCTCAATATTAGTTATTATTATTTCAGGATTTTTTATAAAGCCGATATTAGAAAAAATACCTGCTGATTTTTATTATGAAGCAGATATTTTTTCAGTGAGTAATTTTTACAGCCCTGAAATAGGCAATTTTTCAGAGCCGCAGATACTAAAAGTAAAATTCTACTATGAAATTGTTTCTAAAAAAGAAGATATTTTTATAATCAGGGGAGTATTTGATGTTAAGACAATTTCTGAAGATAAAATACTTTATATTGAAAGATTGTACGGCATTAATGCGAAAACTGCACAGCATGTAATTGGATATGAAACTATAAATAGGGAAGGGCATTTATTTGCTCCAAAAAAGCTAAAAAAGAACCAGACATTTATTTATTGGCATATCAGCTATGATGGACCTATAAAAATGGAATTTCAGGGTGAGGAAGAGATTTATGGGCTGAAAGTTTATAGATATAAAAGTAATTTTAATGCTGACCAAACCCAAAAATTATCGCATTTGCCCTTAGTTAACGAGAAAATTGGAGTGGAGCAGGAAGTCGCTATGCAAATATGGATAGAGCCAATTACTGGAATGATGATTAAATATAACGAAAATACAACTGCTTATTATTATGAGCTTGAAACAAGAAAGAGAATTTATCCATGGGGTAAATTTAGTTACAAATATCAAGAAAACAGCGTTCAAAAGCAAGTTAACATAGCAAAATTGCAGAAATCAAAAATACTTTGGGCAGGAAAAATCATTCCAGCGATTTTTGGATTATTCATAGTTGTTTTGCTGATATTTCTATTCAAGCAAGAAAAACTAACCTCCGAGACTAATAAAACTAAATTTGGGCAATCTGATAGCTTTAATTCAAGGATAAGCAAATTTAATTTTCAAGGCGCTCAAAAAATTCAGGATAAATTCCGAAGCGTGTTCAGAGTTTCTGGCAAAAGAAAAATTGAAAAAAAAGCAGCAAAAGCTGCGAAAGACATGGATAACATACGCAATTCTATGACATTCAGCGGAGGAAAATCAGGCATGAAAATAATCAAATAATGAAAAAAGAAACAGATATTTTATTAGATGCTTCTGTTATAGTAAAATGGTTTTCCAAAGAAGAAGAAAGCGAAAAAGCTATTGCATTGAGAGACAAGCATATTAATGGAGAAATAAAGATAGCAATTGCAGATATAACTATAATAAAAGTGCTGAATACATTGCATTATAAAAAGAAAGATAAAGAAGGATTGAAAAAAGCAAATGCTGATTTAT
Organism: Nanobdellota archaeon; assembly: GCA_038045165.1. Taxonomy (GTDB): domain Archaea; phylum Nanobdellota; class Nanobdellia; order Pacearchaeales; family GW2011-AR1; genus VGKP01. Next base: position 5,383 of record JBBSYR010000046.1, read on the forward strand.
ACAATATACATTTCAAAATAATAAAAACAAACAAAAAAATCTTAGATAAAACAATAGAACTCTCGCTTGAGCACAACCTGCCGTTTTATAAATCTCTTAATCTCGCTCTTGCAGA
>JBBSYR010000047.1:0-13000 GCA_038045165.1 Nanobdellota archaeon
TGCATTTCTTTGTAATTTGCTTTAGCAGTATTATCTACTTTTGGCAGAAGGGACTTAAATGATTTTTGAGTTTCTATCAGCTCTTTTTTTATGTCTTCTACATTAGTCATGAAGTCGCCGACTTTTTGGAGAACTGAAAGCTGAAGGCGGTCAATTATTTTTTCCAAGCGCTTGAGGCGTTCATCTAAATAAAGTATTTTTGATTCTGTTATGTTTTTAAAATCAATGGTTTCTTCGAGCTTGTTTTTTATCGATGCTAATTTTTCAGTGATTATCTGCTCTGAGATTTCACTTATCATATCGGAGCTGATGCCGCTTGGCGAATAGGAAGAATATTGCTGCGCGTATTGGTCATAATTTTGAGCAGCATCTTGGGAAGCATATTGCTCTTGAGGCGCAGAGTTTTCGGGGTTTTGGTTTTCTACATAGTCTTGATTTATTGCTGAATATTCTTGGGGGGGAGCTGTTGCTTCAGGCGAGCTCATCATTGAGGGTTTCATGTCTTGGTTTTGATAATCTGTTTTTGCCATTTTTGATTCTTCTGATGAAACTGAAGAGGTGCCCGCAACAGCTTCTTTTATTTTTGCTTGAGCCATAGCATCCTGTATTTCTTTTGCGGGGAATCCGTGATTTTGAAGAGCGAACGAAATCTCTGAATCAGTTTTTCCTTCTTGCTGCATATTTTTTATATCTTCTATCAATCCCATCTTTTTTCTTATTTTTTTAAGCTATAGGGGTTTAAATTCTTATTCTTTTCTGAATAAGTCAAACTGCCTTTGAAGCATCAAGACTTCTTCTTTTCTTGCTGAGTTTGAAAGCTGTTCTGCTATTCGCTGGAGAAATTCTTTCATTCTTTGGTTTTCTTCTTTTATTTTAAAGAATTCTTTTTTCAACTCTTGGATTTCGCTGAAATTTTTTTCTCTTTCATCAACGAGGCTTTGGCCGATTAAAAGAATTCGGTCTTTCAGAAGGCGCAATTTTTCCTCCATATCTCTTAGTTGAGTGCTTGAATCTATTGCTGAAGAGGGCTCTTGATATTGATCTGCCATGAATTATGAAAGAGAAAAGAGTTTAAAATAGTTTGGTTTGAGGATTATCTACTTAGCTTTCTGAAGTAGTGCCGACGATAACCCGCCCTCACAAGCTCACTCATCGTTATTATTCATTACTTTCGTGAACTTGCTCGCCACCACCCCCGCCCGACGATAGCTTCAGAAAGCTAAGCTCTTACGTTTGAGAATTTGATTGAGAAGAAATTCACAAGATTGATGCAGAAGAGTAAAATTAAAATCAAGAGAGTAATTAATCTATATATGGATTGCTTTGATGAACATGGGCTATTTATTTTCGCTAAAATAAAGGGGTTTATAGACTCTTCCCAGCTTGCGGAGATGGAGAGTTTTACTTACATTTATTGTGAATCTTTCACTATAGAAATCTATTTAATCAGGGCTTGTTAATTTTATTTGAGGTATTTGAGCAAAAATGATTTTTAAAGAGGGAACGCCGTTATATGCGACTGAAATCGAAAGGAAGCAGGGAGAAGATACTTTGTATGTTAATTTTTTAGGCGCGAGTTTTGCGCCCAGCATTTCGGAAAATAGCCAGACAATGGGGCAGGTTATTGAGATAATTGTGGAAAATCCAAATATCTCAAGGGTTGTTTTTGTCCAACAGAGAAATTATAATTATCCGTTTGAGCAGGTTTCTTTGCTTGCTGAAATTGCAAGAGTTTATCATTATTTAACGAAGCAGGAAAATGTCCTTTCGCTTGCCAAACTGAGTTTTTTTGGCGATGTGCAGAGAAGTTATGTTGAAATGGAGAATTTTTTGAATTTGCTGAAACAAGACCCTTTGGGCTGTTATACACAAGTAAAGAGAAAGATTTCCAGCATTAAAAATAACCTTGCTATGGGAAGAGCTGCAAGTGTTGACGTTGGAAATTATCTTCTTTTTCTTGAAAGATTTTTAGGAATGCTTGAGCAGACGAAGATGATAAAGGAATATGGCAATAAAATTTCAGAATATCCTTCTGATAGCCGAGAGCTTTATTCAATAATTTTCAGACCAGATATCCTGCCGAATTTTACTTTTACTAGATTAGTTGCTCAATTACCAAGCGATGCAGAACTTGTTGACCAGTATGAAATAAAAGCAGATAATGAAAATATCAATGTAACTATTCTGAAAAGAAAGAATGATTCAAAGTTTTTTTATCACATCATGCCTCCAGAATATGAGCTGAGCGAGGAGCAGCATATGCTCTTGAATTTAGCAAGAGGAGTTATAACTGAGCATAGACCGAAGGCAGAGGAGTTCACTGACCCTGAAAAAACAAGGCAGGTTTTTTTTAATGTTTCTATTGGTTTGTTGAGCGAATTAGCGACAAATAAACAGGTCAGCTTATCGCATGGGGATTTAAACAGGCTTGCTAAGATTTTAGTGAGATATACTGTGGGGTTTGGGCTAGTTGAAGTTTTATTGATGGACAGCAGGCTGCAGGATATTGTTATTAATGCGCCTATTGCATTAAATCCTGTTTTTGTGAGGCATGAAAAATATGATGAATGTGTTACAAATATAATTCCCAGTTTTGAAGATGCTGATTCTTGGGCTGCAAAGTTGAGATTGCAATCTGGAAGACCATTAGACGAGGCTAATCCTGTGCTCGATACTGATTTAGTTTTTGCAAATGTGCGGGCAAGAGTTGCAGCAGTTAAAGAGCCGCTTTCACCTTCAGGATTAGCTTATGCTTTTAGAAGACATAGGGACGAGCCTTGGACTTTGCCCCTATTTATTAAAAATAAAATGATTAATTCTTTTGCAGCGGGTTTATTGAGTTTTATAATTGATGGGAATAGAACTTTGCTTGTTGCCGGGACAAGAAGCTCAGGCAAGACATCTCTTTTGGGAAGCTTAATGCTGGAGATTATGCCTAAAGTGAGGACAATAGTTGTGGAAGATAGTGTTGCAGGAAATAGCAGAATTTTCGTTAAGCAAAATGGCACTTTTGTAAAGACAACTATAGGAAATTTAATTGATGAAAGAATTAAGAAAAATGGTTTTATTGATGTTGATGGGAGAGAAAAAGAGCTTAATTTAGATAATGTTGAGATTTTTTCTGCTGATAAAAACGGGAAAGTATGCTTATCCAGGGCAAGTAAATTTATACGCCATAAAGTTAATAAGCCTTTTTATGAGATTACAACTACTTCTGGAAAGAGAATAAAAGTAACTGGAGACCATTCTTTGTTTGGTTTAGATGAAAGAAATATATTAAAAGAAGTTAAAGCAAATCAAATTAGAGAAGGGGATTTTATCGCGGTTCCTTATAAACTAAATTTCAATAATTCTTTAGGTAGCATTGATTTGCTTGAACATTTAGAAAAATTAGGCAAGGTTTTTGTTGAAGGGGAAGGCGTTAAAAATTATATAGAAAAAAATAGGAAAGAGCTGTTTTCTTTAGCGTACTCTGTAGGATACAAAAAATCAACTATTTCAAACTGGACAAAAAAGAGTATTCTTCCAGCAAGAATATTTGAGAAGGTAAAAAATAAAATAGATACTGATAAATTATCAATAAAATCTTTTGGTCAATCACAGAAAATTCCTGCGAAAGTTGTGCTGGATGAATTATTTTTGAATTTTGCTGGGCTGTGGCTTGCAGACGGATGTTATGATAAAAGATCTATAATTATTTCAGTTATGGAAGAAGAAAACAAGGAAGTTGCAAGAAAAATCGCAGAGAGATTTAATAGTTCTGCCAGAATGCATACTGATGGCTTTTCTTCTATGATAAATTCTGATTTATTAAAAAAAGTTATGCAGAAAATTTTAGAGTTTAATGGCAATTCGTATACTAAAAATATACCTAGTTGGGTATATAATTTATCAGATAAGCAAGCAGGATGGCTTTTAAGAGGATACTACAGCGGAGATGGATGTGCTTCTGATAAGGAAGTATTATTTTCTTCATGCTCAAAAGAATTAGTTGATAATGTGGCTTCATTATTGCTTAGATTTAGCATTATTTTGAGAATTTCTGATTCAAGAAAATCTAGAGACACGCCATATGGAAAGGATAATACAATCAGCTGCCGAATTGGCTCTTTAAAAGACCTTAAAAAATTTAAAGAAAATGTGGGTTTTTTGGTTAAATCAAAACAAGGTAATTTGGATAAATTGTGCTCTAAAATTTCAACACACGATACTAGTGATATTATTCCTTTATCATTAGAGATTAAAGAGGAATTGAATAGGATTTTTGGCAATAAGTTCAATAATAATGATTATATTTCTAGAGGACAGAATGTTGGAAGAGAACATCTTAAAAATATGCTACAGAAAGTTCCGAATGAAATTACTAATTCAATAGCCCCTTTGAAAGCAATTATTTCTTCTGATATCTTTTGGGATAAAATAAGAAAAGTTAAAAAAATTGAGGGTGAGGGGTTTGTTTATGATATTTCAGTTCCAGGAAATGAGAATTTTATTTGCGAAAATATATTAGCGCATAATACTTTAGAGCTTCCCGTCGATACTTTGCGAAAAATCGGTTTTGATATTCTAAGAATGAAAGTCAGGAGTGCTTTGGTTTCTACAAATACTGAAATCGAGGCGGCAGAGGGAATAAGAACAAGTTTGCGTCTTGGCGATTCTGCCTTGATAATCGGGGAAGTAAGGAGCACCGAGGCAAAAGCACTTTATGAAGCTATGAGAATTGGGGCATTGGCAAATGTTGTTGCTGGAACAATTCATGGAGACTCGGCATATGGTGTTTTTGACAGGGTGGTTAATGATTTAGGGGTGCAGCCAACAAGCTTTAAGGCAACTGATTTAATTATTATTGCAAATCCTGTTAAGACTCCCGATGGCTTGCATTCAATGAAGAGAGTTGTCAGCGTTACAGAAGTGAGAAAGCATTGGAATCATGACCCTTTGGAAGAGGGAGGATTTGTTGATTTGCTGAGATATAATGTTGAAAAAGATGAATTAGAACCGACGCCAGAATTGATTAATGGAGATTCTGAAATCATAAAGAATATTGCCGGAAGCGTAAAAGGATGGGCAGGCAATTGGAATGCAGTATATGATAATATTATTTTAAGAGGAAAAATAAAGCAGGAAATTGTTGATGCTGCTGAGAGATTTGAAAAACCAAAATTAATGGAGGCTAAATTCAATGTGATGTCCAACAATGCTTTTCATGCTATAAGTGATAGGGTTAGGGAGGAGAAAGGAGTGGCTGATGGGGATAGTATTTTTGCTGAGTGGAAGAAGTGGATGTATGATGAGATGAAGGGGGTTTAGAAATAATTAAAAACTTGCTGTTTATAGAGATATTATGAAAAAGAGGGTTTTTGCTGTTGTGTTTGTTTTGGTTTTGTTATTTGCAGCAAGTTTTGCTTCTGCATTTTGGCCTTTTGATTGGGTTAAGAAAATTTTTGGCGGGCAAGTGACTGGACGAGTTGTTGATAACCTTCCTTTTAAAGACAGCGCGAATTGTATAGATACAGATGGGGGAATTTTTTCTTATATGAAAGGGAACGTTAGCTATGTTTTAAATAACATAAATAGAAAAGCTGTCGATGTTTGTTCAGGCACAGGATATGGTTATGGGGGGGAGTATTTAAGAGAGTATTACTGCAATAACAGCGCATTGAAAAGCACAAATATTTTTTGCAAAGATGGATGTGAAAATGGGAAATGTGTTAATACTACTTTAATGAAATGCACTGATTCTGATAATGGGAAAAATTATACTCTAAAAGGAAATGTTATAAAAGATAATATTGCCAAAACTGATTTTTGTGATGGTAATGTTCTTAAAGAATATTACTGCGACAATCAAACTAATAAGTTAGGAGCGATTAGGAATATTAGTTATAATTGCTCGAGATTTGGCTATTCGGGATGTGAAAATGGCGCGTGCGTGAAGAAAGAGATTATAGAGTCAAATATACACAATATTAATATTTCAATTGCCACTTTGAAAGATGAGTATAAAATTGGAGAGAAAATTGAATTGACTGATCCACCTGATGGAGATGTTGTTATAAATAATAATCTGGCGGTCAGCGATGAAATGGATTTGAGCACTATAAGTTTAAATAAGCAAAAAGAAGAGCTAAAAATTCAGGGATATATTATAGAATTTGAAGAAAAGCCGCTTGTTGTAAGAGATACTGAGCTAAAAAAGGAGATGAAAGATAACCAAGAGTATATTAAAAAAAGCTTTGTTTTTAATCCCAAAAGAATTTCTAAACAGTTTTTTGCGATTACAAAACCTGAGCAAGTCAAAAAAGAAGTTTCTAAACAGGAAATTATATTAAAAAGCGAGCATGAAAAATTGAAGGAAATAATATCACAAGAATTAGATGTTCCTTTATCTGATGTAAATGCAGGTATAACTGCACAAGCTGTTTCTGAGAATGGTGAGAGTGAAAAGGATATTCTGGTTTTGGGGGAATGGGATAGTGTTTTCAATGGAATTGCTTTGAATATTTCTGCTGAAGACGCAGAAAAAGTTTCAAAAATCTTTGGCGTGAAGAGCATTTCTCCAAATTACGAAGTGCATGCTTTGTTGCAGGATTCTGTGCCTTTAATTGGCGCAAATAAGGTTTGGGAAATGGACAAAGATTTAGGGCAATGTGCCCAATCAGGAAAAGAATGTTTGACTGGAAAGAATATAACAATAGCAATTATTGATACTGGGGTGGATTATACGCATGGTGATTTAGGCGGAACTATCTATAAAAAAGTTGGAAAAGCAATTATTGGTGGTGGAACATTAAAATATGGTATTCTCTATGGAGATAAGATAGTTTTTCATAGAGTAATCGGAGGAAATTTTGATATTTATCTATATGACTTATCCACTAACGAAGAGAAGCAGATAACAAATGATAAAAATCCTCAAGTATTAGCTACTGGTTATGGAGGATTTAGCGGAGATAAAATAGTATGGACAGATGGGAGAAATTATATCAACAATAGTAATGAAAATGATGATATTTATTTATATGAGGTATTTAATAGAGAACAAAAACAAATCACAAGTAATTCAGAAGCGCAGCGATACCCTTCTGTGTATGGAGATAAGATAGTTTGGATGGATTTTAGAGATAATAAGGAAGATATTTATCTATATGACTTATCCACTAACGAAGAGAAGCAGATAACAAATAATACAAATACAACGATAAAGTTGGGGGGCGTTCCTAAATTAGTAGGCAGCAAAATCTTTGCAAGTTGTAGAAGAGAAAACTCATTTCTTACTGCTAACATATGTGTTTATGACTTATTAACTAATGAAGCAAGACAGATAACTGACCATGAAGAGAACAAATATCATGTAGAGCCAGGTTTTGTCATATCGGAAGATAAAATTGTTTGGGTCGGTTTTGATCAAGTTAACAGGTCGTATGATATTTATTTATATGACTTGTCTGTTAATCTTGAAAGAAAGATAACTTATACAAAAAGCGTGGAATCATCGCCTTCAATATCAGGAGATAAAATTGTTTGGGCTGATAACAGAAATGGAAATTTTGATATTTATCTATATGACTTATCCACTAACGAAGAGAAGCAGATAACATGCGACCCATTTAATCAATATGCACCTTACATTTATAATAATAAGATAATCTGGAATGATGAAGGAGAAAAAAAGATTTATATTTTTGATATATCAAAGGATAAAGGGTGTAACTCTAATTCAAATTTTCCGTTTAATTCAAAGGTTATTGCAGGCGGATATGACTTTGTCAATGATGATGATGATCCCATGGATGACAATGGACATGGAACTCATGTTGCAGCAACTGCTGCAGGAAACGGGGTGTTAAAAGGAGTTGCTCCCGATGCAAAGATTGTCGCTTATAAAGTTTTGGATTCAAATGGAGGCGGCTATCAAGATACAATAATTTCCGCGATAAACAAGGCGGTTGATCCTAATGGCGATGGTGACTTCTCTGATAAAGTGGATATTATAAGTATGAGTTTTGGAGGGCCTGGAGATCCTGATGATTCTCTATCAACAGCAGCGGATAATGCAGTATACGCGGGAGTAGTGGCTGTGGTTGCTGCTGGAAATAGTGGGCCGAGCGAAGGAACAATAGGCTCTCCTGGAACAGCAAGAAAAGCAATTACTGTTGGGGCTACGGATAAGCAAGGCAATATAGCGGGATTTAGTTCTAGAGGACCTGTTAGATGGTTCGATGAAGACGAAAATGAAAACTATCTGATGAAACCAGATATTGTTGCGCCCGGATTCAGTATATGTGCTGCTCAGTCTTCCCAAGATATTCTAAATAGCCAAGGACTAGATTTACATTGTATAGATGACAAGCATATTGCAATTTCCGGAACTTCAATGGCAACGCCTCATGTCGCAGGAGTTGTTGCTTTAATTAAACAAAAGCATTCTGATTGGAGTCCTGATGATATTAAAAACGTTTTAAAGAGCACCGCCGTAGATATTAAAGAGTCGATTGAAAAACAAGGATATGGGAGAATTGATGCAGAAAAGGTCGTAAGATTAAATCACTCTATGTCAATTGCTAATATAGAAACTATAAGTTTATTTAGAACATTTAACAGGATAGATATTAATGGAACTGCACAAGGGAAGGGGTTTGGCAGTTATGAAGTTTACTATTATTTCGAAGAGCAAAAGAATAGAGAATTAATTTGCAGAGGAGAGAAAGAAGTAAATAATGGATTTTTATGCAGTTTTAATTTTGAGAGATTGTCAGAAGGAGAGTATTATCTAATCCTTGAAGTTTATGATGGTGACGGAGTACTTCTTAGTAAGGCATTTTCTATCTTTTATTTAGATAAGAGTTTGTATAAAGGATGGCCAAAAAAGCTTAGAGTTTTTGCTGATTCATTAACTCCTGCACTTGAGGATATCGATAGTGATGGTGCACAAGAAATTATCATTCACACAACAGTAAGTGAATATGTTCTTTATGGAAATGGAAGCTTTTTTAAAGGATGGCCAACATCAAAGCACAGTCCTTCATTTTTTACAAATGCACAGATAACAAGCGCAGCTATAGCAGATATAAATAATGATGGAAAATTAGAGGTTATTACCAATCTAAGAGATTATTATGCTTACAGGAATGTTCCTTCAGATTATTCTTATTGTTTTAATGTATATACATCTGAAGGGAAAATATATCCTGGTTGGCCACTGCGTTGTCTCGAAAACAGCTATTCCAATGCACAAGCCGTTCCTCTTATTGTTAGCGATTTAGACGGGGACCATTCTTTAGAAATAATAGGCGGGTCTAGTCCGCAAGAAGAGGGTGTTTTGCGCATTCACGTTCTTAAGAATGACGGAACTAGTTTTATGGAATGGCCATATGCTTTTGATAAAACTTATAGCCGGGATGCATTTTATTATAATCCAGGCATAACTGTCAGAGACATTGATAACGATGATAAGAAAGAGGTTATTGCTTTAATTCGTAATATTTCTTGGTCATCTTTTCTTTTCATGTGGGATTACAATGGTTCATTAAGGGAAGGATATCCTCTGGAAATGCCCTCTTTAGAATACGAGGCATGGGGATCTCCGATTATAGCTGATATTAATAACGATGGTTTATTGGAATTTTCTGTTTTTAGGGATACCGGCAATTGTTACTATAATAATGGTATGTTGACTTACTTTAATCTGAACGGAACTGAATTAGAATGGTGGCCTAAATCCTTTACTGATCAGTTTATAGCAAATTCTGTTGCTATTTCTGATATTGACAATGATGGAAAGTTGGAGAGCATTTTTGGTACAGTTGGCTCTTGTGATAATCGTTTAAATTATTCAGTGCATGTTTTAAGGAGCGATAATACTATACAAGAAGGATGGCCTAAGAAAGTTATAGGGGGCGTGTGGTCAGAAGCCAGCGTAGGTGATATAGATGGCGATGGCTCTTCGGAAATTCTTGTTTCAACAGATCAGGGATATGTATATGCTTTTGATAAATTTGGGAATATTCTAACAGGTTTTCCAAAAAGAATGGATGGTCCATCAAAATCAGGTGTGGCAATAGGAGATATTGACGGAGACGATAGAGTAGATATTGTTTCAGCTACAAATGAGGGAAGAGTTTATGTATGGGGGCCGTTTGGGGAATACAGGAAAGAGAATATGCAGTGGCCGCAATTTCAGCATGATGCACAGCATACGGGATGCTATGGTTGTGACGAAAATCTAACTTTTATTACTCCTGTTACTCCTGTTGAGCCGCCAAAGCATAGACCGCAGTCAAAAATTACTAATGATGGCAATAAAAACATTTGGGGAAATCTGAATATTTATATGCAAAGAAATGTAAAAGGACAATGGGCAGATGTTGAAGGCAAATTAGTTGTTGATTATCAAGTCAATATTCCTGCAAAGGGGCTTGTAAAACTTGATGCAATATTCAATCCTCGTGGATTTAGCTTGAACGAGGCAGGAAACTACAGGGTTTATGCTGTTTTTGAATATTCTACGGGAAGCAAAAAAGAAGCGAGTTGGGAATTTAGTGTTGTTTAAGAAAAATATCTCCAGATTTACAAAACAGAAATGTTTAGATATGTGCTACACTTAAATGTTTAATGACTATAATAACTATAAACATTAATAATGATAAAAATAGAATTTTAGGGAGCAGACAGGAGAGCAGGAGCAGTAAGATTGCAGAAAGGCAATTAGAAATGGTTAAAAAAGGACTTTATAATTTGAAGGGATGGAAGTTTAACAGGGAAGAAATTTATTGACTATAATGGATCAGAGAAGAAATTAGCCTATACCCTGCTTGTTTTATTGCATATCGTGAATTCTGGTAATTATGTTAGACTTTTGCCCAGAATCCTCAAGAATTTTCAATTCTTGAGCACCTCGAAAACCAAAGGTTTTCTCAGTCCCGCGATAGACATTTCCAAAACATCTATCACAATTAACGGAAATTTCTATATCAGTATTTTCTAATTACTTTTAGCAAATAATCATAACTCTTATCGGTTTGTTCAAGCATAAATTGATAATAGTTTTTTAACTTGCCTTCTTTGGATTTTTCTATGAAATTGAAATATGCCATTTTATTATCTTTATAAATTATAATGGGGTAATAATTACTGCTTAATAATATTTTATTCATAATCATTCTTCCAGTTCTTCCATTTCCATCTATAAAAGGATGAATAAATTCATATTTCCTATGAAATTCAAAGGCAAGAATTAATGGATGCAGAATATTCTTATTTTGATGATACCATTTTATTAAATTATTCATTTCTTCTTCAACTTTTTCCGGGGGGGTAGTTGTAGAGTTTCCAACAATATTTGGTTCTTTCTTAAATCCCCGAGGGTATGAAGTATTGCCTTCTCTAGTTAAGTCTTTTGTTAAAATATGATATAATCTTTTTATAGAATTTACATTAAATTTGAATGACTTTCTTAAGTATTCAAATGCAACAATAGAATTTTTAACTTCCTTGACTTCATTTCTATTTTGATATCTTGTGTCTCCCTTGTCTATTATCTCTCTTACTCTTTCAGGCGGAATCTTTGAACCCTCAATATTATTAGAATTAAATATAAATTCTTTTGCAAATTCAGAGTCCAGCAGATTTTGAAATTGTTTACCTTCTATAAAATTATTTATTTTTATAGACTTGAGCTCAACTTTTTCTGGCAGCTCTCCATTATAAGAAATTCTATGCATTATGGGCTTTAGAAACTCTTTTCTAAAATTAAACTCTTCATTTGAAATATAGTCTAAATTATCCAATAGATATTTTTCTTTGCTGATTGTAGAGGAGTCTAATCCTATCTGTTTCTTAATAACATACACTTTTTTCATAAAAGATACTTTTTTAACAAATGCCACGTAGGTTTTCTTATTTATTCTTTTCTTTTCTAAATAACTCATGATTAGATTAGCGATTTAGCCTTTATAAATATTACCTTTTTGGCAGGAAGATTAAATGCCTTCTGTATTCGATAAGTTTTATTAAATAAACTATTTTGGCAGTAATATTCAAGATTTTTCTTACCTTTTTGGCAGGAATATTTTGCTTTATTTTTTTATAATACTCCGCGGTTTTGTCTGTTGGGATAAAACGATACAGAAGTACAATAGAAATAGTAAATTAATTGAGATTTGAGAGCTAATCTTTGCAGGAGATAGTAATCGGTTTTGTTTTCTGATGCTCTACTCTGCAGAAGGCGGATTTGTTCGAAGGGTAAACCCTTGAGGTAAGGATTTACTTAAAAAGGAATTGCGATTGTTGCAAGTATGGATAGGGTGAGGATTGAAATAAGAGCAGTGATTAAGTAAAGCGCTAAGCCAGTTTTCAGGTTTTTGTAGATTTCGTATTTTTCTTTAAGCGGGTCTTTGCCAGAATCGACAGTAACGAGGGCAATTGTCAGAATGAAAATTATCTGAATAATATACACTCCTATTGAGATTTGCAAAAAGAAAGGCGGTATTGTTTCTGTTGAGCCAAAGAGTTTTGCGATATTTCCTAATGCTCCTATTCCTGCTGAATCAGTGCCTATTGCCTGCAGCTGCTGCATAATCTGCAACTTATTTAGCACAGCTATTATCATTGCAGAGAGACCGACGACAATTCCTGCAAGCAAGGGAGCTAAGAAAGTCATGTTGGATTTCATGTCTGAGACTATTTCTGCGAGAAGGTCCTGCAGTCTTTGATTTATTTTTTGTATGTTTTTCAGATATTCTGAGATTGACATTAAAGAGCGAGCTGCAACCTGCAGTCCTTTTTTTGCAGATTCTATTAATATACGCATTGAGGTGGCGATAAGTGCAGAAGGAAAGTAAATTATCGCCCCTCTTTTTTTATCGAAAATAGCAGATTCAGCTGACATGCCAAGATTCTGTATATTTTGGTTTATTATAACAAAAAATTGGTTTGTCTTCTGCCCTTGTGTAGACTGAGCGACTCTGGAAAGTGCAATTTCTGCAGGAACGCCATCACC
>JBBSYR010000048.1:0-3992 GCA_038045165.1 Nanobdellota archaeon
GAAAGAAGGTTTATGTGCTAGTTAAAAAATAGTAGAATAAGTACGCAAAGCCGTTGGCAAAACATTTTAGTATCTAAAAAATAGATTTGGGTGAATCTCCTCGTAGGAAACTGAAGCATCAAAAATTTATATGCAAATAAGAGTTCCTTCTTTATCTAATGCAGTTCCATATAGAGAGCTTTGAATAACCCTCCAATTTTTTAGTTATGGATAACTGCATTACTTGTAGCTCTCTGTGTTGCAGTTCTCCAGACAGAAGCGTACAAAATGTGCTACAAGCTACGCAGTTTTCTGTATTCGAGGGTTTTCAAAGCTCTTAGAGGATTTGAGGGGTTTTTCCAAATCCTCTATATGCTTTCTTTATGCAAGTCAAGTCCAATATACGTTTCTTGTTTTTCACTATATTTCCTCCTTTCAGTTGTTGAGCACCCTCGGACATCAGCTAATTTGCGCCGAAGGCGCCGCATTGCATTCACTTGCCCGAAGGGCGCGGTTATTTATCTGTTTTCCGCCGACAGGCAGCTATCTATAAAGAGTTTATTCTAATGTTGTCCGTAATAATTGATTTTGTCTTCTGCCATGTATCTTGCTGCGGGAAATTCACATAGCAAATTATAAGTATTCTTTTAAATCTTAAAAGTTATGCGATTAATTAAACTTATCATATTGAGCAGTTATTTTTTTCTATCTTCTGGCTGCTATTTTAATGCACCTGACAAGCAAAAGACTTATGCTCGCAATATTTATTCTAATGATGGGTCTATTCTAGGTTATAGAGAATTGGATTTTTCTCTGAAAAGAAAAGAAGTGCGAATTTATTCTGGTATTTCTAATAGAGATTTTTACGCATTTTTTCAGGATTTGAATGGAGATGGAAAAGTAGAGAGAATAGGAGCTAAAGAGGGTTTTTTCTCGAGAAAAAGGATTATTGCAGATTCCTTGCAAGACTATGAACGGGAGCGTCGAAGATTTGATTCAGCTAATAAGATTTTAGATGAAGAAAGAAGGGCGCATTTTTTGAATACAGACAGCAGTTTTAGAAAATATTAAAGCGCAATTCTTTCATTCAATTCGCCGGCAAAATTTTCAAGCATTTTTTCTTTAACATTTTTTTTCCAGCCATAATGCCCCAATACCCATCCTAATTTCACAAGGGCAGTTTCAGCAAGCATGTCTTCTAAGAAAATAACTCCCGCATCCAGCAATTCCCTGCCATTGGAATAAACTAATGGGTCCAGCCGCCCAAATATAGTTTGAGAAGCAGCGCATACAACAAATCCGTTTTTAATGTGTTTCTTTAATGTCGGAATCCAATTGTGCTGGGCTTCTGAAACTGGCAGATGCCCTAAACCTGATGCTTCAATTACAATTCCTTTGTATTTCAAGGCATAAAAATCCAAAATATCAGCAGTTTGACCAGGATAAAATTTAACTAGCGCAACTTTATCAGTAAAATCTAAATCTAATTCTATTTTTCTGTCATGCCGTAGCTTATACTTGGAAATAAATTCAATTTTATCAGGCCAGACTTTGGCAATTGGGTTGTCATTAATTGCTTTAAAAGCATCCCTCTTTGAGCTATGCATTTTCTTAACTTTTGTTCCGCGAATAGCATAGCAAAAATCATCATTAATAGAAGCATGCCCAACAAGCATAACTTCAGCAGCATCAGAAATAGCCATTCTAGCTGCACATTGCAGGTTTAAGTTAGCGTCGCTGCTTGCTCGGTCAATGCTTCTTTGCGAATAAGTTAAAACAACTGGCTTTCCCAGATTTTTCAGAAAAAAAGAGAGTGCTGCACCAGTATATCCTAAAAAGTCAGTTCCGTGAGTAACAACAACACCTTTAATTTCATCATCATCTAATAACTTTTTAACACTTTCAGCAATTTTAATCCAGTGCTCGCTAGTCATGGATTCAGAAGCAGTCATAAAAGGAATTTCTATTTTCTTTACATTTGCTATTTTAAATAATTCAGGATAAAACCTGGCAAATTCATTTATATCTGTGAGCCAGGAAACTCCTCCTTTCTTGGGATTTAGTTTTGCAGCAATTGTGCCTCCTGTTATAACAAGGCCGATTGCGGGTAATTTATTGTCTTTTGGGATTTCAAATTCTTTTTTTTCTTCCTGAAATTTCTTTAAAACCCTGCCAGCCAGAATATTTTCTTTGGAAATTCCAATATTATATCCTGATTTCAGCTTTAGCAATATAATAGAAAGGTCTGGATTTTCAATTATAGTTCCTTCGATTTCTTCAAGTGCTAGGCGCAAACGGACATAATCGCCTGGCTGGAAATTCAGTTCTGCCATGTTTTTAAAAGAAGAGGGATGTTTTTAATTGTTTCTTCGTCAATAACTCTTGCCGAATCTTGCCAAATAGCTTGCTTCTTTTCCGCAAATAATGCACTTTTCTTTTGCAGAGATTTTTTCATCTGAAATATTAAGCACCTTTGCTCCGCCTGTTTCAGATTTTAATATTTCTTCACATTCCTGATTGCATATTGATATTAAAGCAATCTTTTTGTCTTTTATTGCTTTTTTCAATTCATTTAGATTATTAACTTTCACAATCGCACTATTCAGAAGTTTTTCAGCTTTTTCAAATAAATTCTTTTGAATACTCTCCAAAGCTTCGGAAATCTTTTTGTCCAAATCTGAGATTTTAACAACCTCTTTCTTTCCATTATCTCTTCTTACTAAAACTAAACTTTCTTTTTCCAAATCTTTTGGTCCAATTTCGATTCTCAAAGGAATTCCTTTCAGCTCCCATTCATTAAACTTAAATCCTGCGCTGTATTCCTCGCGAGAATCCAAAATAGGATTATATTTACTTAATTTTTTAGCAATTTCCTCTGCTTTTTTCAGCACTTTCTCCTTTGAATCATCAAAAATAATCGGCACAATTACAACAGAATTCGGAGCCATTTTTGGAGGCAGCACCAATCCCTTATCATCTGAATGAACAGCAAACATAACCCCGAGCATTCTTGTAGATATTGCCCAGGTATTCTGCCAAGCATATTGTTCTTTTCCATTTTTATCTAAAAATTTGATATCATAGGCTTTTGAAAAGTTCTGCCCGTCAAAGTGAAAATCTGGGCCCTGCACTGATTTCCCATTCGGCATATAAAACTCCATTGAAGTTGTGTAAACCGCTCCTGCGAATTTTTCTTTATCAGATTTTTTGCCAATTAAAGAAGGCAGAGCTAAATAATTATCGCAAACATCTTTGTACATTTCAACAATCTTATCCTTTTCAAATTCTGCCTCCTCTTTGGTTGCATAGACCGTATGCCCTTCATTGAATATAAATTCCCGCGTCCTGAAAAAAGGTGTTGGGTGCTTGAATTCCCAGCGAACAACATTGCTCCATTGGTTATACTTCAAAGGCAAATCTCTCCAGCTTCTAATCCATCTTGAAAAAGAGTCATACATAATTGCTTCTGAAGTTGGCCTTACTGCAAGCCTTTCATTAAGCTTGGAATTTCCAGCTTCAGTAACCCATGCAACTTCAGGAGTAAATCCCTTCAGATGCTCTTTTTCTCTTATGAGAAGAGATTCAGGTATAAACAAGGGAAAATAAACATTCTTGACTTCAAGTTTTTTAAGCCTTTCATTAACCAATGCAACAATTTTTTCCCACATTGCCCATGCAGTTGGTTTAAAAACAAGGCACCCGGAAACTTTTGTGTAATCTGCCAAGTCTGCTTTTAGCATCAATTGCGTAAACCATTCGGAAAACTCATCCTTCTCCGCAGTCACTCCTTTCTCATTTTTTTTAACATTCATATTTCTTTATATAAATTAGGTTTATTAAATCTTACTGGTATAGCCCTGGAAAAGATGTTTTTCATATCCTCTTTCTATTCTTAACTCGAGTTCTGATTTATAGCAAACAACTTTAGTTTTCGTAGCTTTTTTGTTGTTTGCTAGATAGTGCTGTGTTGCATGATTCCAATATTTCAACACAGCTCTCGCTAATCCCTCAAT
>JBBSYR010000049.1:0-2174 GCA_038045165.1 Nanobdellota archaeon
CGAGCGCCTCTCAAACCACGGCTTTCAAGCCGTGGTGGCGCATCGTTTTTTTGATTTTAATTCATAATCCTAAGTTCAGAATACAAATCCTTAAAAAGCAAGTGTTTATTAGATTTCTTATGGTTTCTGAAGTTCAGTATGCAACAATTGAAAAATTGCAAACCCGACCTAAGGGAGAATTGTATCTTCCGCGTTCTCAACTGAAAGTTGCTGAAGGAATTAGCAACGGCTCAAAAATTTCCTTGTTTAATTTATCTTTTAATAATGCGTTGTCATTAGCGTCAGTATTTATTTATCCTTTTGCGTATATTCTTACTCCAAGAAGAGTTTGTGAGTTAGATGGGTTATTTTCAGATGTAAATTTTACTGGAGCCATAAAACTGTTTGGTGATAAAACAATGGAAGATTTAAATGATGCTTTTTTGAATTCAATGGGTCCCGAAGTTCCATTTACTACGCAGAGATATCAAGACAGAATTTCAGCGATTCATCATGGATTTCCTATTGGTTTGGAAGAAATATTAAAAGAGAAGGTTAGCAAATTAGAGGTTTGATTAAGATTATATAGTCGTGATAATCTTTTCTTTTGCTGTTAGAATAACTGTGTGCTCTGCCTGCGCGACTTTGCCTGAGCCTCTTTCAATAAGCTGTGGATAATGGTGGATGATGCCTGCCTGTTCTATTTGTGAGAGGGCAAGAATGCTGCGCGAGCCAAATTTTTTGTAAATCCAACGTGAGCAGAAAGGAAGGGTTTTATATTCTTTGAGTATAAATTTTAAAACTTCGCGGGCGAAAGAGTCGCGAACATTGCCTTCTTTTTGTATATGATAAATTCCAGAAGGCCTGCCATCTCTGACAGAACCAAGGCCATTTGTTGCAAAGGGTTCTATCGCGTAGACTCCCTGTTGAATTTCTTCTTCTTTCACATTGTCATAGTTAGGAATTGTCAAGCCAGAATGAAGTTCATAGCGAGTAATTGAATGGCCGGAGAGATTTCTAATTGCTTGAAAACCGCGCAAGTTTATTGTTTTATCGATAATTTTTCCAATTTCTCTGAATTGTATGTCTAGGTCTATTTTTTCAGATGCTTTTTCAAGAGCAGCTTCTGCAGCTTCTATTAATTTTTTGTTTTCTTCTGAATTTTCTAAATCGATGGAGAAGGCAGTGTCAGCGATATAGCCGTCAACTTGCACTCCAATGTCGACTTTCAGTAATCCTCGTGAAATTGAGGAATCATTCCATGAAGGGGTATAATGAGCGGCGATGTTGTCAATTGAAAGATTTACTGGGAATGCTGGTTTGCCGCCTAATTCATCAATCTTAGATTCAATTTGTTCAGCTATCTCTAATAGAAGCATGTCCGGTTTTATTAATTCTTTAGCATAGGCAACAGCTTGCTTGGCGATTGCTCCTGCTTTTTTTAAGCATTCAATTTCTTCTGGTTGCATATTATAAAAGTAACAAAGGCATTTAAATAGGTTTTGAGTGAGGATTTTTGCTTTTTTAATCTTTGGTCTTTGCAGATAGATTTTGAGATGAAAAGATAGGATTACTTTTTCTAGATAAGAGAGGATAAAATATCAGATTAGTGAATATTCCTAGAAATATTAGGTTAAATAATATCAAAGAGTCTCCCAATAGTAAAGCTATCAAATTGACACTTACGAATGTCGTAGCGATTATCATGAGCTGGTGCAATACATATCCATTTTTATATGCCATAACTGCGATTATCATAAGAATCAAAGGAAAACCTGCCAAGTAATTTTGAAAAGCAGATATCAAAATGATTATAGATGCTAAGAATAAAATAACTATTAAAACAATCGCTGCTTGAACTCCAAATATAACTGGAAAAGTATTTTTGTTTGTCTTGCTATCAGGAACTATGTCCCTTAAATCTCCAATTAAGGCTCTACTTGCAGACATAAGAAATATTAGAACACTAAGAGTAATATCAGCATTTGAGATATTTTTGGAGTAAAAAAGAAGAGCATAAAGATAATACTGGCTTTGTATGATTCCTCTTACAATCGGACTGCTTATACCAAATATAGTCACTTTATTTTTAAGTAAGTAAAGCAATACAAAAAATACCGAGCTAATGCTGAATATTAAAGTAAGTGGGCTGTAAATCAAACCTAATATAATTCCCAGAGCTAAAAATGAAAAAG
>JBBSYR010000050.1:0-1332 GCA_038045165.1 Nanobdellota archaeon
TTTCACTCGGAGTGAACTTTACAATATTCTCAATTCTTGCATCTGCTCTAAGTTCCGCACTATAATTAGAATAAATAAGCTTTACATCTTCACAACTGCTCAAAGGCATATTTCCTATGTTGCAATATCCTTTTGCAGCATATAAGGAGAAATTAACATCTCTCGCTGTTTCTGTTCCACGATTGTAAACATTTATTCTTATTTCTTCTGTTGAATTAACAAACATATTATTATGAATTTCAAGTTCTGCACGAATATCTGGCCCTTCTTCTAATACATCAATATAAAAGTAGTTGCGCGTATTTTCAGGTTCTGCCAGGTTATTTGCGTTCATCTCAGCGATAAATGTAATATCTCCCTTCTTATTTGGAGTATAGCTAAAGTTTACCTCTAAAGAATTTTCTTTATCAATTTCCATCTCTTTTTCTAAGATTAACTGCGGATTATCACATTGAGTATATTCATTACAATATTTATCAACAGTATATAACTTCAAACTGCTATTAACTGTTTTTTCATTTCCCCTATTTTCAATTTGAAGTGTAAGATTATTCTCTTTATTTAAAATTAATCTTCGGTTATTGCCTGGCCATACTAAAGAGGATTCTAAATTAGCTCCAGGCCCCGCAACATTTATAGTTCGATAAAGAAAATTATTCTCCAAATTAACATCTCTGCTCGCATTCGCAATTAATACAAAGCTAAATTGCCCTTTTTCACTCGGAGTAAACCTTACAATATTCTCAATTCTTGCATCTGCTCTAAGTTCAGCACTATAATTAGAATAAATCAGCCTCACATTCTCGCAACTGCTCAAAGGAGTATTTCTTATGTTGCACTTTTCTTTTGCAGCATACAAGGAGAAATTAACCTCTCTCGCTGTTTCTGTTCCACGATTACGAACAATTATTCCTATTTCTTCTGTTGAATTAACAAACATATTATTATGAATTTCAAGTTCTGCACGAATATCTGGCCCTTCTTCTAATACATCAATATAAAAGTAGTTGCGCGTATTTTCAGGCTCAGCTAAATTATCAGCATTCATTTCAGTAATAAGCACAATACCCCCTTTCTTAGTCGGAGTGTAGCTGAAATTTATGCTTAAATCGCTGTCTTTATCAATCTCAATATCTTTCGACATTAATAGAATCGGAGGCTCAGGAGCAGGGCACTCTTCTCCCTCTATGCACGCTGGTGCACTATTCTCCTTAACATACAACTTCAAACTGCCATTAGCTGTTTTTTCATTTCCCCTATTTTCAATTCGAAGCGTGAGATTATTCTCTTTATTTAAAATTAATCTTCGGTTATTGCCTGGCCATACTAAAG
>JBBSYR010000051.1:0-5935 GCA_038045165.1 Nanobdellota archaeon
CTAAAATTCAGTAGAATTTATACTTTATTAAGCTATCTATTGTAGGACAGACTCCCATCTACTAACTAATCTAAAGTATCTTTAAAGTAGTTACAATATCGCAAAATTTATATACTCCAAATATTAAAAATGTCTATGAAAACAATTGAATTTAAAATTTTGCCTGGTCGAAGAATAACTGACTATAAAGTCAAATATACTCCAAGATTAGCTGGAGTCGAAGAAATGCAAAGTGGGGATTTTAACATACTTTTATTAGACACTATTGTTCTTCTTTCAGAAAACAATCCTGCGAGGGAGCCAATAGAAGTGCATCTCCCTAAAAATTTTGCAACTGAATACAATAAACGGGCAAAAACTATTTTTCTGCATTACGCAGGTCATAAAGGAGTAGCTGTTTTATATCCTAATGACGCAGGTAAGCCAGAAAGGCTTTGGGAAAACGTATAAGAATAAATATAAATATAGTTATCTATCGTTAATCTTTTTTAATTACTACTGTCAATTAATGAACTCCACAACGGAAGATTTATATACTTGTTGCGAATTATTATTGTTATGATACTCTCAGAAATTGTTTTGGGAAAAACTTCCGATAGCAAAAGAGAAGCTGTCCAAGAAAATTTAGGACAGCAAGTAATTATTAATGATACTCATAATTCTTGGTGTCATGGAGTTATTTTAAAGGAGGGATATGATAATGAAGTCTATCAAGCGCAACTTAAAGATGAAAGAGGAAAAATGCAATTTCATTATCACGATTTGAACACGTTGTTACGTATATACTAAATATCTGGCGCCTAAAATTGATTAAACACGCATTGAATTAAAATTTTCACAATCCTTCGCTGACCAAAGGCACAAAAGAAAATCCTGGAAATTCATGCTTTTCTAAATTATTGTTGACTTTCTTTATTTGAGTCAGTGAGTCTTTTATTGGCACAACTAAAATTCCATTATCTTTAAGCTGGTCTAAAACATTTTTTATTGTTTCAATGTCCGGGCAATAGGCACTGATAAGAATTCTATCAAATGGCGCGTTCTCGGGCAGTCCGTGGGCGCCGTTTCTATGAAATATCTTAATATTCATTTTATCAGCTAAACGTCTTTTCGCTTCAGCTATTGCATTCTCTTTTATCTCAACACCATAGATCTCCCCTTCTTTAACCATGGAATTAAGAAGTGCAAGCGCATATCCTGTACCAGCTCCAACTTCCAGTATTTTCTGGCCTTTTTGCGGTTCGAGTAGTTCAAGCATGAAAGCAATTGTTGAGGGTTGCGAGATTGTGCAGCCTTCGCCAATCGGCAGGGCTGTATCTTCATAAGCATATGGAATAAATTCTTCTGGAACAAATTTCATTCTATCAACTTCACTAAATGCTGCAACAATCTGCTCTGAAAATCCCTTTGCTTTCAAACTCTCTATAAGCTCATTTTTATTCATTAAATTCAGAGGAATTCAGACTATTAATTCTTTTCCCTCAATTTCCTCCAGGAAAAATACTGCAGAAGAGAAAGAGGAAAGAGAAAGATTTAAATACAAATTACCATCTTTGTATACAAGAAGAAAATGGAAGACAATATTTCAGTAAGAATACCAAATAAAGAAATGAAGGAATTGAATAGAATATCCAGCCATACACAGACTACAAAATCTGCAATTCTGCGAGAAGTTTTGAGATTCGGAATAAGGCAGAAAAAACTCGAAATTGCATTGGAAAAATTTCAGAAAAATGAGGCGACTGCCGCAAAATCAGCAGGCATTGCAGGAATTTCTTTAAGTGAATTTTTAGAAGTTTTGCATAATAAGGGAATAAACTTTCATTACGGAGTTGAGGAATTAAGAGAAGATTTTGAAAGAGTTATGAAATATGATAAGTAATTCTTCTCCTTTAATTCTATTTGGAAAATTAAATAAATTGGACTTGTTAAAAAAAGTTTTTGGGCAGATAGAAATTGCAAAATCAGTCTATGAAGAAGTTATTGAAAAGGGCATTGCAGCTAAAAAGATAGAGTCCTTTATTATTAAAGAATGGGTTGAAAAAGGTTTTATTCTGGTAAGAGAGCTTAATGTTTCCGAACAGGAAAAGTCATGTTTTTTAAGAAGAGCATATCCAAAACTCGATGCTGGAGAAGCAGATACTATTGCATTAGCTATGCAAAAAAATGAAAGAAGTATCTTAATTGATGAAAAAGCCGCGCGAAAAATCGCTGAGCTTTATGGAATTTTGCCCATCGGAACACTTGGTGTTTTATTATTAGCCTATCAAAAGAAGATTGTAAATGAATCTGTGCTTAAAGAAATAATTGATAAATTGATTTTAAGTGATTTCAGAGTCGGCGCAGAAGTCATTAATGAATTTTGGAAAATGCTCAGCAGTTTAAAGAGCAGTAAAAAATAAGATCTGTCAAAGATATAGCGGATTTGGAAAAACCCCTCAAATCCTCTAAGAATCGCTTTGAAAACCCTCGAATAATTCAAAAATTGGAGGGTTATTCAAAGCTCTCTATAGAGAACTGCGTAGTTTATAGCACATTTTTGTACGCAGTTATCCATATAAAGAGGAATCGGAAGAGAAAGGAAAAAATTACAGATTCATAAGACCTTTAAACTGTAGTTATTCTTTCATAGCTGGATAAACATCTGGAAAGAAATCAAGCTTAAACTCTTCAGAAACTATACAAAATTCATAGTGATTTATCATATCAGGAAATTTTTCTTTTAAATCCAATATAATTTTTTGAAATCGGTCATAATCAGTTACCTCACAATCAACTTCAAAATCCCAGCCGCCCATGACTTTTTGTGGCCAAACTACGTCTGAAATTGAAGAAGCATACATGATAAAATTATTTAATTTTTCCTGATTT
Organism: Nanobdellota archaeon; assembly: GCA_038045165.1. Taxonomy (GTDB): domain Archaea; phylum Nanobdellota; class Nanobdellia; order Pacearchaeales; family GW2011-AR1; genus VGKP01. The sequence continues at coordinate 2,872 of JBBSYR010000051.1, forward strand.
ACATTTGTAAAATAAAGTATTGCCTTACAAAATATTCGCCCCATATTTTTTGGATTAAGATGAACTTTATATGCCAAGATGACTTCTTTTTTTTCTAATTCTTTTATCCTATACTGAATAATTCTTGGAGTAGTCTTTAATCTTTCAGCTATCTCTGTTACAGGCATTCTAGCATTATTTGTTAATATTCGAATAATTTCCAAATCAATCTTATCAATCTCTTCTTTTTTATCTTTAGAAGTATGATAAATAGCTTCAGAAGGTTTATTTTCAAGAAACCCCCGTTCATGATGAACTAAGTAGAGAGTTATAGTTACTGCTTTTTCTTGAATATACTTAGCGTATTTATTTAATATCTCTTGAATATCTTCATCAAAATCATTTACATTTTTCTCAAGAAACCCCACGATTATATCCCATCGGCCTGTGCAAGTGACTACCCATTCGGTTCGACGATGTTTATTAAAGAACTCGGAAATCTCATTTATCTTCTCCTTATTTGCATTAGTAAACCTTAGATAAAGCTTAAATTTTGAGATTCCGAGTTTGAAATAATTTGTAATGGTGTGAAATCTAATAATCACTCCAGCTTCAAGCATTCTATCAATTCGATATTTTACAACTTCTTTACTTAACCTTGCCTTTTTACCGATTTGATTGTTTGATTGTCTAGCATTCTTGTCTAGCTCAGCCAATATTTTTCGATCCTTCGCGTCTAGTTGCATTAAAGTCATTATAGTTTAATATCATTACAAATAGTATATAAATATTGTTATTATGATAAATTTATTTGGGGTAATATTTATCTATCTTTGGTAACTATTTTAAAGTAATAATTAGAAATAAAATGAAAACATATCAAAAAACACCAGAAAGAATTGGAGCAATGCTTAAAGGATGGCATAATGGATATGCCTCAGTTGTAGACTTTAGAGCTATGACCTCTGCTTGTGAGCATGATTGCTTTCATTGTTTTACTGATAAAAGAAAGAAAGACCTCAAATTGTCTGAAATACTTGGTGTGATAGACCAAATCGCTGAAGCAGAGTTTACCGCAATAAATTATCTTGGAGAAGGCGAGCCTACTTTAGATAAAGATTTTTTTCCAATTATTGAACACACAACAAAAAGAGGTTTAGTTCCAGTATTGTTCACGGATGCAGCCACCAAATTAAGAGATAAGGATTTTGTTAGAAGACTTTTTGACCTTGAAGCAACAGTTTGCCCAAAGTGTGACAGCTTATTTAATGCAGACTATCAAAATTGGGTAGTTGGAGATAAAACTGGCAATTACTTCGAAAAAAGAAATCAAGCAATTCAAGTTCTTATTGAACAAGGCTTCAATAAACCTGTTGATGGAATGACTAGATTAGGTTTTGATATGGTCGTATGCAAGAGAAATGTTCAAGAGGTTGAAAGAACTTTAAGATATTGCAGAGATAATAATTTGTGGATAGTATTTTCAACTTTTCTTCCCTCAGGAAGAAGCGGTAAAGAAAAGTTTAATAGAAGCCTGATGCTAACTGAAGAAGATTTAGCTCAAATGAGAAGGCAACTATCTCAGATTGATAAATCATATAGATTTGAGCATACTATTTATAATAATTTTGGAACTATGCCATGTGTTGAGTTTATGCAAATATACGGAGATGGAAGAGTTAGTCCTTGCCCTGGTAATGAAACAATTATAGGAAATATAAGAGAAAGTTCTATCAAATCATTAGCAGATAAGATAAGAACAGAATTCCCATGTCACAGTTTTGAAAAATATACCGGCCATTGTTCTTACCGAGTATTAAGTTGAGAAGCTTAATCAACACTTCCATAAAGTTTATTAATGAAATAAATTCATTTTCTCTATGAAAGAGGATATAAATATCTTGGATATAAAGAATTTTGATGAGCAGACTAAAAAAGGAAATTGGATTATTGATTTTTGGGCTGAGTGGTGCGGACCATGCAAAATGATGCTTCCTGAATTTGAAAAAGCCGCTCAGGAGATGAAAGGAAAAGTCAAGTTCGGCAAGATTAATGTCGACGAAGAATATGACTTGGCTCAAAGATTCGAAGTAATGAGCATCCCCACGATGATTTTATTAAAAAATGGAAAAGAAGTTGACAGAACAATCGGCGCTCTGCAAAAATCAGAGATTATTAATATTTCTAACCGCACGTTTAGATAAACTGATATAAAACATCAAAAAAAATAAGATTTAATGTATGAAATTGTCATCACAAAAAACGCTGAAGCCCAATTAAAAAAGCTGAATAAGCCAGTGCAAGAAAGGATAATCTCAGTTTTAGAAAGAATAAGAATTAGACCAGAAAGCTTTGTTGAAAAATTAGTCGGAGAAACCAGTTTCAAGCTCAGAGTTGGAGATTATAGAGTAATACTGGATATAAATAATAAGCTCATAATCTTAGTTTTAAAGATGGGGCATAGGAGAAATATAGATAATTCTGATAATTATAATAACGTGGAACATAAATAATTGAAAACTGCTTTTATGTTCCCCGAATACTTCAGAAACTTATAGTTTCTGAGACCTCGAAAACCAAAGGTTTTCTCAGTCTCATAATAGATAATTCCTAAAACCTCGACTAATCAAAGGAATTATCTATATCTGCAAAAATTAGAAATTTAATCGCTACTTTCCATCGGTGAAAATTTGTATGATAAATATTTAAAGTTCATTTTGAATCTAAACCTATGGCTTCAAAAAGGCAGGAAATGTCAAAAGCGCTTGCTGAAGTTTCTTTGGGAGTAGGCGCAATTAAACTAAATTCAGATAACCCTTTTAGATGGGCATCTGGTTTTTTCATGCCTATTTATAATGATAATCGTATGCTTTTGGGAAAGCATAAACATCGCATGCTTGTTGTTGAAGGTTTTAAGGCAATTCTTGAAGAGATTGGAATTGCCAAAGATTCTTTGAACTTTATTGCTGGAACATCTACTGCTGGAATTGCTCCAGCAGCTTCATTAGCTCAAGCATTAGGCAAAGAATTAACAATTATACAAAACAAAAAAGTTTATAGAGCAAATTGTATTTCTGTTTCAAGC
>JBBSYR010000052.1:0-8647 GCA_038045165.1 Nanobdellota archaeon
TATTATACCTGCTCCTGAGAGATATAACCCCCTCAAAGCATTTAGAATAACCTTGTTATCTTCCTTTAGATGTTTTACTAGATCTTGCTTTGTTTGATAAACAGGATGTATTTTTTTATCATTAATTGAACTTAATGATTCGATTTCTTTTTTTACTTTTTTAAGACTGTTTTGATTAACAATAAATAAAGCATCTATGTCATTCGCTCTTTCTCCTTTTACTAAGATAGAGCCAAATAAGATAATAGCATCAGCACTTTTTACTTTTTCTAAATCTCTAACCCATCTTTTTACATAAGGATTGGTATCATTAATTTCCTTTTTTAACAGAAAATTAATGTATTGTTTGGAATAATCATTAAAATTAATCTTATAGATATTTGCTCTCCCCACTTTTCTAGACTTTATGATATTTTCTTTTTCTAATTTTCTTGCTATTTTCAAAGAGCCCATAGCGCTTATTTTCATAAGCTTCGATAGGCTGTTTGCATTATATTCTTCCTTTGGATTTTTTAAGATGCTTAAAACAAAAAGCATCTCATTTTTTTGTCCGCTTTTCATGTTATACTTATAGTTTATATAATTAAACTTATAGTTTAAATACCTTTCTGTCCATAGTAAGCGCTTAGCTTTCTGAAGCTATCGTCGGGCGGGCGGGCAGGGAGTGATTGCAGGCAAATTCACGAAAGTAAATAATGACGATAAGTGAGTTTGCGAGGGAGGGTTATCGCCGGGACTACTTCAGAAAGCTAAGTAGATGCGGGTTAAGTAAATATTTAAAAACGAGATAAACCTAAATAAAACATGCTAGAAAAAGAGGAAGACGCAATTAAGGTGCTGCCGCCGCAAAAGACTGCGCTCGTTTCTGAGCCAGATATTGCAATGGATTTTGCCCTGAAGGTTCATAGAAAATTTGATAAATTAATAAAAGCAACAATTCTTTTTGGCTCTCAAGTAAAAAACACAGCAACAGCAACCTCTGATATAGATATAATAATAATTATCGACGATGCTTCAATTGCCTGGGATTTGGAGCTTATAGCATGGTATCGGGAGGAATTAGCAAAAATTATCTTTGGAAATAAATACAAAAGCGAGTTGCACATAAATACTGTAAAACTGACAACTTGGTGGCAAGATCTATTGTATGGAGACCCAATAGTCATTAACATCCTAAGATATGGAGAAGCATTAATAGACAGCGGCGGATTTTTCGCGCCAATTAAATCGCTTCTTCTTCAGGGAAAGATACGCTCAACGCCAGAAGCAGTTTACGCGGCGCTTCAGAGAGCCCCAAACCACTTAGCCCGAAGCAGAGCAGCGACGCTTGGTGCTATTGAAGGAGTTTATTGGGCAATGGTTGACTCTGCGCAAGCAGCCCTAATTACCGCAGGAAAAGTCCCTCCGAGCCCAGAGCATATTCCTGCAATGCTCAAAGATGTATTCGTCGATAGAGGTCTCCTGAATATTGAAGATGTTCGGGCATTGAGGGACTTATATCTATTGCACAAAACAATTACGCATGGAGAATCAAGCCATATCAAAGGAGCTGAAATTGACAGCTGGCAGGAAAAAACAGAAAAATTCATCGGAAACATGACGACGATTATCGCAAAGCTCCTTGATTCTGAGAAGAGTAAGAAATAAAAGATTAATTTATTTATATATCGGATAAAGAGTGCCGCCAACTAAAACAAATCTTCCCCCTATAAATCTATTTGTTTTACCATTTGGAAGATAGTCTTCTTCTTTTTTTCCAAAAACTCTTACTTTTTTAACATCTGCCTCCCTTTCAGCCCTGCCTAAAGCAGCAGCTGCAATAGAATAGTCAATGATTGCTTTTTCGCCATTTTTTAAATAAACGCTATAATCTGCATCTCTCTGAACCCTAACTGAATTAGTCCCATCAACTAAAGAAAAACCATCCCCATCAATTGAAACTGGTCTGCCTTCTACAACTACATTTTCATTAGCAGTAGTCACAAGTTCTGCGAGGTCAACAGGCATATAAGAAGGCACTTCAAATCTTGGAGAACATCCCGCCAGCATTGCAGGAATTGCAAGAGTTAAGAGTGTTTTTTTGATATTCATTTTGGGAATTTACAATTTACCTTCGCCTATGGTTTTATGGTCTTTGCTTGCTCCTGCATAAACTAAGTTAAGTGCATGGTCCTGCAACTTAGAATTCTGACTTTCTGAAATAGCATATCTCATGCATTCTTGCATATGAGTATATAATCTTTCTTTCAGATTTGAACTGCCAGTAGCAGATTTGTGCTCATCTACACTTTCTTTTCTAACTTGCGCAACTGCTTTCTTTATTAAATCATAAGAAGGGTCTACACTTGCGATTATCTGATCAAGTTCTGCAAGAGCATTAGTAGTAGTCTGGCTATATTTCCCCGCCATTAATCCTTTTCTTGCTTCATCAACTGCAATTCTAACAGCAGACTTCTGAATTGCGTCTCTATATTCTGCAGGTGCTTCAAGTATAATATCTTTGCCCTTTTTCTTTTTGTATTCAGGAGCTTTAGCAGGGTCGCCAAGATTATTTTCATATTGCTTCATCTGTTCTATTAGCTTTCCAAGCTGTACAAATCGACCATATTCATTAATATCATGCAAAGTGTTAGCATCATCTTTCTGTTTAGCAATAACTTCAAGTTCAGCCAAAGTTCTTTCTCTATCCAAAAGGTTCATAAAATCTTCTTTAGAACCATTAAGAATTTGCTCTAAAGTTCCGTTTTCTTTAAGAATCTTTAAAGCTTCATCACGAGACAGGCTTTCCCTAGCAGGCAAAGCTTTCAAAAGAAGAGCCTCTCTGTCCTCATCAGTATACGCATCATACCTCGCCTTATACTCATCGGGGGTTTCACCTCTTTGAGCTGCTTCACGTTCAAAAATAAATTTTTCAGCATACTCTTTCAATGCGGGAGTAGCTCTGGCTTCGCCAACTGAATAAGCATTTTGTATACGCGCACCTAAATCAAATGCATCTAACTTATCCATCAAATCTTTTCTATGATTCGGCGCTGCTGACGCAGGCGCACTTGCACTTGGTGTACTTGTATTTGTCATACTTACCATAATAATAACTAGTATTTAAATCTTTCGGTTGTATACCCTTTATAGTAGTTACATAAGCAGTTTAATAATGCTCTAACCCCTCTCGTTCGCTTCGCTCACTTCAATCAAATACTAATAAAAACAACTCCTTCACAAAAAATCGAGCAGTGCATAAGTTAATTGCTGCCTGAGGTATAATCTTAATTAGTATAATTTGAATTATACAGTTTAGATTTTTTCTAAATCTTTAATATCATAATAAAATACCTGCTTTCCATTAAACTCTTTAACTTTATTTTTAAATGATTTAGCAAAAACCGCATAAATTACCTTTCTTTTTTCATTATTCCAATCAACATTCTTTTCCTTTTCCTCAAGACCTGCAAGAATCTTGCAGGCATCAACATTGCTCTGCCATTTGCATTCACAAATAAGCATTTCTTTTGTAGAGTCATTTAATCCAACAATATCAATTTCTTGATCCTTCCACCACCATCTTCCGAGTTTGTTAAAATTGATGGGCCTTAATTTAAGCAAGTATTGCTTTGAGATTTCCTCAAATATAAATCCTAAATACGAAGGATATTCTTTCTTAAGCTGGGCAGTATCAAAAATACCTGTTTCAACACTGCTTAACTGAGGATAGATAAATTTAAACCAAAATTTGATAAAATTATCTTTGATGGAATATCTGCCATTCCTTGACTTAACATTTTCAGTTATAGGAACTTCTCTCTTAATCAAATCAACTTCCAGTAGATTCTTAAGATATGGGCTAATATCTGTTCGAGATAATTTAACAAAATCTTTAATTTCACTAATTTTCGTTTTTCCATTTGCTATTGCTTCAAGGATTACTTTGTAAGTACTAGGGTCATCAAATTCATATTTCATAAGAAAGTCTACTTCATCATGAAAAAAACTGCTGGATTGTTTTAATTCTTCTTTAAGCCAATCCCAGAAAGGCTGGTTCAATTTGATAAGATAATAAGGAATACCATCTGCAAAACCATAAATCTCAACAAGCTGTTCAAAATCAAATTTGGGAAAGAATTCAGGCAGATCTAAAAAAGAAACTGCCCCAAGTTTCATACTTGCTGTTTTTCTTGCATAAAGAGGGCTCTGATAACTCAATACCTTGGAAGTCATTATCGAAACAGAAGAGCCAAGAAGAATAAGTTTTAAGTTTGACTTCTTTAGTTTTGTATCTACAATTGACTGGAAAAGGTGAACAATATTTTTATCTTCACTTATTAGATTTTGAAATTCATCAATAATGATTACATCAACTTTATCTTTCAGATACTCAAATAAAACTTCATAGTCTTTTTTTAAATTTAACACTTGAGGATCATATTGCTTGCAAACCTCATAGAATCTATCGAGGTTATGCGCTCCTGTAGCTAGATAATAAATGCGTTTTTTGTTTTTTGTCGTATGAAGCACCAATTCGGTCTTTCCTATTCTTCTCCTTCCATAAAGGATAAGAAACTCAAATGCCTTGCTGGAAAGAATTTGTTCAATTTTTTTACTTTCTTGGGTTCTATCTTTAAATTCCATTTTGTATAATCTTAATTAGTATAATTTGAATTATACAGTTTAAATAGTTTGCTATTCGCCAACTCCGTTGCACTATGGGAATCATGCATCACAATTTCCAGTCGGCCCATGTCAAGAACCCGCCACTAAAGTGGCGGGCGTGACTTGGCAGGTTCTTGAGCACACTCAAGAATTGCACATTCTGTATCTTACCGCTAAAGTAACAAGTTTTAGAATGTGCAATTCTCGATGTATAAAAATTATTCAAGTTTCTTATAATACAAAACCTATTTTTGCAGTCTTAATTAAAAGCAAAGGGCTTGCACAGAGATATCGAGAACTCTTCGAGTTAATTTGGAAAACTGCAAAACCATAATTCTAACAGATGTTATAGCTTCTTTCCCTGCTCAATCCCTTTCTTTACCCTTTCTCTCTCTTTCGAAATATTCAGAATCAATCGGGATAGCGTCGTTGAGCAAAGGAATTCCTTTGTCAGATACAACTTGCCCAGGCACATAATTATCCATCTCTTCGCTTCCAAGCTCTTTTAAAATAGCATCCTCTATATCTTCACCAGCAACCCTCTTAGTATCAGATTCAGCAGTTTTCACAGGCTCTCCCGCCGCAGGTTTCAAAGGCATTGCAGACGCAGCAAAAGGGCTTTCAAATTCCTTTTCTTCTTTTGGTTTTATGCCAAAGAGATTTTTTATTTCGCTCACAATCTTATGCTCTAAAGAAGGTCCAGGATGCTTTATCTTTTCATAAACTCCTGATTTTTCCAGCTCTGCAATAAGTTTGCTAACCCGCTCAGCAGCGTCGGCATTTACAGAGATGCTGTCAATTCCTTCTGAAACCAAAAACTTAACCATCTCGTCATTGCTGCCTGCCTGCCCGCAGATGCTTGTTTCAACACCGTATTTTTTGCATCTGCGAATAACGTAGCTTATTGCAGAAAGCACAGCAGGATCAAGCTCATTATACAAATATTGCACTTCTTCGTTATTTCTGTCAATAGCAAGCATATACTGCGTCAAATCATTAGTTCCAAAACTAATAAAAGAAATTCCTGCTTCACATAAAGCATTAATTATCTGCACAGCCGCAGGAGTTTCAACCATTATTCCAAGAACAACATTTTTCGGCACGCCCACTTTTTCAGCTATTTTCTTGGTCTCAACAAATTCAGAAACACTAATAACCTGAGGTATCATAATTCCAAATTTTTTACTTGGAAATTTAACTGCCAGATTCTTAACAGCAGTCACTTCAGCTTCTATGATTAATGGATTTTTCAAGCTAAATCTTATGCCGTGATTCCCCAGCATTGGATTGCCTTCTACTTTTTCATGCGCGCCTTCCAGATTCATAAATTCATCGCTTCTTATATCAGAAGTTCGAATCCACATCTCATCAAAATGCTCTGCTATTTTCTGCAAGCCATTAAATATTAATTTGGAATAATCCTCAATTTTATTATTTTTGACAAAATATCTCGGATGCTTTCCAGATTCAGCAATAATTCCTTCAATCCTAGTCAAGCCAACTTCTCTTGCTCCTGACAAAGCAGCCCTTTCCGCGAAATCAGGCAAATCTATCATTACTTTTACTTTTATGTTTGTCTTCACCGCTGGCTTTATCTCAAGAAGTTTTGTTTCTCCTTTGCCTTCTAAAACTTTTCCATTATTTCCATCGACAGTTACAATTTGCCCCTCTTTTAATTTTGAAGTTGCATGGTCTGTTCCAACAACAGCAGGAATTCCCATTTCGCGGGAGACTATTGCTGCATGCGACGTAATTCCGCCCTCGTCAGTTACTATAGCTGCAGCTTTTTGCATGCTTACTACCATATCAGGATTTGTCATTTCAGTAACAAGAACATCTCCTTTCTTTACTTTGCTTAATTCTGACAAGTCATGAATAATCCTGACAACACCTGAAGAAACCCCAGGCGAAGCACCAAGCCCTGAAAGCAATATCTCCCCAGTCAATTCTTTCATCTTCTCACCAGAAAACTTGGTTGTTATGGGCCTCGATTGCACAATATAAATCTCTCCATCAGAAATAGCAAACTCAATATCCTGCGGCTTTTTGTAATGCTCTTCTAATTTTCTTGCATATTGCGCTAAAATTTTTATTTCATAGCCGGTCAAAACCTGCTGCTTGCTTCTTTCTTCACTCAACTTGAGAATTATATTTTTTCCAGATGAATCCCTGGCGATTGCAACTTTTTTCTCAGAAACAGCTGCGCTGTTAATTTTAAATTCACTTATGTCTTTATTAACAATATAATTGTCCGGCTTTATTCTTCCTGAGACAATACCCTCCCCAAGCCCCCACACTGCCTCGATAACAATATTCTCATCGCTGCTCACTGGATTTCTTGAAAAAATAACTCCTGACTTGTCTGAATTTATCATCTTTTGAACAATAACTGCAAGATATACTTTATCATGAGCAAACCCTTTCTTAGCCCTGTAATAAACAGCCCGCGCAGTAAACAAAGAAGCAAAACATTCTTTTACTTTCTGCAATAATTCCTTGCTTCCTTTGACATTTAAAAAAGATTCCTGCTGCCCTGCAAAACTTGCGTCAGCCAAGTCTTCCATAGTCGCAGAACTTCTAACAGCAACAAACGGGGGCTCATAAGAATTTTTTAAAATAGATAAAACATGCTTGTTTGTTCCTTCAAAATGCCTTTTGTCAACATCCAAAACATCATACGATTCAACAATTGCTTCTTCCAGTTCTTTTGGAAGCGGCGCACCGACAATAAGCGCTTGCACTTTTTTGCATGCTCCTTCCAGCTTAGCTGTCTCCTCAATATCAATATCGTCAAGCAATTCTTTTATTTTTTCATTCAATCCTGCCTTTTCTATAAAATACGCATAAGCTTGAGCAGTCACAACAAATCCCGGAGGAATAGGAAATTTATGATTATACATCTCCGCCAAGCTTGCTCCCTTTCCGCCAGCAATGCTGATATCTTTATTGCTCATTTCAGAAAACCATTTTACAAAAACAAGCATCTTTCCTTTTTTATCCTCTTTAAGCAGCTCTTTCTTTTCCTTGTTCTCATCTTTTTCTCCCCCGCGCTCATTCTCCTCTTCAATCAATCTCTCCGCATCTGCCTCTTTTCTTTGCATGCCTTTTTTAAAGTAATTGGCTTAATAAATATTTCTTACTTCAGTCTTTTCTAAAGAGAAGTTTGAATAATTCAATTTTTACTATAAAATTTTCAAACTTCTTATTAGAGAACTTTGGTTTTTGCAAAGTTCTCTAAAGAATAATTTAATCACTCTCACTTAAGCTTCTCAAAAACAATTCTCGTCTTGCAAGGCATCTTTGCCCTTATTTTCTGCAAGGCGTGCTTTGCCGCCTGCGCAACTTTCTCATTTGCGCAGGAAATGAAAAATATCATCTTCCCAGCATGAACTAGCGCAGCTCTTCCAATTACAACTCCATAAGACTGAGTCATTCCAGTTGAAATTCTATCTGCTCCTGCAACAGCCGCTGCGCTCTTATTCTCTCTCAAAAAATGATGGGGATGAACTTTAACAAGCAGATAATATTGCCCTAAGGCATTTAAATCCAATTCTTTTATCAGATGCATTCTGCCAGATTCAAGTGCATTGTCTCTTATCTGCGCCCATTCTTCAGCAATAAGATAAACATTATAAGTGTTTTTTCCAGAAATCCAGCTCATTCTGTCGCCGCCGTCAAATTTTACAATTTTGCTGTAAGGAATAGTTTTTATGTATGCCTTGTCTTTCGCTTTTGAATTTCTAGTGAAAGGTCTTGCATATTTCTTAGAATATGCTAAAGCTTTTCTTAATGCCATTTATTTCTTTCCCCCAACACTGCTTTCTTTAACTTCAACATCAGTCGTAACTGCTTGTCCCGGCAATCCTTTTTCAAAAATAGCCCTTACTAAACCCTTATTTCCATGAGCGTCTGAGATTTTTCCAGAGATTATTTTTCCAGCAGATGATTTCCATTCTACAATTTTTCCCGCCATTTTCTTAGCCTCATCCCGAGAAGTCAG
>JBBSYR010000053.1:0-6729 GCA_038045165.1 Nanobdellota archaeon
GAAGCAAGTGATAAAAATGAAATTCAAATTGGAGAAATTACTTTTGAAAAAATGCCTCTCCAAGAAAAAAAAGAACTAATGCCTGCTAGGTCTATTAATAAACTGCAAATACCTTTTAAACCTCAAAATTTGCAAAGTCGGCCAAATATCCAATTAAGAAGACCTCTAGTAATTTTACCGCGAAGACCCATATCTTATCAAAATATTCCTAAGCTGACTGGGGCACCATTGCAAAAATCAAAATTTTTACATCCTTCTATGATAGAAAAAATAACTATCTTTGGGCTGGCGAAATTAAATGGTCTTCTCGAAGATCCGAATGTACAGACTATAGAATGTTCTGGTCCAAATAAGCCAGTTCTAATCTATAAGTCTGGGGCTATACAACCAACTAATATTCTTTTTACAGCTGATGAAATAGATGTTATTATGAAAGAGATTTCAGATAAGACCAGAATTCCATTAACAACTGGAGTTTTCAGGGCTGCGCTTCATAGATTTATAGTAACTGCCGTACTTTCTGAATTTGTTGGAACAAGATTTATAATTCAAAAGAAAGCACAGGTTGGGGAATAGAAAAATTTTATAAGTTATAGGAAATCACTTTAATAATCGTATTTTTTTTGAATGATTTCCTATCTAGCAAACAACAAAAAAGCTACGAAAACTAAAGTTGTTTGTTATAATATTGCACGGAACATCAAAAATTTTCTGAAAATTTGTATGGCTCAAAAAAGACTAAGCTTTTTTGAACTTAGTAATTTCTGGAAGCATATCTGCATGACCAAGCAAAGCAGCTCTGCAGCAATATCTTTCTAATCCTAATTCAGTCAAGACTTTACCGGCGTCTTCGCCTGCTTCTGTTCTTTTTTTGTATTCTTCCCACAATTGACCTATTGGCTTTCCACACCCCATACAACGAACTGGAATTATCATATTAATATTCAAGAAATGTGCTTTTTAAAACTTGCTATATTGGCATTTACTTAGCTTTCTGAAGCTCCGACGATAAAAAATGACTATTTTTTTGCTAATTTCTGCCTTTATAGACGATAACTACTTCAGAAAGCTAAGCTATACACAATTTACTTAATTGAGTTACTTCTTTCGTAAATTGTGTATTAGAGAATTAACGTACAAAATGTAACACAATTACGTTAATTCTCTATATTTCTATATTGGGCATTGCAATTTGTGGAGATAGAGAATTAATGACTTTACTATCAAAAAGAGTCATCATTAATTTTCCTGAATATTTATTAATTCTATGCACATCGCCCTGTTTTTATGGAACCCTACACGCCTGGAATAGATTCAAGAGCTATTACTGCTTCTTGAAGAGATTCTAATTCTTTTACCTGAGATTCTAAATCACGAACCCCGCCGAGTTCTTGATATTTTTTTAATTCCCGCATATTGCCTGCCAAATCGTCAGGAGAATTATTAATTTCTTCATACCGAAATAACTTTGCTAATCTCTCCAAAATTGATTTGTCCCCTCCTCTTTCCTCAATAAAAGCTTCAGCAAGTTTTTGATATCCTATAGCAAGTACAGTATTTCTGCGCATTTCATCTGCTCTATTACCTTCAGATGCGTAGGGCATACTTTTAAGGATTTTACATGCTTCTTCCAGCTCTCCTGCTTCTAATGCTCTCTCAAATCTTGTAAGATACCCCCTGCAATATTGAATGCCTAAGAATAAATCCATATAAAATAAACAAAAAACTTATTTATAAACAATCGTATGATTTGATATAATTGTTAGAGAACAATTGTAAAAATTTTAAATCCTAAGCGATATATAACTATGGCAATTATAAAGCTTTAATCCCCCACATCAAATGGCTGTTAAATAAATTTGTTACTCTCCCTCAAAATCAACGACTTTAAAAATTGGCCAGATGAGTTTTTCTCTGCCTTTTAACTCTGGCAATTCAACAATAAAAGCACATTCCACGACCTGCCCTCCTAGCTGTTCTATTAAATGACCTGCTGCTGAAGCTGTTCCTCCTGTTGCAATCAAATCATCAACAAGCAGAACTTTTTGGCCAGGAGAAATTGCATCTTTATGAATTTCTACAGCATCTTTGCCGTATTCGAGTTCATATTCAGCTTTTACTGTTTCTGCTGGCAGTTTTCCCGGCTTTCTAACAAGAACAAGCCCTTTTCCGAGTTTTAGCGCCAAAGCAGAAGCAATTATAAATCCTCTAGATTCTATTCCTGCTACTAAATCAATTTCCTTATTTTTATAGCGCTCTTCTAAAATCTTTATTGCTTTTGCAAAGCTGTCTTTATCTTTCAAAAGAGTTGTGATGTCTCTGAACATTATTCCTTGTTTTGGCCAGTTCGGGATAGTTCTTATTTTACTTTTTATAAATTCCTTGTCTTTTTCAAAGACATCTGCAATTGAAACTTTCTCAATTATTTTAATTAAGAGAGATTTCATTTTTTCTGAGTTTTGATTAAAAATTTCCATTATTGCCTCCCATGAAACAGGTATTTCTTCCTGCTTCCAGCAGTCATAGTCTGTAGACATTGCTATTGCTGAATATTCTATGCCTGCTTCTTTTGCGAGAATTGCTTCTGGAGCAATTGACATATTGATAACATCTGCTCCCCAATGCTGAAACATAAAACTCTCTGCGCGCGTTGAAAATCTTGGACCTTCAATTGTTATTACTGTGCCTTCATTATGAAAAGGGATGCCTAATTCTTCGCATGACTCTATTGCTTTTTCTCTTAAAAATTCTGAAAATGGCTTTGCTAAACTGATGTGCTTGATTCCCTCTTCAAAAGAATCAAAGAAAGTCAGTTTTCTATGGCGCGTGAAATCTATAAAATCTGAAAGAATGATAAAGTGCCCTCTTGCAATTTCTTCGCGCAGGGAACCTACAGCTGTCGTTGCGATAATATGCGTGCAGCCTAATTTTTTTAATGCGAAAATATTAGCTCTGTTGTTGACGTATGTTGGAGTTATTTCGTGCTTTCTGCCGTGCCTGGCAAGAATGCAAACTTCCATATCCTTGATTTTCCCGCAGGTTATTGGGGATGAGGGGCTCCCGTAGGGAGTATCTATCTGAAGCTCTTTATGCCCATCCAAAAGCCGAGGGTCATCTAAACCAGAGCCTCCGATAATGCCTAATTTCATTAAATAACATAAACTGAGAATTATAAAAGATTATGTATTCTCAGGTATATATTTTGCAGTTCTTCTAATTGCAAAAAGCGTAAGATTAATAAGTCTAATAATATTTTTTTAAATATGGCAAAAGATTATAAACCTCATATTGTTTCGACAGATTCATATCAAGTTTGGTTACATAGAACTCATAAGTCTCTCGTAGAGCCTATTTTAAAAAAAGGATTAAGAATAAGCGTTGGACAAATAGAATCAACTGCAAGTCAACAGCCAAGCACATTAGAAAAAGCCGAAGGGTCCTATCAGCAGACACATAAAGGAAGTGATGTTGTAATTGTTGTAAAACTGCCGAGAGAATTAATCGTGGGAAAAAGACCTGATGAATATAATATCGCAGAGATAACTTATTTTTGTCCTAAGGAAAGGGATTTTTATATCCAAAGAAAACATATTCATGGTTGGATAGATAAATCAAATGGGGAGTATCAAGAAAATCCTTATTTGGCGAAACAGCAAAGATTGACTAAACATAATTTTCCACGAATGGTTTATGACGAAGTAGAAGATAAAGCAACTACTTTGATTGAACATGAGCAAAAAATTCCTTTCATGACGGCAAAGCCTATCAAACTAAAGATTCCAAAAAATATGAAGATAATTGAATAATTTGCATTATAGATTAAACAACTTTTACATAAGGAGAGAGATTATTTAAAATTATTTCAAAAAGTCAATGCCGAGTTCTTTTTCTAATTCGTCTTTTTGGTTTATTGTCAGGTCAGTTGAAGCACCTAGAATCTGCGAACTCTTGACGCCGGTAACTATCAAAAGAACTTTGATTGACTTGTCCATATCTGGAGAGATTTGCGCTCCAGAAATTATTTTTGCATCTGGAGCAACTTTGCCGCCAATTACTTCCATTACCTGCCTGTATTCATCTAAAGTCATATCTGGTCCGCCGATAATATTTACTAAAACTCCTGTTGCATTTGTGATATCCACATCAAGAAGAGGATTATTTACTGCTTTCTCAACTGCATCTAAGGCTCTATCCTTAGAGTCTGATTCTCCAATGCCTATAAGAGAAACTCCCCCGTCAGACATTACTGCTTTTATATCTGCAAAATCTAAATTGACCAAGCCTGCTTTTGTTACAAGCTCAGTTATTCCTTTAACAGAATTAGTAAGAATTTCATCTGCTACTTTAAAAGCTGTATGAATCGGCAGTTCTGGAGCTATTTCAAGTAGTTTATCGTTTGGAATTACTATTAAAGTGTCTGTGACAGCGACCATTTTATCCAAACCATACTGGGCATTTTCAATTCTTTTCTGGCCTTCAACTGTAAAAGGCAAAGTAACTACTCCTATTGTCAGGGCGCCTTGTTTCTTTGCTAGTTCTGCAACAACTGGCGCAGCACCTGTTCCTGTTCCCCCGCCTAAGCCGCAAGTAATGAATACCATATCAACTTCACCAAGTTTTTTCTTTATCTCCTGTTCTGATTCTCGTGCTGCCTGCTCTCCTATTTTTGGATTGCTTCCTGCGCCTAAGCCGTGAGTTAATTCGCGGCCGATTAGAATTTTAGTGTCTACATTTGAATAAAGCAAATCTTGGGCATCTGTGTTAATGGCTATTATTTCGCAGCCTTTGATTCCTGTTTCTTTCATTCTTGAAACTGAATTGCCTCCCCCGCCGCCAAGCCCTACTACTTTTATTCGCGCACCCTGCTTTTTCAATAATTCTTCGAGCTCTTTATCGATTTCGTGCGTGTTTACACTCTCTTTTTCAACGGTAATGCTAGCCATATTTGATGTAAGTTATATGTATTTATAAGGATTGTTGTTTTTAGATTTTATTCTTTTTTGTCTTTGATTTTTTCTTCTTTATCTGCTTCTTTAGTTTGTTCTTCTGTTTTTTCTTCCTTTAATTCAAAAGTCATTTCTTTTCCAATTATTTCTTTAAATTTATCTTTAAAAGCATGAACAAATACTTCAAGATCTTTTGGACCTTTGACAACAATAGACTCTTTAACTTCAAACTCTGGGATAAATTTTAATGTTAATTCAAAGAGGCATTTGCATTTTTCTTTTTCATCTGTAATTTTTCTTACAATCTTGAATTTGTATAATAAGTCTCTGCCTGCGAGGGGATTGTTAAGGTCTGTGATAACGCGGGCGCCTGAAACAGCAATTATCTTTGCAATTGTGTTATCCAAAGCAAGCACCATGCCTGGCCGAGGATTGATTTTCTGTTCTGTGAAAACCTTTAGAGGAATTGTTTTTACAAGTTCTCTATGCCTTGGACCGAATCCTTCTTTTGAAGATACATTAATCTCATATTCTTTGCCAATCTCCTTATTTTCCAGGGCCTTATCCAAGCCGGGCACGACCATGCCGCGGCCAATAACAACTATTGTTTCAGCAGGCTTTGCTTCTGGATTCAGCTTTTTCAAATCTTCATCAATATTTGAATCGAAAACTTTACCCTCTAAAAATCCTGAAAATTTTATTTCGACAAAGTCGTTTTTAGCAGATGTTTCCATTAAAATATTTAAGAAAGATGTTTTATAAACGTTTCCAGAACATCGGCTTTGCGTATAAATTAGCCCTTCTTAATCTTTTTGAAGTATGATAATCTTGCTTTATTATCTTCGCTTTCTAAATGTACGGGCATAATATTTTTTTAAGCCTGTATAAGGATAGATAGGGAATATTATTATCATATCCTCTTTAATTTTGCTTCGAACAAGTTAACTTTTGAGTTATTTACATAAATTTACCTCATTTTTGGTCACTACAAGAAGCATCGTCGATATTTTTTGTTAATTTTTGGAATATTACTTATTTTAGTGCCAATATTGAATACTGCAAAAATACAAAATTATTATTTTATTCTCGATAAAAAACGCAGTGACCAATTTTTATAGAAAATTAAGTTATTTAAGATGGATTTATATTTTTTACTTTATAATTCTTAGTAGATATCAGAACATCAGAAATCTCTTTTATATCCTAAACTAAAACTGCTTGCTCCATTTATAGTTCCTCCCATATAAAAACTGCCTCTGAAAATATTGCCTCCGGCGCCTAAAAACATTGCAGCTTTTTCGTTTTCGTTCCATGGTCTTCTTACTGCAAAACTAATGGACAAAGAATAATTAATAGGCAGTTGGGCAGTAAATTCTAAATTACTAGTATCCCCACGAAGATGCATATCTACAACTTCTCTATGCCAAGTAAAATATCCATAGGGATTCTGCCTAAATGGCCTGATTCCCCATTTCCAATTTGAAGGCAGACGAGAGGGCTCAAATCTTTCAAAACCTGGAATGCCTTCCTGAAGTTTATTAAAAGGATCTACAAGCGTGTTTCTTTCTTCTCTTCCAGAAAAAGCATCGCTGAACTTTAATCCTATTTCTCCCCTCCAATAATCTACTGGAAATGTTTCCAATAGGAACTGCCGTGCAGCCTGCCTTGCACTATTCTTTACGCCTCCTTTAGCATATCTGGCGTAAGTCTCAAATACGAGTTCTCTATTAGCTTCGCTTTCTAACAAGTAAGTATTAAAATTAACAAAATTAAATCTATCTTT
>JBBSYR010000054.1:0-1204 GCA_038045165.1 Nanobdellota archaeon
AACAATTATACAAAACAAAAAAGTTTATAGAGCAAATTGTATTTCTGTTTCAAGCGAAGAATTTGATTCTTCCTTAGCAGAAGTTGATTTAATAGCAAGCACTTGCCCATGGGCTATACCTTGTGGAGTTTATCTTGCTAATGCTAAAGAGAGACCATTTGCATATGTCAGGCAAAATGAAAAAAAGCATGGTTTAAAGCAGCAAGTTGAAGGAATAATCCTGCTGGGAGAATCTGCATATCTTATAGATTTTCATAGAGGAGAAAGCTATTTAGATTCAGCTATGGAAGCTTTGCAAAAAAAAGGAATTAGAAAAATAAATGCTTTTTCAAAAGACCTTTCACATTTAATACATCCCTCTAGTGTCGCTGGTGAAAAAGGAATTTTAATTGAAGATTCAGTAAGCAAAGGCAAAAGTTCTGTTAAAGAGCTTAACTTCTATAAAGCTCAGGGGGCTAAAATAAATTATTGCCTGTCAATATTTAACTATCGCCTTAATGAAGCTGCAAATCAATTTAGAGTCGCTGGCTGTAATGCTGAATCAATTTTAAATTATGAAACTTTGCTTGAAGCAGCAAAGAAAAGAGGATATGTAAATACTGCACAAATTAAAATGTTGGAAGAATGGCGAGAAGCCCCATTTGAATGGGGTGCAAGACATGGCTTTCCTCCAGAGGAAAAGAAAAGAGGAATGTGAATCTCTCTGTAGTTCACTGCAAAACATCAGAAGATAACACCCTTTATTATCCCCTGCATCAATTTACCACTCAAATGTCAATTAATAAATTATTCTACCTTTAATTATTTATTGTGCCTCTGCATATCCTTTAAATCCCGCAGCAAGATGCAGCCGGCAATAAATAAAGATTTAAATAACTTCGTTTTCTTCTTGAATTACGGCTCCGTAGCTCAGCCTGGATAGAGTACTGGCCTTTTAGTAATGCAGAAGAAAGCCAGGTGTCGCGGGTTCAAATCCCGTCGGGGCCATTTTCACTAGCGGGATTTGTTCAAATCACTTCAACTTGATGCAGGAAAGTTGAAGTTGCCGCGGACGAAGTCTGCGAGCACCGTCGGGGCCATTTGTTACATTGTGACTGGATTTGTATTCTAAAAAAGCAAAAAACCCAGTTTTCCCCGCTTTCAGCTAATTTAGTATCTCCGAAATGAATTTCTAAACTATCGAGTAATACCGATAAACTTAAAT
>JBBSYR010000055.1:0-18370 GCA_038045165.1 Nanobdellota archaeon
TAGGATTAAGACTCGTGTTGTACACCTTCTTATGCCTTAATCATGCAACACAGCACTAGATAGGAAATCATTCAAAAAAATACGATTATTAAAGTGATTTCCTATAACTTTATTTAGTATTTTATTTTTTACATTGCTTATATCGTGAAAAGGAAGGAATTTTCTTGCGATTAAACATCAAAAACAGGCCCACGAGGAATTGAACCTCGATTGCCCGGTTCCTTCGAAATTCGAAGAATTTCGAATCTTGCATCTCCGAAGCCGGGAAGTCTATCCGTTAACTTATGGGCCCGCAAATATACGCGATGTTTCCTCTTTTTTAATGCTTTGATTATTAAGTTGACTGGCTCTTTTATACTAATACCCATTTTTTAAATGCAGGCAGGCAATCCAACTCTGCAGAAAGTCGCTGTATGAAAGATTACCTCATTTAATTATTGACCTCCAAAAGTTATTGTTTAGCTTCATAGATTATGATACGAAAAAGATTAAAAAGAGTGTTTTCTCTGGATATTTAGAAATAAAATGGATTTGCAAAAACTGAATAAGGAAAGAAGTTTTATTGGAAAAATCAGCCCTAAGGAAGAAGGGAAAATAGTCAGTGTTGTTGGCTGGCTGTATGATAACAGAGCATTGGGTAAAGTTAGGTTTATAATTCTAAGAGACATAACGGGCGAAATACAGATTACTGGAATAAAGGGCGAGTGCAGTAAAGAGGTGTTTGAGCTAATGGATAAAACCTCCAGAGAAAGTGTAGTTGTAATAAAGGGAAAAGTCAGGAAAAGTGATAAAGCTCCTGGAGGAAGAGAAATTAATCCTGCGACTTTTGAGATATTAGCTAATGCTGACAGCCCTCTGCCTATAGATGTGTCTGATTTCTCAAAGACTGAACTGCCGAAGAGATTAGACTTTAGGTTTTTAGATTTGCACAGGCGCAAAATTCAGGCAATATTCAAGATTCAGAGTACGATGTTACAGGCATATAGAGAATTTATGGTAAAAGAAGGTGCGATAGAAGCACAATTTCCTTCTATAATTGGTTCGAGCAGTGAAGGCGGTACAGAATTATTTTCCGCGCAATATTTTGAAAAGAAAGCATTTTTGTCGCAGAGTTGTCAGCTATATAAGCAAATGCTTGCATGTTCTATGGAAAAAGTATTTGCAGTTTTTACTGTTTGGAGAGCTGAAAAACATAATACTATTCGACATTTAAATGAATCGAGGCAATTTGATTATGAGCAAGCGTTTGCAGATGAATTTGTAGTAATGAATGTTTTGGCGAGATGTGTTCAACATATGATAGAAAGAATTATTGAAATTAATAGCAAAGAATTAGATTTGCTGGAGGTTAAATTAAAGGTTCCAGGAGTAAAATATCTTACATTTGCACAAGTAACTGAAATGCTGAAGGGTAAGGCGCATGTAGGGGAAGATGATTTATCTGGAGAATCAGAGAAAGCATTATGTGAAATCTATCCTAACACAATCGTATTTGTTCATGATTGGCCTTTAAGTGGAAAACCATTTTATATTATGCCTAAGGGTAAGAATTTATCTGGTGGATTTGATGCAATTTATCAAGGCATGGAAATTTCTTCTGGAGGGCAGAGAGTGCATTTGCCTGAATTATTAACTGAAAGATTGAAAGTCAAAGGGCTTAATCCTAAAGATTTTAAGGCATATATAGATTCATTTAGATATGGCGCTCCGCCGCACGCGGGATGGGGATTGGGAGTTGAAAGATTAACTATGCAGATATTAGGATTAAATAATATTCGTGAAGCAGTATTATTCCCAAGAGATAGAGACAGACTAACTCCTTAAAATTTTATGTTGATATATGAATATTTTCAAACATTCAAATAAAAGGCTGAAAATAAGCTATAAGTAGCGTATATCTTATATAAGAAGTAATTTTAAATAAGGAAATTAATTCTTATTTGTATGATTCCGCAAACATTCGATAGCAAATCTTTTCTCGAAAAAAATCATTTTATTAGACGAATATCGGCGAGACGAAAATCTGAGAGCTGAACAGTTAAAACTTTCAAACCCAAAAGATTATTGGATTGCTGCATATCTTGACAAGAACCAAAGGTTCTTGGTGAAACGAGTTCCTCTTCGTTTTTTTGATTTTATAGATTAATTTTATAAACCAGTTTTTGCTGTTTTATATATGAAAATATTGGTTTTGGGCGATTTTGGGGGTGTTTTTTCTGAGAAATTAAAAAAGAAACTGAAAAAAGAAAAATTTGATTTAGTTGTTGGAGTTGGTGATTATACTGGGATTAAAGAATGGAAGCCTTTTATTATGTATTCTTTGCTGGAAGTGAAGGCAGGCAATCAGCATCCTTCTCCTGTTGATTTTTTTGGCAAAAAAAAGTTTAAAGAACTTATCGAAAAAGATAGAAATGCTGCGAGAAATGTTTTGAAAAGTATTAATGGGCTTGGAAAACCAGTGATTTTTGTATTTGGAAATGGAGATGATGAATGGTATAAATATAGGTTTGATAAAATCTTGCCTGTGAAAAAGAGCAATTTGAATTTTATTAGAAAGCTTGAAAATATGAAGGAAATTACTTACAGTAAAACAAAATTTAGAGAAATTAGTTTTGTAGGATTTGGAGGGTATATGGATATTGATTCTTATTTTAATAAGGAAGAATGGAAGGAAGAGGATAATGCGAAAATAAAGAGGCGAATAAAAAGACGCGAAAAAAGCAGGAGACATTTTTTTAAGGTTTTGGAGAAAACTAGGGGAGAGAAGATATTTGTTTTGCATTATCCTCCAAAGGGAGTATTTGATATTATTAGAGATAAAAAAGATAATCCTATGAATGGAAAAAGCACAGGCATAAGATTTTTTACAGAAGCAATTAAGAAATATACGCCTAAACTTGCATTTTGCGGGCATATGCATGAATATCAGGGAATGAAGAGACTGCACGGAGTCCCGGTAATTAATCCCGGGGATGCTGAGAAAGGAAAATATGCGATTGTGGAAGTTCCTGAAGATAGAAATGAAAAGATTAATGTTAGGTTTGTGAGATAATTTGTTATATTATATAACATATAAACATTTATATTAGCTATTTGTTGTATAGTATAACAATAAATATAATACAACAAAGACTTTATAAATAAGATTTATTGTTGTATTATATGGATATTAGTGAAACTGAAAAGTTTTTAATTCAAAACGTTAGAGAGTATTATGAAACTGGAAAAGAAGCCCAAGACAAGGGGAATTACAACTCTGCTATAACAATGTATTTTAAGACAATAGCCATTCTTTGCGATTTGTATATTTATAAAAAAACAGGTAGAATACCAAGCAATCATGCAGAAAGATTCAGAATTTTGGAAAAGTTTGATAAAGAGATATATGATTTAATTGATAGAAATTTTTCTTTTTATCAGGATAGTTATCGTTCAAGATTAACGGCAGAAATCTGCTTGCTTATATATAATGATGTCAAAAGACTTTATGAAAAAGTTGGAGTCGATATCTAAAGAATTTGCAGACAAAAATTATATTTTTGATATAATCTTATACGGCTCAATTGTAAAAGGCAAAGAAAATCCGAACGATACAGATATATTACTGCTTTTTGTAGAAAAGCCACTAAAGGAGAGAATTGAAATTGCTCAGAAATTTAAGAATAAAATTAAAGGTCTTGTTAATAAGCCACATATTGAAATTGCGATTCTCAGAGACTTTTTTGATAAGAGCTATTTTGCAAGGCAAAGCTTTCTTGCAGAAGGGATAAGTTTATTGACTGGAGAAACTATTTCTAGAAAACTTGGATTTAGGGGCTATTCTTTGTTTTCGTATACTTTAGAAAATTTAGACCATAATAAAAAAACAAAGTTTACTTATGCTTTGATAGGAAGAAAGGGTAGCGGTGGCGCGATAAAAATTGTCAGTGCGGAAAGGTTGGGTCGAGGATCTTTGCTTGTCCCAACGGCGCAGAGCTCTTTTTTTGAAGAATTTTTAATTACATGGGGGGTCAATTACAAGAAAAAGCAGATTCTTGTTTCTGAGATATGATTTCCAAAAGTGAAGCCAGAAAAATAGCTAAAGAAAATAATAAGAAAATAGGGAGGGAAGCCCTATCTGTGCTTGATAGAAAAATAACTGAAGAGATTAAATCAATTATAAAAAGTGCATCAAGAAAAGCAGATTTTTCAGGAAGAATAATAATAAACAAGGAAGATATGCGATTGTTGATGTTGGAGAGGATGGAAAAGTAAAGGCGAGGTTTGTGCGATAGGATATTTTTCTATTTTTTCTTCAATTTCTTTTATTGTTTTGGTTGCTAGTTCTTTATCGCCTGATTCAAAAAGCACTTGCGCGAAAGATAAATCTCTCATTATTCTGAGTATTTCAATTGCATTTTCATTAATTTCTCTAAAAAAAAGGATAAAGTAAGATTTCATTATCAACTGCAGGGAAAAGGCGGAAAATATGGGCTATTAAGAAAATATGGCGGAAAACTGCTTGAACCAGGGCTTATTGCTATTTCTCCGATTCATGAAGAGATATTTGTTCAAGCTGTTAAAAAGATAACTTCAGAATTTAAAGTGCAGAGAGTTTTTGTGATTGAAAGAGATTAATGCGAGGTTTGCGAAATAGAATTATTTATTAAGAGAGTTTTATTATATTTTTTAATGTTGGCGTTTGTATTTAGGAATTTAAAACGTATTCAATAGCTTTATAAATTCCTAATTCTTTTTACGGATTATGGCTGAAATTGATGGGCAAAAAAAGGCAGAAATTCAAAAGCAGGCACAGGAAATTTTAGATAATTTCAGCAAGGCACTTGCAAGAGTGGAAATAAAAAAGAAAGAATTTAATAAAATTGAGGGGGGATTTAGGGGCGAAGGTGCGGGATTGGAAGGAGATGCGAGTTTTAGGGAAATTATGTTCAATAATGCGCCTTCGAAATCTGGTGATTCAATAATTGCAGAAAAAAAATCATGGTAGTTAAGAAAAAAACTAAAGAAAAAAAAGCTAAAGAAGGCGGAATGGACTTAGATGATGCATTCGCAGATGATGAAGATGTTAGTTATAGAGAGTCAAAGCCGAAGAAAGTTAAAGCAAAAGCAGATGACGAAGAAGAAGTTTCTGTGCAATCTTTAGATGAAAGTGTTGGGGAAAAAAGAAATATAAAAGCTTCAAAACCAATAAAACAAATAAAAAAGGGCGATAAGCTGAAAATTGATGGGAAAGAGTATGAAGTTGATGCACAATATGTTTTAATTGACCACGGAACAACAAAAGAAATGACAATTGAGCTGTTCGATTCAAAAACAGATAAAGATTATCAATTAAGATATTTTGATGATCAGGTGGAAACAACAATAGATTTCTACGAACTTAACGAGATTCTGTATAACAAAAAACCATTTAAGAAAATAGAGTGGTAGAATAAATTTTAGTATAAATTATAAAACATCTGTTTAGATATCATTATACTTCTCGGAATGCAAAATATTCTTTTAGAGAAGAAAGGGCATGGTCTGCAAACTCTGTCAGTTTAGGTTCGCCTATTTTCTTAAGATGAGTGAGGGAGCCGACTAATCCTGAGACAAGGCTTTTTCCAGAGCGCGTTTTTATTCCATAAACTATTTCAGAAAGACCATACACTATACCGCTTGCTAATCCTGCTATTGGGTGCAATCTTGAGAGCGCAAGAGAAGAATAAGATAAGACTTTATTTAGAGTTTCATGCATTTCAGGAGGCATTCTCCATAAGATGTATCCTGCAGGAGAGCTTATAGCATAAGAATATTCCAAAGCGCTTTTAGGATGCATGGATTCCCAGTAGTTTCTGCATTTCTCAAAGAAGCTTCCATTCTTTGGAAGATAAACTTCTGCGCCATTTTCCTCTAAATCTTGTTTTACAGAATTAGTTTCTTCAACAAGCTCATCAAGGCTTTTGGGTTTCATTATTTTAAATGAAAGGTTGGGTATATAAGTGTTTGCGCAATATTTAATAAGTGTTTTTGTTTTAGCTTTTTATGGGATTAGTAGAAGAAAAAGTAAAGAAATATCTAGACAAGATAAAAAAAGAAAATGGGAAGATAAATGCTTTCTTGCATTTAAATGAGAAGGTTTTGGAAGAAGCCAGCGCAATTGATGAGAAGATTGCTAAGGGGGGGAAGAAAGGGAGATTATATGGATATGTAATTGGAGTTAAAAGCAATATCAATGTTCAGGGATTAATATGCAATTGCGCTTCTAAGACTCTTGAGAATTATAAAGCTCCTTATAATGCAACTGTTATTGAGAAGGTAAAGGCTGAAGATGGAGTGATTATAGGTATGACTAATATGGATGAGTTTGCTTGTGGCAGTTCTGGAGAGAATTCTGCTTTTGGATGCGCTATTAATCCTAAGGCGCCTGAAAGAGTTCCAGGAGGAAGTAGTTCTGGAAGCGCTTCTGCTGTTGCTGCTGGTTTTTGCGATGCGGCTTTGGGGAGTGATACTGGATGCAGCATCAGAACTCCCGCCAGCAATTGCGGGCTAATAGGTGTAAAACCAAGTTATGGCCTTGTTTCTCGATATGGTTTGATTGACTTATCTATGAGCTTGGATCAAATAGGGCCTATTGCTAAGAGTGTGGATGCTGCTGCCCTGCTGTTAGATGTAATAAAAGGCAGAGATGAAAAGGATACTATAAGTTTTAATTCTAAACCTATAAAAATTAATGATTTAAAGAAAGTTAAAATTGGAATTTTAAAGATTAAAAATACTGATTCTAAGATTCAGAAAGTAGTGAATGATAAAATCTCAGAGATTGTTAAGAATTATGGCTGGGATGCTGAAGAGGTTGAGATAGATTATATTGATCTGGCTGTACAAACTTATTATCCTTTAGTTTATGCAGAATTTTTCTCAGGAACTAGAAGATTTGATGGGCGTAGATATGGCAAGAAAATAGAGGATAGCTGCGGGCTTGAAGTTTTGAGGCGTATTTTGGGGGGAAGCGAGATAACAAAGGCAGAGTTTCTTGGAAGATATTACAATAAAGCTTTAGGAATTAAAGAGATGGTCAAAGGAGAATTTGAAAAGGTGTTCGAGAAATATGACTGCCTTTTTTCTCCTGTAGTGCCTGCACTGCCTTGGAAAGTTGGAGAAGGATTAAAGATGAAACCAGAGCAAGTTTATGCTTATGATGCTTGTACTATCCCTGCTAATCTCGCGGGAATATGCGCCTTATCAATTCCTGCAGGAGTGATAAAGGAAGGCAAGGAAGAGATTCCTACCGGCTTACAGATAATGTGCGGGAAAGGTGAGGAAAGCAAGATGTTTAGTATTGCTAAGAAGGTTGAGGAATTAGATTAGGGATATTCAAAAAGAAACATAAGAGCTTAGCTTTCTGAAGCTATAGTAACAGACTCAAATAATTGAGCAGGATTGTCTGTTACTACGTCAAAAACCGAAGGTTTTTGAGCGCGCTCAAGAATGCAACAGCTAGCATTCTTGATGGTATGAGAATTCTTAAACAATAGTCCGCCTTCGGCGGATTTTGCATAAATAATGTCTAATGACATTAAAATATCAATAACTGAAAGGAGGAAAAAGAAAAAGATGAATTATATTGGAATGGATATACACAAGCAGTTTACTGTTGCAGTTGTAAAAGATGATAATGGGAATAAACTTGCTAAAGAGAAATTTGATAATAGTGAAGAGGATTTTAGCAAATTTCTAAATGCATACAAACCCGAATCGACAAAAATAGTTATGGAAAGTACTTCGGTATGGGAATATATCTATGAAATACTTGATGGGATGAACTATTGCGTAAAATTAGCAAATCCTGTAAGAACAAGAGCGATTGCAGAAGCAAGAATAAAAACAGATTCTATTGATGCAGATACATTAGCAGATTTGCTAAGAGCAAATCTTATTGCTGAAAGCTATATTCCGCCAAAAGAAATTAGAAGATTGCGTGAAATCACAAGAGAAAGAAGAACGTTTGTCAAACAAACAACACAAATAAAAAATAAGATTCATGCGATTTTGATAAAACGTGGAATAAAAATTCCAACTTCAACATTATGTAAAGGCACATTGCTCTGGCTAAGAGAGAAATTATCAAACGAGAAGATAATTTTACATTACAGAAAACTGCGTAGCTTGTAGCGGATTTTGTACGCTTCTGTCTGGAGAACTGCAACGCAGAGAGCTACAAGTAATGCAGTTATCCATACCTCTGCATCTTGCTGCAGGGATAAAGCTTCCAGCAACTAAAGAACAATCTTAAACTTTAAAGAACATAGCTGAAAAACCCCTAGAAATAATTATCTGTAATTTGTGTCTGCTTCAGTACCTTCTTTTTTTCTAGTGATGCCCACTCTGCCGTAGGTAGATTTGCCCGAAAGGCAAACCCTTGGGATGGGAGCTTCACCGTCGGGAAAAAAACAAAATAGAAAGCTTTAAATATGCTTAAAAGCGTAAGATTTTTAAACCTTTTGGTAATATTCTATGAGCTACATAAAACGATGCCCTGAATGCAATAGTGTTAATTTAACATATGAAGAGCAAAAAGGAGAAATTATTTGCAATGATTGCGGTCTGATTATTGAAGAAAAAATGGTCGATACTGGCCAAGATATCGGAGGTCAGTTTGACAAATCTGACAAAAAAGGAAGGGGAGGGGCGCCAATTTCTCTGCAAAAATTTGATAAAGGGCTTACAACAAATGTCGGAGAGATTTCAGATATCTACAGATTAGAAGCTGGGCAGACGCGCAAATTTCTAAGATTAAAAAAATGGCAGGAGAGAGTTTCAACTTCAATTGAAAGAAATCTTAGACTAGCCATGGCTGAGCTTAGAAGAGTTGCTAGTTTCCTGAGTTTGCCTCCTGTTGTTCGAGATGAATCTTCAAGAGTATATAATTTCGTCTTGCAGCGAGGGCTTGTCCGAGGAAGGAGCATGGAATCTGTCATCGCTGCTTGCATCTATGCTGCCTGCAGAAGTTATAATATTCCAAGGACTTTAGATGAAATTGCTGCAGCATCTGATGTTGAAAGAAAAGAAATTGGGAGAACTTATAGGTTTATTGTTAGAAAATTAAAAATAAAAGTTATGCCAAGCTCCCCAAAAGATTATATCTCAAGATTTTCTTCTATTTTACATTTGTCGCCGAAAACACAAAACGAAGCTTTGAAAATACTAAAAAAGGCAGATGTTTCTGAGCTAACATCTGGAAGAGGACCTGCAGGTGTTGCAGCTGCTGCCCTATATGTTGCTGCTTTAATGAATGATGAAAAGAAAACCCAGCGAGAAGTTGCTGATGTTGCTGGAATTACAGAAGTCACTATCAGAAACAGATATAAAGAATTAATAGATAGGCTAGATTTAGAAGATAAGTTAAAAGCAAAGGTGGCCTCAGCCGCTGAAAAGGGGTAAAATCTGTATTTCTTGAAATAAAAAACGTTTAAATATCCTCAGTTCTAATTTATTATATGCTTAAAGAAAGAGGGGAAGAGCAGACAGAAGTTGAAACAGAAGCAATTGTTAAAGAAACCTTGCTCGAAAAAAGTGAGATGAGTCTTTTAATTAAAGATTATAATGATATATTCTCAAGTTTTGATCCACGTCCTTTCTCGGAAAAATCCCTTTCTGACGATTTTTTGTTAGAAGCAAAAAGAGCTACACGAGATAAAAAAGGAATTTACGAATTAAGGTTTCTTGTTCCTAAATTGCACAGAAATTTTGAGCACGAAGTAATGATTAAGAAGAGATTAAAAGAGCATTTTAGAAAGCATCATCATCTTCTCGAGGAGGAGATTCATTTGGTAAAAAGAAGAGGATGGTTTTTAATAATCTTAGGCTTTTTCATGATGTTTTTGTCAATTGTTATTTATTCTGACTTGGTGCATATTAATACTCTTCTTAAAAGCATCTTAATTGTTATAACTGAACCTTCTGGATGGTTTCTATTTTGGATTGGCGGAGAGAAAATTGTTTATAAAGCAGAAGAAAAACGCTTCGACTTGGATTTCTATAATAAAATGGCTGAAGCTGAAGTGAAGTTTAGTTCTTATTGAATTTTTTGAGATGAAATTAAATAATTTATTTGGGTTTAAATACAGAAAACTGCGTAGCTTGTAGCACATTTTGTACGCTTCTGTCTGGAGAACTGCAACGCAGAGAGCTACAAGTAATGCAGTTATCCATATCTAAAGCTTACAATATTTGTTGCTGCAATAATTATAGCTTATTTTGTTTTTAAAAATCAAGATGTTAATTTTTTTATTTCCCACTTGGGAAAATTAAGTTATTTGGGAATCTTTATTGCAGGAATATTGTTTGCTTTTGGGTTTAGCACCCCGTTTGCAGCAGGATTTTTCATATTTTTAAATCCATCAAGTATCTGGCTTGCAGCAATTTTGGGAGGTCTTGGAGCATTAATTTCAGATTTACTCATTTTTAAGTTTATTAGAGTTTCTTTTAAAAATGAATTTGAACAGCTAAAAAGAACAAAATTAATTAAAACAATAAGTGAATTAATTGAAAAGAGTCTAACTAAAAAGATAAAACTTTATTTAATGTATACTTTTGTGGGAATTTTAATTGCTTCTCCCTTGCCTGATGAAATTGGCATAATCATGCTTGCAGGCGTTACAAAAATAAAAGTAAAAAATCTGGCAATAATAAGCTTTATTTTGAACTCCTTGGGAATTTTAATCTTATTAGTAATTTAGAAATCAAATAATTTAGCATTTTTTTGGTGCAAAAGCATTTATGAATTTAAGAAGAGTTGTGCATAATTTTATTAATCCACATCAGCAACTGCAAGGAAAAACACCAGCAGAAATGGCAGAGATAATTTTATCGTTAAAAAGAAATAAATTATTAAATTTGATCAAGTTTGTTAGAGAAAACACATCACTTTAATTTTACAATATCCGCAAACGAGGCGGTTTTACATAACCCTTGGAATACTATGTTTATTAGTACTCCTCAATTAAACATCTATTTTAAAAACTCTGCTGAATATTATTTAATATGAATTCAGTATGGCTTTATTCTCTAATAAGCGTCTTTTTAGTAAGTTTAGTTTCTTTTATTGGCGCGTTTACCTTAGCAATAAAAAAGAAAAAATTGCAGAAGATTTTAATTTATTTAATCAGTTTTTCTGCCGGCGCATTATTTGGGGACGCATTCATCCATATTCTTCCTGAAGTTGTGAAAAAGAATGGCTTTGGTTTGGATATTTCATTTTCTTTGCTTTTCGGAATATTTTTATTCTTTATTTTGGAAAAAATCGTGCATTATCAGCATTACCACTGCGAAGGAAACCATTGCGATATAAAACCACGCAAAATTCACTCATTTGCTTATGTCAATCTATTTGGCGGAGGCTTGCATAATTTTATCGATGGAATTATTATTGCAGTAAGTTATCTCGCAAATATTCAAATCGGCATTGCAACCACTTTAGCGGTAATTCTTCATGAAATTCCTCATGAGCTTGGAGATTTTGGTATTTTAGTGCATGGGGGATTTACACGTGCTAAAGCGTTATTAGTAAATTTTCTTTCTGCCTTAATCGCAGTAGTTGGAACTATTTTAGCTTTGTGGTTGAATAACGCAGCTGAACAGATTGCATCTTTTCTGCTTCCTCTTGCAGCAGGAGGATTTATTTATATTGCGGGCAGTGACTTGATTCCTGAATTGCATAAAGAAGCTGGAAAGGGCGCTTTATTACAGACAATATTCTTTATCTTAGGAATCGCAATTATGGCAATCTTGCTGATTTTAGGATAAATTTAATATCGTTAATACTAAAATGCTTTAATGCTTTTGAGATGAATCTTTCATTAATTAGTTTATTGATATCAATATTTATTAAAATTGTCGCAGTTTTATTTGATTATGTCGAGAATCTTGAAAACCACGCTCTTCAGAGCGTGGTGATTCTCGAGCACAAGAAAATCCAGAGGATTTTCTGTTCCGTAAAAAGTCCTTAAAGACTTTTTAGGGCATTCCAAAAAACGAGCGCCTGTCACAAACCACTGCTTTCAAGCCGTGGTGGCGCATCGTTTTTTTGATATAGCAATGGACAATTTGGTAAAAATTTAAAGTCTGTTGCTATATTCCTGGGACTTAAGAGTAAAGGTGAAAAACTTAAGTCCCACGTTATAGACAAGATTTATAATGTTTCTTTTTTATCTGAGCTTTGAGGGCCCGTAGTCCAGTGGTAAGATGCATCCATGGCATGGATGAGACCTGAGTTCGATTCTCGGCGGGTCCACTTTAGAAAATTTATTTATTAAAAATACTGCTGCAAATTGATGTTGGGAGTTTCGCTGAATGTAAAGAATTATTTAAAACTTATTTTCAAGTTTTGCTTTAATGGGCTAAACTTATTTAAGGCTAAAGATTTTTGAACCCTTTATATTAGTTAATCTGCTTTAAAGGTATTAATTTTTCTCCAACATACATCAATATTAAATACCCTAAGGTAATTGACCAAAATCTTATTCCAAATAAATCTAATCTTCTCTTTGCAATTATATTATTATTTTTGTAATCATAATTCCAAACATAAGCCTCCTCTACATCCAGCCATTGATCAGTTTTAGGAATGTATGCGTAATCTCTTGTAGTATGTCTACCTTGCCTATATCTTATTGCTTCTGTTTTAATTTTAAAATTGTTTTCATTGACTTCTTTTCCAAAGATTTCCCGAATAGATTTGCCCCTTGCACTTCCTATTAATTTGGCCGTCAGAGTAAATAATCTATCTTTTAATGGCTCAAATAATTGAGCAAGCTGTGAAAATTTCATTTTAGTTTCATAAGTTTCCCTTGAGCTTTTTGTTTCTATTACAAAGCCATCGAAATTACCTATTAGGAAAACACGAGAAATCGCAGGGATTGAATAGGAAATTCTTTGATTTTTGTTGTTAATTATATCTAAAGAATTTTCAGTTAGCTTAACTTCACTTGCGTATTTGAATTTTCCTTTTGGGATTAGTAAGTATAATATAGTAAGAGCAAATCCTAAAATGATATAGGGTTGATACTTTAAACAAAAATATGCTCCTAATAAAAATATTCCTGCCCCAATGAGAATGATGGGAAATCCAAATACATAGGTAATTATTGCCTTCAAAGTAAATTTATTAGGCAATAACATCAATAGCCCTATACATATAAACATTAGACCAAAAAACATTACGGGCAGTAAATTAAAAGTTCCGAAGTTAAGGTCCTCTGCGATTTTTCCACTTGGATCATATTTCCCTACTGCTAACAAAGGGGCTAATATAAATGAAGAGACAAAGACCATTACAAATGAAAAAAAAGTTAGCAAACCTATTCTTTTCATTAACTTATCATATTTAGTTTGAAACATAATTGCACGAAGAATACTCAATTTAAATATCTAATCTCTGCTTGTATTTAACATATCTCTCTTGTTTAGGGACTCCCTGTCGACAAGATTCATAAACTCCACTCGCTTTGAAACAGCAACGATAAAAATAACAGAACTATTTGATACTGAGAAAATTAAGTTTGCGCAAACTCCCTACTTTAGTTCGAGAGAAAGCAAACTTAATTTTCGAGGTGCTCAAGAACTCCGAGCACGCTCCGGAATTTATTCCGGAGTTCTTGACATCATAGGATAACATTTTACTTTTGTAGGCGGCGGGTCCACTTACAAGAATAAAATTGTCTTTATTATTTTACAAAAGAATAACGAGATAATGCCAAATAATATAAACGTCTGGTTCTTTATTCCACATTATACAAGAATATGCACAAATCTATAATATATTTTCAATTATAGTCTATTTTTTTCAGATATCTAATATTTATGCAAATGCTATAAATTATGCATCTTCGCTGCAAAAAGATTTCATCAGAAACACTTTTAAAGAGGTTTTAATTATATTTAAGCATGGGAAAAGTGATTGGCATTATTGCCATAAAGGGAGGTGTAGGTAAAACCACAATTTCTGCATCTTTGGCGTCTGATTTGGCAAATCATTATGGAAAAAAAGTCCTTTTAATTGATGCAAATTATTCTGCGCCTAATCTGGGCCTGCATATGGATATTGTTGACCCAGAAACAACAATTCATGATGTTCTTGCCGGCAAAACAAGAATAAGCAGAGCAGTTCATCCGCGATACGGAGTTGATGTTGTTCCTGGAAGTTATTCTTGCACAAAAAAATTTAATCCTTTGAAGCTTAGAGATAAAATTGCAGTTATAAAAAAGAATTATGACTTTATAATCATTGACTCCTCTCCAAGCCTGAATGAAGAATTGCTTTCAACTATGCTTGCTTCTGATAACTTATTTCTTGTTTCTACTCCAGATTATCCCACACTAAGCTGCGCACTGAGAGCAATAAAACTGGCAAGACAAAGAGATAAGCACATTTTAGGCATTATTCTTAATAAAATAAGAGACCCAGATTATGAAATTAGCTTAAAATATATAGAAGAAATAACTGGATTGCCGGTAATTGCAAGAATTTTCGATGATTCAATTAATACGCGCGCATTGTTTAATAGAATTCCCTCTTCTTTATACAGTAGGCATTCAAAATTCTCAAAGGAAATAAACAAGCTTAGCGCTGCAATCACTAATTGCAAAGAAAAAAAATCAATCTGGAAGAGCTTGGTGCCATTAGACTTTAGAAGAGAAGAAGTCAACAGACAGATTTTGAAAAAAGCTTTCAGCATGGATTCAGAGAGCTTGGAAAAGAAATAGCTTGTTTGCTGCTGCCAAGGAAGGAGAAGTCAAATTATGCAACGCTTTAACTGAGTATAAATGGGTTGATTTGGAAGAATCTAAAAACTATGAATTATAGTGAAAAACATAAATAATTGAGTAAAATTGTATGTTTTTCCCTTGATATTCAAGGACCAAACTGCTCAATTGATTAAGTCCTTGAATATAATTGAAGGAATCTATGAAGAAATGGAGATGCTTGATAAACTTCTTAAGGAAAATAAATTGAAAGTTTGGCAGAAATCATAAAAACGGCGGTACCGAGAATCGAACTCGGGATCTCGGCCTTATGAGAGCCGCGCCTTAACCACTCGGCTATACCGCCAAAATTGTGAAAGCTAAAGGGTTTTTAAGCGTGTTGTTAAGAAGATTTATAAGTTTAGTTTTCTTAATAAATTATGCTAAATGGTGATATTGTAAATGTTGCTGACGCACCTATTGAAATCATAAATGAAATTGGAAAAATAGGCCGCTGGCTGGAAGCATTGGGTTTGATTATCATTTTATGGATTCTTTTTCAGATATTTTCCCTCTGGATTAATAGAAAAAGAATGAAAGAAATTTATATTATTAAAAAAGATATGAAAAGAATAGAAGGAAAAATTGACAAGATTCTTAACAAGAAAAAGTAAGCTCTGCAATGCAAAACCTCATAGCAGAGAAAATCAATAATTTTATGCTAACTTTACCGAAGAATCTGTTATTTGCTTCAAATTCTCTGCTTTTTGCTTCAAATTCTCTGCCTTTTTCAATCTAGATAAATAACCTGCTATTTTGTTTCTTATTGGCTTGCTAGGCATTGTATTGCCAAGAACTTTCTTATTGCGTTCAAATGCCTCATTAAAAACATTCTCGCCTTCTAGAAGCTGTTTTGCAGCTCTTTTCACCATTAAAGATTTTATTCTTCCCATACAAACGTTTCTTGCAGAAGGTATTTAAATCTTTTCAGGAGTCTATTTTTTCGAATTTGATTAGATTACGCCATTCATTCAAATAAGATATTGATTTTTTATCTATATCTCCGGTAGAAAGAAACAAAGCAGGCATTTTTTCAGTTTGTGCTTTTTGAAGAGCAATCGCAAGGTCATCTTCGTTGATTTTTTTCTTGTCTTTGGCTATAAGATAATATTCCTGCTTTCCAAATAAGGCATTTATGCACGCTCTTGCTAGAAAGTCTTTCTTTTTTTCCAAGATTATTGATAGAACTTCAACGTTATGCTTTGTCAAATGCAATTTGACCTTTTTTGTAAAAGCACTCTCCCCATTTTGAATTTTTTCTCTCGCTTTTCTTGTCTGTATTTTCTGGATTTTCTCTTCCTGCGTCAATTCTGCTGATTTTTGAATTAGAGAAGTTTGGCTTTCAGATTTATTCTTCTTTTCCAGGTCAAAATATTCTTGGGCAATGCTTTTTATTGCTGAATCTGGAATTAGAAAATACCGCCAGCAAATTTTTTGTTCACCATCAATATTTAATTTTATAGGAATTGCAAAATCAGGTATTGCCCTTAGGGCCACTCTTATGGCTGGGGCTTGAATTTCATCTGAAAGAATTTTTTCTTTTTTTAGCAGATAAAATGCCTCTTTTTCTTTAGAATTAAGATATTCCACAAAATTTTCAAGTTGTGCCTCCTGCCCTGTCAGATAATAAAGAGATGAACTGCCTACTTTCATGCGGCTCATTTTTACCTTGCCTTCTGAATACAATTCAGAAAGAAAAGCAGAAGCAAAAAGAATGCTCAGGTTTGCTGCTCGTGCTACATGAACAGGCAAGCTTGGACCTTTTGTGCTTATGCTTGTTAAAATTAAATCCTTATCCCTCAATAATTTTTGCATATCTGCAGGCATGGTTTAGAAAATCGCTAAGTAGTTATAAATATTTGTAATTGGACTACTTAGAATTATGAAGTAAAATTATCAATTTGTCTTAATTTATTATGTCCTCGACTATAAGCAGGTTTATGGTCTAAGCCATTGGCATTCATAATAAGAAACATCAGATTCCTCATCAACAATTGCAATTAAAAGATTTTTTTGTGTTGAATGTGCTACTCTGTTCTTAGCTGCAAAGTCATGCCAGTTCAGGGCATCGTGCTCTTTGACTGTAAAAAGAATCCAGCGAGCGTGGTTTTCTCCGGGCTTAACGCCTTTGTCATACACCCTGAATTCCGCACCAAATTTAAGAGCAGTTTTAATTATGTATCCTCTTTTTCTTAAATCTTGGTAAACTACAAATTTTATTTCTATTTTCTCATCTCTTTTTTTTATTTTTTTATTTAATTCATCAAAAGAAATAGATTTTTTTCCTGAAAAAGTTTTCATTTTGCCTTCTTCTATAAGAAAAAGAGCTTCAACTCCAGTATATTCTATTTTATTTCTCTTTTTTTCCCCAAAACATGATTTTTCATAAAAGGAAAAAGCATCTTCTGAAAGGGAAGTTATTCTATCTCCTGAAAATTGCGCTTGTATCATAAAAGCTCTATGTTTTTTAGATATTTAAGGTTTGGGTTTTTTAGACTCACTATCAAAAGTTATAAAAATCAGCAAATCAATTTTAATTCATAAAAACAGCCTTTGTTATCATCTTGCTATTGCTAGGAGCAATAATCAGCTCATTTATTGGCGTGCTTGGCAAACCCTCTCACAAGTTTATGTACAGAATGATTGCCTTTGCAGCAGGAGTAATGCTCGCAATATCCTTTTTGGAGCTGATTCCCGAAGGCATAAGAATCTCTTCAGTGTTTTATTGTGCTATCGACTTTATTTAATTTTTGGGGCTCTTTTGGTAATTCTGCTCAAAATGCTCTAAGGAGCATATTTAAAAAAGCAGGTTTCTAGAATAGCTTATGGCAGACTATGGGGAATTTGAAGAGATAATAGAACCTGAAAAACAAAACACACAAATTAGTGCAGAACAGGAAACCACTGCAAGGGTTCGAATGCCGAGAAATGGAGAATTTATTGGAGTTATTTTACAAAGGCTTGGCGGCAACAGAATGGAAGTGCTCGCAACTGATGGAAAAACTAGAAATTGCAGAGTGCCTGGAAGATATAAAAGAAGTCTCTGGTTGAGGTCTAAAGACATTGTTTTAATCCAACCATGGCCAGATGACAATAGCAAAGGGGATGTTATATTTAAGTACAATTCATCTGCAATAATTCAGCTTAGGAAAAAAGGAATTCTTAATTCTATAAGAGTTGAGTTTTAGCAAATTTTATAAAGGAAGAAATATTGATTGAACAATGAAAAAGAAGGTGAAGAAGACAAATAGAAAAGCGAAAGCAGAAAAAATAGGACATTCTGAATTCCTGAAAACCTATATTCCTGGCTTCGATAGTTTACTTGGAGATGGCATTCCGTTTGGAAGCACTGTTCTTGTTGAGGGAGGTCCCGGAAGCGGGAAAACTATTTTTGGTTTAACTGTCGCTAAAAATATGTGCTCCCGAGGCAAGAAAGTTCTTTTTATGAGTTTCGAAGAGCCAGAATACAGACTTAGGATTCACTTAAAAAATTTTGGAGCTAAGGCTGAAGAATACGAGGCGAAAAAGTTGTTGTATAGATAAGTGCATGGGATAGATTACACTAAACAATTAAAAAAAAGAAAGA
>JBBSYR010000056.1:0-4416 GCA_038045165.1 Nanobdellota archaeon
ACCTTGCGTGTGGGGAAAGCATTCACCAATATAAGCTTCTCCAGAATATATGACATGGCCTACTTTTCCAGTCTTGCCTGCCCAATCGTAATTTCCTTCTTTATCGCAGTATTGCCCTAAGCATGCAACTGTAAATTCATCAGTTACCAGCTCAAGTCTCGCGTTTGTCGATTTTTTTCCGTTTTTAATTACACTCAGCGCTTTTAATTCTAAGTGAGTAGGCCATTTTTGTCTAATTTTCATTTAAGAAAATATGCTCTTTGATTTATAAATATTTAGGTGATATAAGCCAAATTTTATTTTTACGTTGTGTAGGTATTCTCCAAACCATCAGTCAAATCCCACAAACTTCTTCTCAACATCGGAAAGCATTCTTGTTCTCTTCTAATTCTTCGACCCCACTTAGCCAGCACACCAAGAAAATAGAAACTCAATCCTATTTCTGGGGTTCCGAATGAGTTAGCAGAAGCTTGTCCAGCTGGTCTCTCAGGTGTTCCATTATCAAATACCGTTAACCATTTTCTATCAACTGATTTTATTTAAAAGGTTGCGGAGAGTACCTTTGATGTTAAGGATTATAGATATAATATTCTTCTTTCCAATGGGGTTCGTTAAATCTTTTCCATTCTGAAAATTCATAAGGGCATCCGCTGTTTTCCTGATGAAATGTAATATCTTTTTCTTTTATTCTGCATAAATAGAGTGCTGTGTGCCATAAATAACGCACAATGTACAAATGCCCAATTACCTCTTTTGTTGATGCAATTACACATCCAAGACGAGGTTCTTCAATTTTCTCGCATTTATTTTTTAGAAACCATAGCATTCCGGAACTTCCTACATTGCCGGGCCATTCATCTGTTTTTAAGAACCAGCAGCGATCAGCCCATCCTAAATTGCTTATTATTAATTCTAATTTTCCTATGATGTTTGTTTGAAAAGAATCTATAAATTCTCGCTTTGCTCCAAGAGCAGATATTGTTGTGCCATGGCAGTTTGAGCAGAGAGGTTCCAAATCTTCCGTATCTGGAATGCCCAGATAAATCTTTCCCTGCTCAGCATTTCTTATTAAATGATTAATTTTTATCGCCCAAGAACTTGAGCTTACAGCTTCTTGCAGTATTCTTTTTTGTTCAAATGTCCATTGTTCTTCCATGAAAATGCTGATTTTAGATTATATAAAAAGCTTCCCTTCTTGCGAAAGAGCCTAGATGATATGAGAATTCTTGAAAACGAAAGGTTTAGTTATTCTTAGAAAATAATGTTATCTCACGCAAAGCCCAAATTTAGCTTAAATTTATAAATTGCACTTGCCTGTTCTGGGTATGAAAGTCTTTGAATTTATAATCTTGTTCTTTTTGTTTTTATTAATCTGCATCGGAGTCTATTTTTTCTGGTTTAATCTGAATTCCAATAATGAAAGCTATGCACCCTATGTTGGAAATTTATCTTCTATACCTATTTCTTCTGCAGGTGCACAATTTTATTCCAACATGCGATTTCCAGATAAAGAAATAAGCTATGAAGTTGAATCTGCATGCAATATGCAAAAACGAAGGGAGATTAATGAAGCTTTCGCAATACTATCTGAAAAAACAATTTTAAGGTTTCATCTTTTGGAGAATGAGGCGCAGATAAAAATTCTTTGTTCTGAAATTCCTAAAGAAAAGCAAAACGAAGAGGAAAAAAATTATTTTATTGCTGGAGAAGGAGGGCCAACAGCAGCTATAAATCTTAGCAATGGATATTATCTTATTCTCAGCGGAAAAGTCTCATTTTTTAGAACTGAAAAATGCAATGAAACCAAACTTGCTTTGCATGAAATACTTCATGTTCTCGGTTTTGACCATAGTGGAAATCAGAAAAGCATAATGTATCCAGTTACCAGCTGCGAACAATATCTAGACAGTTACATAATTGATGAATTAAACCGACTTTATGCTATTCCTTCTTTGCCTGATTTAGCGATAGAAAAGATTAGCGCAAACAAAACTTCTTATGGCTTGTCTTTTTCTATTTCTGTTGCAAATTCCGGATTTAGCGAGGCGCAGAATTCGCAGCTAGATATTTATTCAGAGGGAAATAAAATTACAGAATATGACTTTGGGCTTATCAAACCAGGCATGAAAAAAATGCTGGATGTGCAAAATGCAAAATTGCCCAGAAAGACGGGAAGTTTGCTTTTCGTAGTTTCATCTGATAAAAAAGATGAATTATCTTTAGGAAACAATAAGGCAGAGGTGTTTTTGGAAGGGAGTAATCTTTAAATACAACTCTTCCTAGATATATTAATATGGCTGAAAAAGAGCAGGTAGTAAAAGAAAAGATAACGTATTCAGGGGTATTTGATTTTAAAGGCTTTTATGCATGCGCACATAAATGGCTTCAAAATGAGAGTTATGGTCTTACCGAAGACAAGTATTCTGAGAAAGTTGCCGGAAATGCAAAAGACATCGTGATTGAATGGACCGCATCCAAAAAACTTTCTGATTATTTTAAAATTGAAATCAAGGTTAAATTTGATATTGCTGAATTAACCGACGTTGAGCTTGAAATTGATGGCAGGAAAAAAAAAGCCAACAAGGGAAAAGTTGACGTAGATATAAAAGGAAATTTGATTAGAGATCCTGATAGCAAGTGGGAAGAGGCTCCAGTTTGGAGGTTTTTAAGGGATACTTACAATAAATATGTTATACCTAAAAGAGCTGACGATATGGGGGATAAGGTTGACGGCAGCGTGAAGGATTTTAAGGAAGAACTGAAAGCTTATCTGGATCTTTTGGGGAAAAGGTGAGATTTTATTGATTTTTGTGCTAAACAATACAAATATTTATATAATCCTTATTTTTATTTATACCATGACAATCAAAAAAACGATGAGGTGCTCGTTTTTTGGATGCTCAAGAAGCAATCGCGCCACGAATGGCGCAGTTTTCGTCAAGCTTCTTGACATTAAAAAGAGCATATTTGCGATGTTAATTGCAGCGATTTTTGTTTTGCAGTTTGCTGCAGCAATAACAATTGAAAAGAAAGATAAAGGCGCTGATGTTTTAGTCGGCTTGAATAATCCTGCTTTGTTTGACCTTATTATAAATAATACTATCGCTGAAGATAGTGTGGAGATTTATGCTCTGGCTGGAATGGTTGTACAGCCGCGAGGACCAATTGATTTGCCTATAGGGCAGACTATTTTAGAGCTAAAAGCATATCCAAATAATTTTCTAAGAGAGCAAAGAGGAACCTACAACTTTGAATATCAGATAAAAAGCAGAAATACAGGAGTTATAACAGATGAATTAACAATTTCTATTGTCGAACTTAAAGATTCTTTGGAGTTCAAAGTAGACGAGATTAAATTAAATGATGCAGAAGCAAAAATTACAATTAAAAATTCAAAAAATGCTTTTATTGATGGATTCAGAATAAATTTTAATTCTGTTTTGTTTTCAGAAGAAAAAGTGCTTTCTTTGGCTCCCCATGAAGAAAAAATAGTTAGTATTCCAATTAATAATAAGAATGCTGGGGAAATAGTTGCTGGCTCTTATGTGCTGACTGCAGAAGTTGCTGCTGGAAATGCAAAAACTAAATTTGAAGTGCCTTTCAAGTATGTTCAAAAAGAAGATATTGTTACAAACACAAAGAAAAAAGGAATAATATTCAAAACAACTACAGTTGAAAAAATAAATACGGGAAATGTGCTGGTGCAAGCCAAAATAGAAATTAAAAAAGATGTGTTCAGCAGGCTTTTTACTGTTAATTCAATTGAGCCTGCAAGTGTTGATAGAAATGGATTAGTTGTTGATTATATCTGGGAGAAAGAAATAAAACCTTCCGAATCTTTTATAATTACTGCCAGAACTAATTATACTTTTCCATTTATTCTTGTTTTATTGATTGTAATTATTGCTTTGTTAGTTTATGGATATTCGAAAACAAGCGTAGTTGTCAGTAAGCGAGTCTCCTATGTGAAGACAAAGGGAGGAGAATTTGCTCTGAA
Organism: Nanobdellota archaeon; assembly: GCA_038045165.1. GTDB lineage: Archaea > Nanobdellota > Nanobdellia > Pacearchaeales > GW2011-AR1 > VGKP01. Next base: position 3,998 of record JBBSYR010000056.1, read on the forward strand.
AGTAAAGATTCATGTGAAAGCCAAGAAGTATGTAGAAGATTTACAGGTTATTGACAAGCTTCCAGGAATGGCTATTCTTTATGAAAAATTTGGAATAAAACCTGATAAAATAGACGCCGCAACAAGAAGATTGTTCTGGAATATAGAAAGATTAAATGCTGGTGAAGAAAGAGTGTTCTCTTATATTATATATTCTAAGGTCCGAGTTGTTGGAAGATTTGAATTGCCTCCTGCAACTGCCATATTTGACCGAGAAGGCAAAACGCATGAAGTCCTGTCAAATAGAACATTTTTTGTTTCTGACATTGCAAGAAGCGAGGATTGAATTTCAGGGTTGATAAATGATTCCTTGTACTTAAATTAGTTAAGTACACTAAATCATAATTAGTGCCTACTTATTTGTTTGTTACAACAGATAA